>CAISJI010000186.1 GCA_903885565.1 uncultured Planctomycetaceae bacterium
GCCCTGGAGGGCCGCAGCGAACGGCAGGCGTCGGGCATGGGCAGTCCCGGACCTAGATTGACATGCAAGCTCCGTAACGCACCGGCTGCGGGACGGCAAAAGTCTCGTCGCTTGGGCCGCAGCGGCCCTGCGCTCCTCGAGCGTTCGCCGATCCCTCCGCCTCCATCACCCTTCCTGAACGCTGAACCGGCGATGGGGCATGGGCAGTCCCGACCTGTGTGACGTGCAAGCTCTGCCGAGCTCTGCAAAAATCTGCAAAAGTCGAACGAATCGCTACCCGTCTCTTCCCGGAAGCGCAGCCGCGATCGACTTTACAAAGCTCTGCGTCATCGCGGCAAATACCGGTGACACCGCCTCCCACTCGCGATCTTCTGCCTGGCACAAAAAGAGATACACAGCCCGTGGCTTGGTGAGCAGACGCACTTGGGCGGTGTTGGTGAGGTCGAGGCAGTAGAAATTAAAGTCGTAGCCGATGAGCTGCTGGCCAACCACTGAATCCTGCGCCGGCTCCACGTCGAGATCCTGATACTCCTGGCGCATCTGCACCACCACGGCGTCGGTGAGTTGCTCGGGGGCAGGCCCAGATGCATGGGCGCTCACCGACCAAAATCCTCCCTCCGGTGTGTAGACGGTGACAGTGGCGTGCCGCCCGCCCGAGTCGTCGGTGTCGACCGACCAGTTGTCGGGATACTCAAACGCCAGACCAAACTGGTTGAATCGCATCGCTGCTTTCTTCCTGCGGGGGAGCGAATCTGGGGGGCTGACCACGGTTCAGACCGCGGCACCAAAAGGAGAAATGATAGCCGCTTTGCCGACTGCGAGCGGTCTGGACTGCATTTCGCACAGCCGGTATTGTCCCCGCCCTGACCAGCTGTGAGCCGCACGCCTGTGGTGGACGACGCTGCTGGTCCCAGCCTTTGTCCAGCGGCCTGCGGCGGGCCGTCGGCCGTCCCGCCTTCCGATCCGAGAACGTCCCATGGCCCACTCCCGTCCTGCAGCAGCATCTCCCCGCGGCCTCTCGTCGCGTGTGTTGGATTTCGCGCTGCCGGTGGCGATCCTGCTGGCGGTGATGGTGGTGCTGGCCCCTGTGCCGCCCTTGCTGGTCGACCTGCTCCTGACAGCCAATCTCACGATCTCTGTGCTGGCGCTGTTGGGGGCCCTCGCGGCCCGCACGCCGCTGGAGATGAGTGTCTTCCCCACGTTTGTGCTCGGCTCGACGCTCGTTCGGCTCGTCCTCAACATCGCCACCACGCGGTTGGTGCTCTCCCGCGCGGCGATCGATGGAGCTGGTGCCGCCGGCGAAGTGGTCCACGCCTTCGGCGAGTTTGTGGCAGCCAACAATCTGGTGGTGGGAGCGGTGATCTTCGCCATCATCGCCATTATTCAGTTTGTGGTGATCACCGCGGGAACCACCCGCACCAGCGAAGTGGCTGCCCGCTTTGCCCTCGACGGTCTGCCCGGCCGCCAGATGGCCATCGATGCCGAGGCCCAGGCGGGAGCGATCACCCGCGAGCAGGCGACCCACCAGCGGCAGGAACTGCAGCGGCAGGCCGACTTCTTCGCCAGCATGGACGGCGCCAGCCGGTTTGTGCGGGGCGAGGCTGTGGCCGGCGTGATCATCACGCTCATCAATCTTTTGGGAGGCCTCGCCATCGGCGTGCTCCAGCATGGCATGCCGCTGTCCAAAGCGCTCGATGTCTACTCCCGGCTGACGATCGGCGACGGGCTGGTGAGTGCGGTGCCATCGCTGTTTGTCTCGGTCGCCACCGGCCTGCTGATCTCGCGGTCGAGTCAGGCGGTCGACCTTTCCCGCGAGCTGGGCAGGCAGTTTGTTTCCCGGCCGCAGGCCCTCCTGATCACATCGGTGTTTTTGGGGCTCCTTTCGCTCACCGATCTCCCCTTCCTGCCGCTGTTCACGATGGCGGTAGCGACCATGGCTGGGGCGTGGTGGTTTGGACACCGCCAGCCGGTTGTGCCCGCCAGTGGCGCGGCGGGGCTGGAGACGGCAGGCCCGTCACTGGGCGAAGAGGTGCTGGGCGAGGAGCGGATCGTGGTCGAACTCGGCCAGAATCTGATCGGGCTGGTGACCGGCCCGGAGCCTGCCCTGATTGCTGCCGCCACCGCCCTGCGGGGCAGCGTGGCCGCCGATCTGGGGATCGTCGTGCCGGCCATTGCCTTTCGCGATTGTCTGTCGCTTCCGCGGCGTGGCTACCGGGTGATGGTGGCCGGCGAGACCGCCTGCGAGGCCGAAATTCCCGCCGGAAAATCGCTCGCTCTGGCCGCCGTTGGGGAAACGCTGCCGGTGGACGGTGCCGAGGGAGTCGACCCTGGCAGCTCGCGGCGCGGGCGGTGGGTGGGTCCAGCACAGGCGGAAACAGCCAAGCGTCGTGGAGCCACCGTGCTCGACGATGCCGATTGCCTGATCCGGGCTCTCGAGGGAGCGGTGCGCCGCCATGCCGACACGCTGCTGTCGCGCGATGCCACCAGCCGGCTCATCGAATCGTTGCGGGCGCGACAGCCGTCGCTCGTGGAGCAGATTGTGCCGGGAGTTCTCTCCATCCCCCGGATCCATCGCGCGTTGCAAAGCCTGCTGCGTGACGGAGTGCCGATCCGCCCGCTGGCAGAGCTGCTGGAGATCATGTCGGACCACGCCGCCACGGCAGGCGAGCCTGCCCAGCTGGCCGAGACGGTGCGCCGCGCGCAGAGCCGCACGCTCTGCCGCAGGGCCCGCGATACCGACGGCAAGCTGCGAGTTGTAATCCTGACGGCCAGCGCGGCCGAGACGCTGGCTGGTGGCGATGTTCCCCGCGCGCAGGCCCAGATGCTGGCGCAGGTGCGCCGGGCCGTGGGCCCGCGACTGGAGCGTGGGACGGCTGGAGTGGTCGTCGTGCCAGGAGTTCGGCGGCTGGCCCTGCGTGAGATTCTCTGTCGCAACCTGGTGGGCCTGACGGTGCTGGCCGAGGAAGAGGTGGCAGGTGAAGTGATCGAAGTGTTTGCCACCCTGGGGGCCGAGGAAATCCAGATGGCTGCCTGACGGTCGCGCCGCGGGAGCGCGGGTGATTAGCAGGCTGTGGATAAAGTACCCGCCGCCGGATGCGGCGGTGGTCGACCCAGGAAACCCTCGACGTTTCCTGCGATCGGCCGAGTGGAAAAAGGTCAGAGATGACTTTTTCCACGGACAGTGAGGCGCGGGCGACAAGGAAGAGTGGGGCCGAGAACGCAGGCGCCTGAAAAAAAATTCAAGAAGTTTTCAAGTTCGTGATGGCTGCCCGACGAAGAGACACGGAGAGTGTTCGGTCGGCGGCAACCGCAGCCGTTTTCAAGATGAAAACGGCGGTGGATGTGTGGTGTGGCGGAGGATGGCCCCGCGCGGGCCTTCCCGCAATGTGATGATCGCCCTTTCATGGAGGATGCCGTGGCGTACCAACCCTATTCGCAACCAGCTGCCGAAGAGGTGCTGGAACTCTGGAAGCGGTTCAAAGCCGACCAGTCCGACGAAACCCTGCGAAACAGGCTGATTGAGATCTACCTGCCGCTGGTGCGCTACAACGGCGAGCGGATCTGGTCGCGGCTGCCGGAGGGGGTGGAACTCGACGACCTCACCTCAGCCGGTACCTTCGGCCTGATGGACGCCATCGATGCGTTTGACATGTCGCGGGGGGTGAAATTCGAAACCTACTGCGTGCCCCGCATCCGCGGAGCGATGCTTGACGAACTGCGCACCATGGACTGGGTGCCGCGGCTGGTGCGTTCCAAGGCGAGCAAGCTCAATGAAGCGCTCAAAACCCTGGAAACCAGGCTGGGCCGGGCCCCCGCCGACGCCGAGGTGGCGGAATACATGCAGCTCTCGCGGGAGGACTTCGAGAAACTGCTGGTGGAAGCCAATGCCGCCAGTCTGGTGAGCCTCAACAAGAAGTGGTGCGAAACGGACAGCTCCAAGGATGTGCGGGAAATCGACATCCTCGAGGACAAGAAGGGGGAAGACCCCACGCGCCGGATCCAGAAGACCGATCTGATGCGGCTGGTTACCAAGGGCCTCAACCGCAACGAACGCCTGATCATCATCCTCTACTACTACGAGGAACTGACGATGAAGGAGATCGGCGCCACGCTCGATCTTTCCGAAAGCCGCGTCAGCCAGATGCACAGTGCCATCGTGGAGCGGTTGCAAAACCAGCTGGAACGCCGCCGTCCGGAATTCGCCATGTGATCCGAACTGCCAGGGCCCGGAGGTTTGGGTGGACTGCGCGGGTGGCGGGAGGCTAGTGGCGGGATTTCAGCGGTACAATTTTTTTGTGAAGTTATGAAAGCCGTCTGGCCGATACGAATAGTTCGGATGCGGTGAACCGGTAGGGCGACCTGTCCGGAAGCAGTCTGGCGACTGGTGTCGCCAGAACGCGGAAGCGGGGCAATACTAGGAACGAACAGGCAGATACGAATTCCCGAAATGAAACGAACCCTTGGGTCTGCTTACGCGTAGAAGCGTGGGTGCCGGGGGGAAGGGATTCAAAACACTGTCCTGCAAGGAGTGCAATCATGAACATTTGGGGTATCACATCAGCGTTTGGGAGTGGGGCCGCCAATGCCGTGAAGTCTGCCGGCAACGTGCAGGAAGTGGCTGCTGCAAAGGCCTCTGCCGGCCGGGGCGTGGCTGGTCAGGGCGTGGGCGAAGTGCACGACTCCGTCACCCTGTCGGTCGATGCTGTACGGTCTGCGGAGTCGGCTGGCGAGATCCGCTTTGATCGCGTGCAGGCCATCCGGACGGCCATCGCGGAAGGCACCTACGAGACTCCCGAAAAGCTCGACCTCGCCATGGAGCGGCTGCTCGACCGCCTCGGTTGAACAGAGCCTCTGGCCGCGAACGAAAAACCGTCAATCACTGCCCGACCGCACGCCTGTGCGGTCGGGCAGGCTTGTTTTTGGGGAGCGGGATGATTTTTCCCATAGCAAGCTAAACTACCTGTCAGACGTCTCACGTACTGATGAGGAGGATCGATGGGAGTTCCGGCAGACTTCTCGCTCGGCGAGGCCGTGGTGGCGATGACGCCGCGCGAGCGGTTCGAGGAGTTTCTCCAGACACGCGGCAAACGCATCACGCGGCAGCGGCGCATGATCGTGGAGCATGTCGTCGGCCACCACGAGCACTTCGACGCCGAGCAGCTGCTCACCGACCTGCGAAAAACCCCCGAAGGGGCTCAGGCCAGCCGGCCGACCGTCTACCGCACGCTCACGGAGATGGTCGATGCCGGACTCCTCAAGAAGATGGTGCTCGGCGGCCGTTCGGTCTATGAACACGACTACGGGTATCCGCAGCACGACCACCTCCACTGCACCTCCTGCCAGTCGCTGATCGAGTTCTCCAGCGACGAACTGGTGCGGATTCGCGATGCCGTCGCTGCCCAGCATCAGTTCCGCGCCCAGAGCCACCGCCTGATCATCAGTGGGATGTGCGCCCAGTGCCGGGGCACCCGGAGCAAATCGCGGCACCAGGATCGGGTGTAGCCACCGCTACACGCGCAGGGCCGAGAGCACCGCCCGGCGGGGATGGGCCGCGAGCATGCTCTTCACCGGACCGGCGATGAACTCCTCCACCTGAGCCGCTGCCCGACCTGCCAACCCCTGCGGCTCCATCGCCTGGGCCATGTCGATGCCGGCAAAGAGCGGGTCGGCGGCGAGCCGGTCGGCCAGATCGTTGGAACGGCCCTCCCGGATGCCCGCCGTGGCGGCGTGGCTGTGGCGGCGCAGCGCCTCGTGGAGCGTCTGTCGATCGCCACCCGCTTTGCTGGCGGCCATCAGAATCCGCTCGCTGGCGAGGAAGGGGAGCTGGTTCTCCAGATTGCGGCGGATGGCACCGGGGAGCACCACCAGCCCACCGGCGATATTGGCAAACAGCACCAGTTGGGCATCGGTGGCGAGGAACGCCTGCGGCAGTACCAGGCGCCTTGGAGCGGAGTCGTCGAGCGTGCGTTCAAACCACTGCACTGCCGCGGTCTGTCCGGCCGTGGCCGACAGCCCCATCACAAACCGGGCCAGCCCGCACATCCGTTCGCTGCGCATGGGGTTGCGCTTGTAGGGCATCGCCGAGGATCCCACCTGATCCTGTTCGAACGGCTCTTCAAGCTCCCCCGAGGCGGCGCTCAAACGCAGGTCGTTGCCCGCCTTATGGGTTGTTTCGCCCACGCCCGCCAGAGCCCCCACCACCTGCGCATCGATCTTGCGGGTGTAGGTTTGGCCGGTGACGGCATACGAGGCGGAGAACCCCAGCTTCTGCGACACCAGTTCGTCGAGAGCACGCACCTTGGCGTGGTCGCCATTGAAGAGCTCCAGGAAGCTGGCCTGTGTGCCGGTGGTGCCCTTGGCCCCACGGGCGCGGAGCCTGTCGCGACGGAGCGTGATCTCCTCCAGATCAAGGAGCAGATCGTGGATCCAGAGGCAGATGCGCTTGCCGATGGTGGTGGGCTGGGCCGGCTGCAGGTGGGTGAGGCCGAGGCAGACGATGCCGCGGGTCTCCAATGCCTTGGCGGCGAGGGCCTCGATCACCACTGCCAGTCGGGCAGCGATCAGATCGAGGCTGTCGCGCATCATCATCAGATCGGTGTTGTCGGTGACAAACGCACTCGTGGCCCCCAGATGGAGGATCGGCCGGGCCTTGGGGCAGGCATCGCCATAGGTGTGCAGGTGGGCGAAAACGTCGTGCCGCATCTGCTTCTCGTAGGCGGCCGCCTTCACGAAATCGATCGGCTCCAGATGGGCGCGGAGTTCGGCGATCTGCTCCGCCGAGATCGGCAGGCCCAGCTCCGCCTCCGCCTCCGCCAGAGCCAGCCAGGCCTGACGCCACAGCCGGTAGCGATGGCGATCGCTCCAGAGGCTGGTCATTTCCGCCGAGGCATACCGGGTTGCCAGCGGGTTTTCCCACACATCGCGGGTGGTCTTTGAGTCTGTGGTCTGCACGTGATTCCTCGTGAGTGTCTGCTGGTCAAACGAATGGGAGCCAGTCCCCTCCGGACGGCTCACGTTCGGTTCGTTTGGCGCGGACGTGCGCCTCCAGAAGCGGGGCCTCCAGGCGCGGGTCCGGCCGGTCGGCCATCCCGCGGAGCCTGACGCACCATCTTGCAGAACAATCGCTCCAGAGCCAGCCTGGCGCGCAGACCCCGGGAAGCATCCCCCTTCAGAGCCCGATCGATTTCCAGCAGCCACAGCGGCAACTGCCTCGCCCGGCGGCTCCCCAGTTGCAGCAGGGCCTCGCGGGCGGACAAGAGCGCCTTCGGCCAGGCGGCTACGCCAGCCTGCCGGAGCGCCTCGTCAAACCCGGCCGGCCGGCCCCCCTGCGCTGGCAGGGCCAGGAGCCTGGCGGCCGTGGAGAGCCGCTTGAGAACGGCGGCCGCCTGAGCATTCAAAGCGATCGGATTCTCCCCCGCGTCGAGAAGTTCCGCCAGTTGGCCGATCGCCGTCCGGGCATCCCCGCCGGAGGCGGCATCGATCATGCTCCAGGCTGTGCGTTCCTGCGAACTGCCGGCAACATGATCGACCGCCTCAGGGGGAATCGGTTTCGCTGCGGCCCCCGGCGCGGTGGCGGCGGCGAGCCGGGCCACCGCCTGATCGATCTGTCCCAGATCGGAGCCGAGTCGTTCCACCAGCCGCTGGGCGGTGGCTGCCGCGAGCAGGCAGCCGTGGTGAACCTGAGCCCACTGCCGCACCCACTCGGCCAGATTCGCCCGCGGCGGCACTGTGGTTTCCACAACCAAGCCATGCTTGGCGACCGCCTTGGCCAGCCGCGTGGTGGCTGGAAAGGTCTTCACATCCAACACGACCAGCCCCCGTGAACCCCGCGGAGCAGAAGCCAGATTTTCCAGCGGCACCCGCGCCGTGGTGACAAACGGATCGGCACCCCGCACGACTGCCACGCGGGTGGCGCTGGCAAACAGCGGCACCGTGGCGGCTTCGTCGAACACATCGCGCGGGTCGGTCACCGCGGTGCCATCGAACTCGCGCCAGGCCCAACTGCGATCGGCCTCGTCGGGGCAGAGCCGGTCGCGCAGCAGGGCGAGCATGTGCCAGGCGAGCAACGGTTCGTCCCCCGCCAGCACGATCATGGAGGGCTCGCCAACCGTCCAGGCCGCGGGCTTCAGCAGGATCTCAAGGGCGGAACTGGCTGCGGGCACAGGGAATCTCCGGAAACGGCAGGGAATGGCCGCGACCGAAGTTTAGCAGGCGGTCTGGTGTGCCGCCTTGTTTGGGGGGCGATGGAATTCCAGCGGTTCCCACAGCCTGCTACGGCAGCGCTTTGATGCCGCCGAGCTTCCCCACCACGCGGGTCGCCGAGATCACCACCTCGGCGGGCGTCGTGCCCCGGCCGATGTTGCCGGCGGCATCGGTGGCCTCCGCCCGGATGAACACCTTGGACGGCGCCGTGCGATCGGGCTGCCAACGGTATTCACCCTGGGGCTCGAGGCCCTCTGTGATCGTCGCCCATGGCCCATCGACGCTCGGCGAATAGAGCAGCTTGAGGCTGCGCGGCACGAGCAACTGATCGCGGGCCGCGTAGCGGATGATCACCCCAGCGGCCTCGCCGGTGGGGGCCCGCATCGCCTGAACGACTTCCACCTGCGGCGGCTCGTCATCGACGCCGATCCAGCCTTCCGGCACATCGCCGGGCCGGGGACCACCGCCGCTGGTCGACTGATCGGCTACGATTTCCAGACGGAATCCATACAGGCCGGAGGCGGGAAGCGTGACGTCTATGGGCGAGGTGGCGTCGTCGTCGACGGCGCTGCGCTGCCAGGTGACGCCGCCATCCCGCGTGCTCCACAGTTCGACCCGCAGCGGTCCGGTATCGGGGCGATCGGCCTGCATTTCATAGTCCCAGGCAAACCGGCGCGAGCGGACCAATTGCAGCGGTTTGCCCCGGTATTCGCTCGGCGCTTGCGGCGTGGAAGGGGCGGGTGCCGCCGCTTCGATGCCCGGTGCGGCCGCCGGCGGCGCGGAGTCGGACGGCCCGCTCGGAGGGATGAGCACACTGGAGGTCGATGCCTGGCTGGGCGCCTGCTGGTCGGCAGAGAAGGCGGCAACCGATTCCGCAGGCCAGCCGCGGCCGGCAGCGTCTGGCGCCGTGGAGACCGGCAGGGCACTGACGCCAGCCCGCGGGGGGGGCGGGGCTGCAGGGGCGGGGGGCGGGCTGGTTTGTGCGGCAGCCTGCGACGGGACTTCTCCGGGCAGGGGCGGAACTCCCAGTTCGCGTGCCAATCCCGCCTGATCCACACCCGGATCGGTCGGTTCCATCGTGAATTGTTTCGTGGAGCGGTTCCCGGCGGCATCGGTGATGGCGATGCGAACCTGCATCGACTCCACCTGCTCTCCGGCCCACCAGATCTCCTCGCCCACCATGTGGGCAGGTGACTCCCGGGAGAGGATTCCCTCGGCGGCGATCTTCTTCCAGCCCTGATCGGCCTTGCCGTGATATTCGAATTCCAGAGTGTCCATCTTCAGGGAGTCGTCGATCGCTGCATATCGACAGATGATCTCGCCGTCGCCACCGCGCCACACCCGGGCCGCGATCCTGGGGCCGGCTGCATCGACCAGCACGCGGACATCTGGCCCTTCGCCACCGCGGGTGCGTCCCTTGCCGTCGATGGAACGCAACCGGAACCAGTATTCACCATCGGCCCCTGCCCGATAGGTGATCGATCCTGCAGCTGGGGCAGCTTCCCCGGCCGGTTCCCACGTTCCCCCCAGATCCTTCGAGACATTCAGCAGCACGCGCTGGGGTGCCTGATCGGCCGTTTGCGGCGGAGCCAGGCGGAAGGGAATCGAAAACACCTGTTGCTTGGTGCGCACCAGTTCGGGCACCTTTGCCACAGCCGGCTCTGCCCCCCGAGCGATTCCCAGCGCCGCTCCTGCCGCGACCACGCAACCCAGCAGGGCTGCAGCGGAGCGCCGCCGCAGGAGCGAAGCCCTGACTGAGGGTAGGGGAACCGAAGGAGGTGCGTGCACAGCCATACCTGTGAGGATCGACCGTTGCAGTCGGCAAAGTCGCGTTTTTTCTGGTTCGCTCCTCAGGAACGCAAGCGGAAGGCCGGCAGGCACCCAAAATCGGAAGTCTGGGGTGGATAGGCAGGAAGAGGTGCCGCCTGGCAGCGGGGCCGAACCGGGTGTGGAGGCGGTTGGATTCGGGGGCCGGCGCGATCAAAAAAGCTGACGTTGGGTGTGGTTCCGTCGGCCGAAATGGCCGCAAACTGCCCCGTCGGCGGGGTAGATCGGGGCTGTTTTCCGCTGCGTGAAGGCCGAAATCATTCTAGACCCCACGCGCTCCTACCTGCCATAATCTGTGGTCCTTTGGCCGTTTGACACGCAGATGGTGTGTCGCACCACACCCCCTTCATCCATTCCCAATTCAGGTGGGCGTCCTGTGCAAGCGTTTCTGCTCAGCACCTTGGCGCTCTGTCTGTTTGTGGGGATCGGCATCGGTGCAATCGTAATGATCCGCGCCTGGATGCGCGGGGCAGACGAGCTGGATGGTTCCGGTCGTGGCGATTGGGAAAGTGCCCTTGCCGGCTACAAAAATCTGCGGGACAAGGGTGTGCTCAGCGAGGAGGAATACCGAAAAATAAGAACAGCCGTGGAGCCCCCCAAGGAGACCTCCCCGGGGACTGTTCAGCCACCACTCCCTTCCAATGCCCCGGGGCTCTTCCCAGAACTCCCGCCGAACACTGGTTGATCACACATCAGGCTTTGCTGCGGCCACCATTCACTTCCTCGTTCCAATCCAATTCAGCCAATCAAGAGCTATAAGGGACCATCGACATGCCATCAGGGAAGGACGTCAACAGCCTCGGCCGCCGCAATGCTGGGGGCACGACGAAAAAGAACGCCTTTTGTTCTTTTTGTCGCAAGAGCTACCGCGACGTCGGGCCGCTGGTCGAGGGCCCCGGTGATGTCTACATCTGCGGCGAGTGCATCGAGCTGTGCCAGTCGATTCTGGATCAGGAAAAACGGCGCCGCGGCAGCAATAAGCAACTGTTCACATCGATCCCGTCGCCGCGGGAAATCGTGGGGCATCTCGACGAATATGTGATCGGCCAGGAGCACGCCAAGCGGGTGTTGGCCGTCGCCGTCCATAGCCACTACAAGCGGTTGACGCTCGGGAGCGAGGCCTCGGACGTCGAGGTGGAGAAGTCGAACATTCTGCTTTTGGGGCCAACCGGCTGTGGCAAAACGCTGCTGGCCCGCACGCTTGCCCGGGTGCTCAATGTGCCATTTGCCATCGGCGATGCCACCACGCTGACCGAAGCGGGCTATGTGGGCGAAGATGTGGAAAACCTCCTCCTCAAACTGCTCAACGCCGCCGATTTTGATATCGAGGCCGCCCAGCGTGGCGTGCTCTACATCGACGAGATCGACAAGATCGGCAAGACGAGTCAAAACGTCTCGATCACCCGCGACGTCTCGGGGGAGGGCGTGCAGCAGGCCCTGCTCAAGATGCTCGAGGGCACCGTGGCGAATGTTCCGCCGCAGGGAGGCCGCAAGCACCCCGAGCAGCAGTACATCCAGATCGACACCTCCAACATCCTGTTTATCTGCGGCGGGACCTTTGTGGGGATCGACAAAATCATCGCCCGCCGTCTCGGCAAGCGCACGATCGGTTTTGGCCAGCCGACAGGATTCAAGGGGGATGCCGATCTGGCGGAACTGCTGCCGCAGGTCGATTCGGACGATATTTTGGAGTTTGGGCTGATCCCCGAACTCGTCGGCCGGCTGCCGGTGATCTCCTCGCTCAAGCCGCTCGATGAGCAGGCCTTGGTGCGGGTGCTGAAGGATCCGAAGAACGCCCTTGTGAAGCAGTATCAGAAGCTCTTCGGCATGGAGAACTGCCAGCTGGAATTCACCGACGAGGCGCTGGTGGCGATCTCCCGCCGGGCCCGCCGGAAAGAAACCGGCGCCCGTGGCCTGCGGTCGATCATCGAGGATGTGATGCTCGATGTGATGTTTGACCTGCCCGAAAATGCCGGCAGTTCCTACGTGATCACCGAACGCAACGTCGATCACATCGATCCGGTTGTGCCGCGTCGGGAAACCCGCCACAAGAGCGCGTAAGCGGGCTGGGAAGCGAGGCGCATTCGACCTCTGCGGCGCACCGGCTGCGGGACGGCAAAAGTCTCGTCGCTAGCGCTCCTCGAGCGTTCGCCGATCCCTCCGCCTCCGTCATCCTTTTTGATCGATGTTCGGGGAGGGGCTGCCCGTGCCCCAGGAGCCGGCGTAGGCGGCCAGCGGAGCCATGGAAGGCGAAGCGCAGCCGACTTTCGAGTGAGCGAAAGGCCCTGGAGGGCCGCAGCGAACGGCAGGCGTCGGGTATGGGCAGTCCCGGACCTGAAGCGACTTCGACTTCCGTGGCGCATCGGCTGCGTGACGGCGCAGGTTTCGTCACTTGGCCGCAGCCGATCGGTGCTCCTCAAGCGTTCGCCGATCCCTCCGCCTCCGTCACACGCTGTGTTCGCTTCGTTCGCCCCTCAGCCTCCACGCGTTGGCCCAATCAGCCAGCGGAACGGGCCAGCCGTTGGAGGGCCGCAATGCCCCGGTCGAGCATCTGGTCGGTGACGGTGTAGGCGATCCGAAAGTGGGTGTCGGCAGAGCCAAACACGCTGCCCGGCACCACGATCAGCTTCTCCTCCTGAACAGCCCGCTCGGCAAAGGCCCGGCCCGATCCGCCGGGGGCTTCTGGATAGAGATAAAACGCGCCCCCCGGTGGCACAAAGGCATAGAGCCCGCGCAGGCCGGCCATGAGCTTGTCGCGCTTGCGCCGGCATTCTGCCAGGGGGCCGGCCATGGAGCAGTCGAGCGCCGCAATCGCTCCCCACTGGCCCACCTGCGGCGCGCAGACGAATGTGTATTGCTGCAGCATGGTGCAGGCATCGATGATCGGCTTGGGGCCGTGCACCCAGCCAACGCGCCAGCCGGTCATGGCATGCGACTTGGAAAAGCCGTCGATCACCACGACCGATTCGCTGTGCGCAGCGGGCGAGTGGAACGGTTCGTCGTAGCAGTAGGAGCGATAGAGTTCGTCGCTGATCAGCGTGACGCCGCGCTGCTGTGCCAGCCGGGCCAGCGCCCGCACCGTTTCCTCTGGCGCCACGATCCCGGTCGGATTGGCTGGCGTGTTGAGGAGCATCACCCGGCAGCGCGGCGTGATCGCAGCCGCCACCTGATCGACGTCGATGCGAAACGTCGGGGAGGTGTCGACAATGATGCAGCGTCCCCCCAAAAACTCCACCAGCGGCCGATACATCACGAACGCCGGCTCGAAGAGAATCACCTCGTCGCCCGGATCGATCAGCGCCATCAGCGCCAGCACGAGGGCGCCGCTGGAGCCGCTCGTCACGCAGAGCGATCGGCCCGGCTGGCCAAGTTCCTGCCGCACCTCGGCCTCGAGCCGGTCACGCAGGGCCGGAATGCCCTGCGTGGGCGTGTAGCCATTTTTGCCGGCGTCAATCGCCGCCTTGGCCGCCTCCCGGGCCTCGGCCGGCATGGCAAAGTCGGGCTGGCCGATGGCGAGATTGATCGGATTCTCGAGCTTGGCGGCCAGATCGAAGGCCTTGCGGATGCCGGAGGAATCAAAGGCACCAGCCCGTTTGGAAACGACGCTGCGAGTATCCACGCTGTTGGCCCGTGGCCGCTCCCGAGGAATTGGAAATGATGTCAGCCTGCCGCCAGCTGCAACATCAGCCGCCGTCGCTGAAGAGCTTGTCGAGCTGCTCGCCCAGCTTCTCGCCGCGGGCATCGAGAGACAAGACCTTTCCATCGCGGCCGATGAGGATGACGGTCGGAATACCGCTGATGCCGTAGTAGGTGGCCAGCGGATGCTTCCAGCCCTCTCCCTCAGACTTCTCAAACAGGATCGGCCAGGGGAGCTTGTTGTCGGCGACGAACTTCTCCAGCGTCGCTCGATCTTCGTCGAGGCTCACGCCCACCACCTCAAAGCCCTTGGCGTGGTATTTGGTGTACTGTTCCAGAACGTTGGGCAGTTCCTGCACGCAGGGGCCGCACCAGGTGGCCCAGAAATCAACCAGCACCACCTTGCCGGCGAGCGTCTTCTGGTCGAATTTTACTCCGCTGAGCAGCGTGCCGTTGATCTCCATCGGTTGGCCCGGGAGCTCCAGCCGCCGCAGGATGCCGGCAAAGTTTTCGCTCATCCCCTTCACCTGGGGATTTTCGCTCTTGGCAAACACAGGAATGAAGGAGGTGTAGGCATCGCGGGCGGCATTCTCAGCCCCGGGGAGATGCTCCAAGGCATTGGCAACCTGCATCGCCAAGCCGGCGGTCAGGCTGTCGCTCGGATCGGCTTCGAGCGTCGTGGTGATTTTCTTCACCAGCGCCGCCGCCTTCTGACTCACCTCGGCTGCCGCGGGAGCCGTGCCTGCCTTGGGTGGGGAAAAGAGTTGCTGGGCATCGGCCACGATCACCAGGCGCCGGGCCTCCTTGGCCAAATCCGTATCAGGGCTGTCGATCAGCGTGGCGGCAAACTCTCCCATTTCGCCGGCTGCATTCTCGTTGCCGAGGCGGCCGAGCATCGTCAGGCTTTCCAGCTTGAGCTTGGCGGCATCGGTGTAGCTCTTGTCGGTCGGCTTGACCATCTTGAGGATGCGGTTGGCGGCCTCAGTGGAGACAGTGGCCACGCTGCGCACGTAGCCCATCATTTCCTCGCGGGAACGGGGCTTGAAGTTCTTCTGCTTGAGTTCGGCGATGAACGCGAGGAGCTCTGCGGGAGTGCCTCCTTCCGGCAGTGGCGGCACCTCCGGCACGCCGTCGATGGCGGCCTGGGCCCCGGGCGCTTCAATCGCGTCCACCACGGTGCCCTGCGCTGCGGCGCGGCTTACGGGGAGCAGGGCAGCTACCACGGCGACGGCCAGCAGAGCGATCGAATGAACGCGGAACAAACGCAGGGGAGCGTGGAGCATGGATGCCTCGCGAAAGGGGGCTCAGCCAAAGTGGGGAGCCGTGGACAGACCAGAAACGTCGCTCAGATCGTACTCCGGCCGGGGCCCTCCGGGCAATCGGCTGGTCAAGCGGAATACGCGAGAGAGGCTTTTTTGCACAGAGAACAGGCTTGCGGAGGGTGAAAACAGCGGGTGAAAAAAGCGGCCCATCTGAACTTCAGCCGGTGGGGCCTGCCACCGGCCGGGCCGTGGATGGCTTTTTCCACAGACAGCCAGATATTCGAGTGAAGTTCGATTCGATCGACCCCGGGCTGCCACCTCGGGTGCTGATGCTTGCCGATCAGACTTGTGAGCGGATCCTCACCAGCTTTCTCCACATCCTCACTCCCCAAGGCCGGCGGACCAAAACTATCCCTTGCCGCTCAAGCCCGCGTAGCCCGTCGCGCTCATGGCCCGTGAGAAAATTCCTCCTTGCACCTCTGGATTGACGATAGTCGACTCGGTCGCCCGATGGAAAAGCTGGGGTTTTCCACGGTCGACGGGCATCGCATCCAGCGATCCATGACTTTATCCACGGCCTGTTAGCGGTGTAGTTTCACCAAACGAAGATGGTTGATGAGCCCATATTCCGCCCCGCCTTGTTTGACCTCCGTTAGCTCACTTCCTGCCCAAGAGGGAGTCATGAGATGTTCATGATCTTGCTTTCCCCGTAATCGGGTCAGTTTCTCTATCAAAAAGTCTAAGCCCTCATCATCGAAACAAAGTGCCGCTTCTGCTTCGGATGGTTTCGCTCCATCTTTGATTTCTAGGGTAAGAAGCATCGTCATTCTCCTGTAAGGTATTTCTTCTTCTCGAACGAACCGTCATATGTCTTGAGGCGATTGACATCCACATGAGGTGATTCGCCAAAGCTGTTCGCTTCATCAATGTGGTATGAACGCCCGGTTTTTGGATTCACATATCCGCCCTTACCGTTGAGAGGATCGGGGTCCCCGTGGTTCAAAGCCCTTGGCTTTGAACATTTCATCAATTTGGGCAGGAGTCTTTCCCTTGAATGGATTGCCTAATCCCGTGTTCCCAACCGCCCGTGCCGCACCTCGCGCCACATCCGCCACTTCATCCGCCGACCTCACGGCAGCACCACCGATTCGCGTGAGTCCCTTGAGCCCGACCTTGCCTCCCGGAATCAGACCCGCGCCGATGCCAGCGGCGGCAACAAATCGGTCAGACGGTCTGTCGGCGACGGAGTCGTAGGCGGTGACAAACTCAACGAGCGATAGAACCGAGCCGACCACCGGCAAAAGCCCCGCCCCGATCGAAGCGGCGTCGCGGATCCCAAATTCCGAGGGTGACTGCTGTGCAGACTCGTCTCCGGTTTTCGTTGCGTCCCCAGCCCCATTCCCAGCTAAGATCCCACGGCCGGTGGCCGGCAGAAAGCCATTGCCGGCTGTCACGTTTCCAAGGGGCTGCCCGGCCTGCGAAGGCCCGGCTGACATTGTCGAGGGCATCTCTTCAGATCCGGCGGCAGGAACCGCGCAGACGATTCCCATGGCCACCACCAGCGCCCCGACGATCCGCGTAGCGTTGGCCTTAAGCTTTGGGTAGTGGGGCTGCGGTCACTCAATAACTGCGTTGAGCCCATCAATCTTCACTAAGACGCTACCGTCTCCGGGAAAAATTGATCCGAACATCCCATATTCTGCATCATCTGAATACTGAATTGATATCGGCTCGACATCGTATGTCCCAGACACCTCCAATGATTTGCCCGGCTCAAGCTCAAACTGGGTACAATTCGGCTCAATATGAAAGTGCATTGAATGCGATGTCCGATTGCATATTGCTATTTTCGCTGCTGGCATCACGTCATCCTTAAATTAGAACAGTTCTTTGAGAATCTCACGAAGCTGTGCTGCCCGACTCGTAGCACTCGGATTAATATTTCCTGTCAAAGAAGACATTTTGGCGATTGCCTCATACGCTTCCGCCATTTTCTCCAACGCATCTTTTGTGAAGCCGTTCTTGACTAGGTCGGCTTTGGTGAAGTCTTTCGCGCTCTTGGTTACGCCGCGGCCAACCCATCCGAAATAATCACCGGCTTTTCCGGGACTCAAACCGCTGGCTTGCTTGATGATATCTTTAAGACCAAGCCCTCCCGGCGTGTTGAGAGCCTGCTGAATCGCATTCTTCCCCGCCGCCGCGGCGTTGTCAACGCTGCCCGCCGCCCGTGCCGCACCTCGCGCCACATCCGCCACTTCATCCGCCGACCTCACGGCAGCACCACCGATTCGCGTGAGTCCCTTGAGCCCGACCTTGCCTCCCGGAATCAGACCCGCGCCGATGCCA
>CAISJI010000187.1 GCA_903885565.1 uncultured Planctomycetaceae bacterium
GCGATCACCTCCGAGGTGGCCTCACGGCAGGCGCCCCCCGCCAGCGAATCGGTCGCCACCACCAAGGCGGGCCGACTCGACCGCGAGATCGTGATCGCCGACAAGGGCCTGCGGCTGGCGATAGCCACCGCTCTCAATATCGGCGTCACCACCCGCTACGACTCCTCCCCCCTCCTCGCCCGGCCGATCATGGCCAGCGACCTCGCCACGCTCACCGGCCTCGATGCCAGCAACCGCGGGATATCGAATCTCGGCGGCCTTGAATATGCGGTCAATCTGCGCTGGCTCGATCTCTCCCGTAACTCCCTCACCTCCATCGCCGCGCTCGCCCCCGCCACCTCGGCCGACCTGCGCGATGCCGGCAGCCGGCTCGGCCCCAGGTCCCTTGAATACCTCTCGCTCGATGCCAACCAGATCAGCTCGCTCGATCCCCTCGCCCTGCTCTCCAGCCTCAAGGCCCTCTCCGCCGACGACAACAAGCTCGCAAGCGCTGGCATTATCGCGCTCCAGAATCTCAGCAATCTGCAGACGCTCAGCCTCGATCGGCAAACGCTTGCCACGCCCGCGGCGGCGCTCGATCTCTCCCCGCTGGCAGGGCTCAGCACGCTGCGGAGCCTGAGCCTTGTGGCGGCCAACGTGCAGGATGTGCGACCGCTGGCGGCGCTCACCAGCCTCACCACGCTCGTGCTGCGGTCCAACGCCATCAGCTCTATCGATCCGCTGCTCGGCCAGATGATCAACGACGATCCCGCGCTCAATGCGGGCACCGGCAACCCCTGGATTCAGGAGGCCAGCGGCTTCGGCGGCACTGCAAACCTGCTTCCCCCCGGCGTCGCGGGGCAGACCACCTCCGCCTCGGCCGCCTACACATTTGCCAACCTCACCCCCGGCACCTACGACCTGCTCGCCACCTGGACGGCCGATCCGGGCCGCACCACCAGCGCCGGCTACGGCTGGAATCTCGTGGAGAACACCGACAAGCCGCTCAAGCAAAACCTCGGCTCCGCCGCCATCCTCAACAGTTCCTTCACCGACGCTGCCCCGATCAGCACGCAGCAGCTGACGGTGACGATCAGAACCACTTACAATCCCGCCACCAATCCCGTTACCCAGCTCATCACCATCGACGGCGATGGCGATAACGACACGACCAAAATCTTCGGCGTCCCCTTCCGCTCTGAGTTTGTTTCCGGCATCTGGGACGTCTATGTGCTGGGGGATCTCACGATCCCCAACGGCACCACGATCAGGGTCGTGGGTGACACGCCGCTCTCGCTCCGTGTGGGCAACGACGTCAATGTCGGCAGTAATGTCACGTTCGATGCCTCAGCCATCCCGGCCGTGCTCACCCAAACGACCGACGCCACCGGCACGCTCTCCAGCTGGACGGCCTCGGTGGCCGGCGCCGGTGGCGGCACTGCCGGCGCGGCGACGGCAGGCGGAGGGGGAACCGGCGGCGCCGGCGCCACAGCCCAAACAACTGTCGGCTCCGGCGGCACGGGGGGCAATGCCAGCCTCCCCGCCGGCGACGGCGTCACCAGCACGTTCCGCTGGAATGTCACCAACGGCAGCAGCGTCGATGCCGCCTGGAACAGCTCCACGTTCGGCCGCACCGAACAGCGCGACACATTCGGCTTTGTAGCCGACGGCAATTGGCAACTCACCCGCGGGCAAACGCTCTACGCCGGGCAGTCGCTCTATTCGCTCCACCGCCACATGCGGCTCACAATGCAGCATGACGGCAATCTGGTGCTCTACTGGAAGCAGCCCAGTGGCGCCGAGACAGCGCTGTGGGCCTCCAACACCGCCGGCCGCACCGGCGTGCGGTTTGAATTCCGCGCTGACGGCTCAATGGCGCTCGTTGGCGACAACAACTACAAATTCAATTTCACCTATCGCAGTTATTCCAGCACCTCCGGGAGGTGGTCGACCCTCCCCTACATCGGCACAACGCTCAATCTGCAGGACGACGGCAATTTCGTCCTCTACTCCGGCTCGGTGGCCAAGTGGGACACCGGCACCTGGGTGCCGTTGCAGAAGTCTTTCAAGGGGGATCACTTTGCCATTGAGCAGTCGGGCTATCTGCGGGTTGATACCGCCGGCACGTATACATTCAATCTCGCTTCAGACGACGGCTCAAAGCTCTGGATCGATGATGCGCTCGTCATCAACAACGACAATCTTCATGGCTGGATCGACAAGCCGAGCGATCCAAAATCGCTCAGTGCCGGTTTCCACAAGATTGTCGTCCGCTACTACGAATGGGAGGGGGCAGATGCGTTCAGCCTGAAGTGGGCCGGCCCCGGCTTCGGTTCGACGGAGATCCCCAAGAGCAATCTCTACCGGGCGCTTCCTGCTGGTGCCGCTGGCAGCAATGGTGGCAATGGCTCGATCGGCCAGGCCGCCCCCACCACCGGTTCGAGCGCCCCTCAGTCGGGCGTTCCCGGCGCCGCGGGAACCAGCGGCTTCGGCGTGGCCACGAGTCAAACCTACGCCGGCGGCTCAGGCGCCGGGCAGGCAGGCTCAGGGGCCGGTCTCGGTGGCTCAGCCGGCACAGCGGGCACTGGTGCCGCCGGGGGTCAGGCTGACAGGAGCGGCGCGGTAGCCGCCAGCGCCCTCGCCGCAGGCGGGGCGACTGGGGGCAAGGCTGGCGGCATTGGCGGCGCGGGCCTCGGCGGGGCCGACGGCGCCGGCGGCCTCAACATCGGCTGGATTTCCGGCTCTCTCTCGGGCGGTGCCGCAGGAGGCGGCGGTCAGGGCGGCGGCGGCGGCCAAGGAGGCGGCAGCGGTGGCTCTGGCGGCGGTGGTGGCGGCGGCGGGCAGGGAGGCACAGCGATCGGCAATGGCCTCGGCGAGCCGGGCGGTCAGGGTGCCGCCGGTGGCGTCGGTGCAGCGGGGGCCGCAGGCGGCGTCGGCGGCCTCGGCGGCGCGGCGGGGGCCGGCGGTGGCGCGTTCCAGATCATTGCGCAGGGGCGGATCGTCGTCAGCGGCAGCGGCACCACTTGGGCGGCAGCAGGTGCAGCCGGGCAGGCAGGTCTCACCAGCGGCACGTTGGCCACAGCGCTCCAGCCGAGCCAAGGGGCGGGGCAAGCGACCGGTGGCCAACTCACCTCCACCGCCGCCGATCCCAACCGCAAGGATGGCGGGGCTGGCGGCTCGGGCGGAACCGGGGGCGCGGGCGGGACGGGCGGCGCCGGTGGCTTGGGCGGCGATGGTGGCGGCGGAGCGGGGGGCACGATCAAGCTGGTTGGCTCGGCGGTGAGCCTTGGCACCAGCAGCGTGAATGTGGCGGGAGGGGCAAGCCTCGGCAATGCCGGCGGCGAGGGGCGGCTCATCGTGGCGGCCAACACCGATCTCTCCAGCACGCTCAAGGGGCTGGCCGTCAGCTCCAGCCGGATCGAAAGCTCGCTTGCCCCGGCCGATGCGCTGAGCCCCAATCCCTTCCTTGGCAACAATGTCAGCACGCCCAGGCTCTCCGGCCTGCTGGCGGCCACCAGCGGGGCCAATAGCTCAAAGATGGCGGCGGAGGCGTTTGGCATCCTCGCCCGCTACAACCAGGCGGGCAGTGTGGTCGCCGTGCAGGCGTCTGACCTCCTCACCCCGGCGGTGCTGGAAAAGAACAAGCCGGCCAATGCCGTGGCAGCGCTCGTCCGGCTCGACAAGGGAGCAGGCCTCTTCGGGGCCGATTACCTCGGCTACGATCTGCTGCTCTATGTGAATCTCTCCGGCGCTGCCCTCGCCAATCCCACATTCGGCGTCGATGGCCTCTCCACCGCGCTCAAGCAGGGTGGCTGGGCCACGCAATCGGCCTACGGCGGCTCGGGCGGCCAGACGACGATCGGCTCGCTCCCCGCCGGGCAGATCTATGCCACGCTCGTGCCCGATCGGGCAGCCACATTCAATCTCGGGGCGGAACTCGGAAATGGCAGTTCGTTCCGCTCCATCTCGGCCCGCGACACGCTCGCGGCGGGGGAGGTGCTCTATCTGGTCGATCCCAAGAATATCGCCACGATCGACCAGCGGTTTGCTCCCTCTGGCAGCAGCTATGGCGATGCCGCCTGGCAGTCGCTCGGCAGTGTGACAGTCGCCTCCTCCGGCACGCTCACTGTCACGCTCAACAATCCCACCGGCGCCGGCACGCTCTCGGCCGATGCCCTGCGACTGCAGAAGGCTGTGCTGCCTGTGCTCGCCCATGCCGATCTGCGTGGCAATCCGCTCGGCAACGCGGCGCTCGATGTGGTCGCCAAGGCGCTGCAGGATGGCCAGCCGGGCGTCCGCCCCGGCAGCGACGATCTCACCACCACAGTTGTCGAATACGCCAAGCTCAAGGATCTGGCGACCACCACCTCGTCGTTCACCCCTGCCGGCAGCACGGTTGCCTATTCGGTTTCGGTCAATCCGGTCGACGGCTTCCTTGCCGACAGCAATCCCTCCAAGCCAGTTTTTGCGGCTCCATCGACGCAGCCGCAGATTATTTCAGTCGCGGTAGGGGGCAGCCAGACCGTCACGCTCGGCGCCACCACCGACGCCGATGGCAACGCGGTCAACTATCTCCTCACCGGCGATGACAACCGCGACGGCATCGTCTACTACACCTCCTCCGGCACACCGTTAACGGAGAATAGTACTAGCGGCCCTGCCGTGATGGCACAGATTTTGGTGACAGGCACCAAGGCCGCCCTCACCATCACGACCGAAAGTGGTTTCACCGGTACAGCGCTCGTCACAGTCACTGCCTACGACAAGACCACCCTGATCGCCGCGCCGCTCGACAAGGCCGGCCGCACGACAACGCAGCGGTTCAACGTGCTCGTCGGCACCTATGCAGTGGAGGGGACGATCTATGCCGACACCAGCGGCGATGGGACTCGCACCACGGGTGAAGCGGGCCTCGGCGGGGTCGTCGTCTATATCGACAAGAACAGTAACGGCACCCGCGACGCTGCCGATCTGGTCACGATCACCGATCCATCTGGCTATTACCGGTTCACCGGTGTCTCCACCGGCACGCAGCCGATCCGCACCGAGGTTCCCTCCTCCGCCCTTGGCACCACGTCGCAGCCCCGCTCCGTCGATCTTTCGCTTACCCCGGTCGCCCCCACCTCCCTCGCGGCCGCGCTCGACACTGCCAATCCGGGCCAGATCAAGCTCACCTGGACCGCCCCTTCCACCATTGGTCTGGCGATCACCGACTACGCCATCCAGATTTCCACTGACAACGGTACCAATTGGACCACCTTCAACGACGGAGTCTCGACTGCCACCTCCGCCACAATCGCCGGCCTGAGGGCCGGCACGGCCTACAAATTCCAGGTGGCGGCCATCACAGCAGGCAAGACCGGCACCTATGCCGCCACAGCCACCACGCTCACCACGCCAACTGTCGTGGCCGCCTCTGCCCCGACCGCTGTGCGGGTGCTGGGTGGCTCGACCAGCGGAACTGTTTTGGTGGCCTGGACCGTTCCCGTCTCCTCAGGTTACTTGAGCATCGCTACCATCCCCGACTACGTGCTGAGCGTCTCCGCCGACGGCGGAGCGACGTGGACCACCAAGGAGGACGGCGTTTCGCACCTACGCTATGCCACGCTCTCGCTGACGGCCGGCACCAGCTATCTGGTGCGTGTGGCGGCCGAGACGACGATGAACGGTCAATGGTCGGCCGCATCCGCCCTGGTGGTGGCTCCGGTGGCCTCCTCCAGTTCCACGATTACTGCCTCGACGCTCACCACCGCGCTCTTCCCCGCCCCAACCAGCGTGACGCCATCGATCAGCGGTGCGACCGCCACGATCACCTGGACTGCCCCCACGCTCACCGGATCGACCGTAACCGGCTACACGCTGCAATCGTCGCTCGACGGTGGCTCGACCTGGACCACGCTTGCCACCAATCTTCCCACCAGCCCGCTCTCCTCCGCCGTTACCAATCTCACCGGCGGTCTCGGCATCAGCTTCCGTCTGGCGGCGCAGAACAACCTTGGGCTGGGCGCCTTCTCCGAAGCCACCGCTCCGGTCTTCCCGCAGACGTCTCTGGCCAGCGGCATCGACATCGGCCATCAGCCGATCATCGGCCTCTCCGCCTCCACCGCCGGCGGCACAGCCTCCAAGCTGCTCTCCATCCAGGAGGGAACGACCGTTTCGTTTGCCACATCGCTCTTTGGCAGCGCCGCGTCGGGCACCGCCACGCTCAACGACGGCACCGGCTCCGTCCGCTCGCTCGCCACCACGGCAGCGCTCGCCAGCCAGACCACCACCTACGCGCCCCGGCGGGTCGATTCCAGCGGCCAGACGATCGTTCCCAGCGGCAGTGTCGCCGCTTACGGCACCGACCGCTGGAGCTACACCGCCACCGCAGCCCCTCAGGGCTCCGGCTATAGCGACAGCAACACGATCGTCGTGCAGTTTGTCGCCCCCTCCTTCACCGCCGATCCTTCCCCCACGCAGGCAGGATTCGTCGAGGGAACGGCCAAGTCTCTCGCGCTCGGCACGTTCACCGGGCCCGAGTTCGATGGCACATCGACCGACGGGTCGCTCTGGCAGGTCGACGTGCGCTGGTGGCTGGGAGCCACCCGCCCGCTCAATTTCACCACAGCCAATTCAACCAGCTTCACCGCTCCCCGTGGCGCGCTCACGAGCAACCTCACGTTCCCGGAGGATGGCAGCTACACCGTCGAGGTGACCGTCACCGACAACGACGGCCAGACCGCCGTGAAGACGTTCCCCGTCGTCGTCGCCAAGGGCACTCCCACCGTGGCGATCGGCGGCCTGCCCACCAACAACACGATCACCGAACAGCAGACGCTCTCCCTCACCGGCTCTCTCACCAAGCCGGGCGTGCCCGGAGCCTCGTTCAGCCAGCTCGCTTGGAGCGTTTCCAGCAACGCCACCGTCGTGGCCGGCGGCACACAGCCCACCATTTCCTTCGCCCCCACCGATGGTGGCACCTACACCGTCACCTTCTCCGGGCGGGATGAAAACAACACGCTCGTCAGCCGCTCCGAGACGATCACCGTCACCCAACTGGCCCCCACCGCCACGATCCTCGGCGCCCCGACCGGATCGATCGGCGAAGGGAGCACGCTCACGCTCTCCGCGGCCGTCACCCCCGGCGGAGCGGCCGACATTCTCAGCTATCTCTGGAGCGTGACGCGAAACGGGCAGCCGTTCACACTCTCCTCGAGCACCCCCACCACCGGCAGCACCTTCTCGTTCATCGCCCCGACGAAGGGAACGTATGTCGTCAGCCTCACCCTCTCCGACGACGACGGCAAATCGACCACCGTGCAGACAGCGTCGCTGAGCGTCGTGAACACCGCGCCGGTCTTCACCGCCACGACGATCACCGGCCTTCCCGGCTCCCCGGTCGACGAGGGCACGCAGCTTGTCTTCTCGGCCCCCGCCACCGACGCCGGCGGCGACACCCTCTCCTACAACTGGACCGTTCGCAAAAACAATCAGGTTGTGACGCTGCTCCCGGCCGCCGCCAGTGGCCAAACGCTCACGTTTAAGCCCGACGACAACGGCAACTACAGCGTGAGCGTGACTGTGTCAGACGGCTTCAACGGCTCTGCCACGCTCACCGGCACGTTCACGGCCGTCAATGTCGCCCCCACC
>CAISJI010000188.1 GCA_903885565.1 uncultured Planctomycetaceae bacterium
CCGGCATGGCCCGGCGCCACCCCCGCATTCTTCCATACGACCTTTCACACCTTCTCGTTGGGCGATTCCCCGTTGAAATGCATTTCGCTGCCGTACGGCGTCGACGACCCTCTCATTCTGGAAGTTTCCGCCCGTGCGTCAGCGGAGGAACTCGGCGGCCCGCTGGGCGCTGCGGCTGCTGAAGCGGAGAAGCGCGTCGCTCAAGCGCTCTCGGAGCCCGTGGGAGGCCCGCCCCTGGTATCCCATATCGTTCCGGGGGATCGGGTGGTTGTCGCCCTCTGTGGGGATCTGCCCCAGTTTGTACCGGTGGTGGCCGCGGTGGGGCGGGAACTCACCAGGGGCGGCGTGGACGCTGCCGACCTGACCATTCTGCAGGCGCCTGCACTGGACATCGCCACTGGCTCGGAAGCCGGCGGTGTTCCAGAGGGATGGCGCGGCTTCGATGCCACCGTCGACGCCGACACCTCCTATCTCGCGGCCGACAACCGCGGCGAACCGCTCTACCTCGCCCGGGCTCTGGTGGATGCCGATGTGGTGATCGCGATCGGCGTCTGGGCTTGGGACTCAGCCTTGGGGGGCCGGTCGCCGGAGGGGGAGTTATGGCCCACCTTTTCCCGACTCACCAGCCGACAGGCCTTCACCCGCCAACTGACGCGCCGCGGCCGGCGGGCTCTGCCCCAGTGGCGGAGCGAGATGGAGGAAATTCGCTGGCAGTTGGGGTTATGCGCCTCGCTGCGTCTGGTGGCCGGACGCAACGGCTCGCTGGCGGAGGCTGTGTTTGGACTGCCGGAGGTAGCCGCTGCCCAAGCCCGCGGGCTTTCGGCGCCATGGCGTCCCACTGTTGCCAAAGCCGCCGGACTGGCGATCGCTTCGCTGGCCGATCCGCGCGGTTCTCTGGCTGGCCTGACCCGCGCGGTTGCGGCAGCCGCCCGCGTAACCTCTGCGCAGGCCACCATCTGCGTGGCGGCAAAGCATTTGGAGACTCCGGGGCTGATCTTCTCGCGCTGGCGTCAGGGAGCCCCCCTGGAGCCCTTGGTGCGGGAAGCGGTGAGCACCGGTGATGTCGAGCTTACGGCCGATGCCCTGCAGACACGGCTGTTTGCCCGTGCCCTCGGCGAGCGCCGGCTCGTGCTGCTTTCCGAGTTAGGCGAAGATACGGTGGAAGATCTGGAATTTGGGTTTGCCGCCACACCCGAGGTGGTGGAGCGCCTGGCCCATCGGGCCAGCAGCCTGGTGGTGCTGCACGAGGCAGACCGGCTGTTCCCCACGCTTGCCTGAGGCTCTCCGCCCGCGTCTGCTATCGCCCCACCGGATAGAGGAGACTCTCTCTGCCAAGAGGGCCCCAGTGGCGGGAATCGCGGCTGCCGGCGGGAAAGTCGCCCAGCATAAAAAACGCATTCGGCCCCACCTGCCACGTTGTCGTGCCACTCTCGGGCGGCAGCTGGTGAACGTCCCTCCAGAACAAGAACTCCTCAATCGCAGCGGCAGAACTGCCAGCCACGCCCGCCGCGGCGTCGACCTGAAGGCTGAAGCGGGCACAGGGCTCTTGGCCCCGTGGCCAGGGCTCGCGCACCGACCACGCCGCCGGTGCACCGGCAGGCCAGGCACGTGCGCCCGCCGCAGCCTCGCCAGCCACCTGCCAACAGCTCGCCACAAAATAGCCATCGAGCCTGCCCGCCACCACCGCCAAACGCTTCAACTGCGGCACGCTCCACTCAACGCTCCGCCCATCGATGCCTAGGCAGACGCGCCCCAGCCCCTTTTCCCCAGCTGCGCCGGGCAGATTCACCACTGCACAGATTCCCCCATCGGCAACCGGCTCAAGCCAGCGCCGCTCGTCAGGGGCAAACTCCGCTCCATCGAGGATCGGCTGCGGAAATTCGCCAGCGAGCCTGTGGCCCCAGGGGCGCTGGACCGGACCGGAAACGACCGTCACCAGCGGGGCCACCATGGCAGGGCTCCGCACCACGGGCACGCCGGCAGCCTGGAGATCGCCATCCACAATTCTGAGCACTTCCCGGGGCAGACCAGCCACCCGTTTGAGCGCCAGCGCCCCATCGGGGGCTCTCAGCAGCCACACCTCTCCGCGCGTGGGATTCCGCCAGGCAGCAAACATTCCCCACCCCCGCCCCACAACTTCGTCTCCGGGCATGAGGCCGGGGGCCATAGACAAGCCCTCCACACAATAGCGGGTGGGAGCAGCCCACGGCTGAAGCAGATGGCCAACAACTCCGAGCGCAGCCCCGATCCCAAGCGCGACGGCCACCCCCCGCAGAAAGGCCGGTCCAGAGGGGCATTGCTGGCTACTTTTCCCCGCCATCGCCGCGGTCCCCTTGGCTATCGACCGCTCCGCGGGCACGCACCTCCAGCAACACACTCTCGTTATCGGTCGATCGGATCGGCCAGGAGGCCACCCGGCGCACAGTCACGCCTTTGAGAAAGCCGTGGTGCCGCGCCTCCCCCTTCTCCTCCTCCCACCGCGGTCCCTTGATGATCAGCATCCGTCCGTAGCGATCGCGCAGCGGCTCAAACCAGGTAAGGAGTTTGAGCAGCGGTGCCACCGCACGCACCACCAGCGTGTCGAAACGCTCCTTGGCGACAATCGTCTGTGCCGCCATGGCATGCACGGGCAAAGGCAGTTTTATTTCTTCGAGAATCGTCGCCACAGTCCGGGCCCGCTTCCCGACGCTGTCGGAAAGCTCAACCCGCAGGTCGGGCCGGAGAATCGCCAGCAACACCCCTGGCACACCCCCGCCCGTTCCGACATCGAGCACCCGCTCACCAGTGGCCAGATGGGGGCAGATCGCCACCGCATCGGCCACATCGCGCGACACGAATTTCTCGACGTCTGTATGCCGGGTGAGGTTGAGCCGCTCGTTCCACTGCCAGAGGCTCGAGGCATATGCCGCCAGCCTGAGTGCCACCTCGGGGGAAACCACCAGCGACAGCCGGGCGCACTGGGCGCTTATCGCCTGGGAAAGCGCCTCCGATGCGTCCGGCTGTATCACTGGAATGGTCTCTCGGTTGAGTTCACTTGATGAAAAGCATCTCGCGGTACGTCGGCAGCGGCCAGAGATCGTCGGGCAGAATCATTTCAAGCTGATCGGCCACTTCGCGAACGGACGCCATCACAGGAATGACTGTGTCGTGGAAGTGGGTGACTTCCGCCCGCAGTTCACCGGCGCTGTGGTGGGCCAACGACTTCTCCAGAGCCTCGATGGTCTTTTCCAGCTCGCCCACCAGCACGGTCAGCTTGTCGAGCGTGCCCATGTGCACCGTCTGGCCGATCGACTTGAGCTTCGAGGCCGTGTCGACCAACTCCCCCTGGTAGCGATAGGCCGCCGGAAGGATCATCGTCTTGGCAATCTGCAGAGTCGACTGCGCCTCGGTGTTGAGATCCTTGCAGTAGCGTTCCAGATAGATCTCGTAACGGCTGCGGAGTTCCCGCTCCGAGAGCACGCCATATTTTTCAAACAGGGCGATGTTCTTCGGGGCAACCAACACATCGAGGGCCTCGGGGGTCGCTTTCAGGTTGGGAAGGCCGCGCTTGGCAGCCTCCGCATGCCATTCGGCCGAATAGCCATTGCCGTTGAAAATCACCGCCTTGTGTTCGGCGACAATTCTCTGCAGCAACTTCTCCACCGCTGCCGGGAGCTTGGAGACATCGCCACCGGTGGCCTTCTCGAGATCGTTGGCAATAAAGTCGAGACTCTCGGCGACGATCGTGTTGAGGGCCACCAGCGGGCCGGCGATCGACTGGCTGGAACCGACGGCACGGAACTCAAACTTGTTGCCGGTGAAGGCGAAGGGGCTGGTGCGATTGCGGTCGCCAGCATGCTTGGGGAGCGTGGGCAGCGTATCGACGCCCACGGTGAGCGTGCCGGACGACTTGCTGCTGGTCGCCTTCCCCTTCTCGATCTGCTCAAAGACATCCGCCAGCTGTTCGCCCAAGAAAATCGAGATAATCGCCGGGGGCGCCTCGTTGGCACCGAGGCGGTGATCGTTGCCGCTGGCGGCCACAACGGCACGCAGGACATCGCCATAGAGATGCACCGCGCGGATGACGGCCGCACAGAACACGAGAAACTGCATGTTGGCGTGGGGCGTTTCGCCCGGCTCGAGCAGATTGCCGAGCTTGCAGCCAATCGACCAGTTCACATGCTTGCCGGAGCCGTTGATTCCGGCGAAGGGCTTTTCGTGCAGCAGGCACGCCATGCCATACTTCTGCGCCACGCGAGTGAGCGTCTGCATGATCGACTGCTGGTGGTCGGTCGCGATGTTGGCATTTTCATAGAGCGGAGCAATCTCATACTGGCTCGGCGCGACCTCGTTGTGCCGCGTCTTCACCGGCACGCCCAGCTTGAACAGTTCGCGCTCACCATCCAGCATGCAGGCCAGCACACGCTCCGGAATGGCGCCGAAGTACTGATCTTCAAACTCCTGACCCTTGGGAGGCTTGGCTCCAAACAGCGTGCGGCCGGTCATCACCAGATCGGGCCTGGCGAAGTAGAAGTTTCGGTCGATCAGGAAGTATTCCTGCTCCGGGCCGGCCGAGGCAGTCACCTGCCCAATATCCTTGTGGCCAAACAGGGCCAGCACGCGGCGGGCCTGCTTATCGACCGCCTGCATCGAACGCAGCAGCGGGGTTTTCTTGTCGAGGGCCTCGCCCGTCCAGGCACAGAACGCCGTCGGGATGCAGAGCGTGGTGCCGTTGGGGTTGTCGAGGATGTAGGCGGGGCTGGTGGGATCCCACGCTGTGTAGCCACGGGCCTCAAACGTGGCCCGCAGGCCGCCGGAGGGAAAGCTTGAGGCGTCGGGCTCGCCCTGAATCAATTCTTTGCCGGAGAACTCAGCCATCGCTGTGCCATCGCCGGTGGGCGTCAGAAAGCTGTCGTGCTTCTCGGCGGTAAGTCCCGTGAGCGGATAGAAGACGTGGGCATAATGGGTGGCGCCCTTCTCGATGGCCCAATCCTTCATGGCCAGAGCCACCGCGTCGGCGATCGATGAATCGAGCGGCTTGCCCTGCTTGATCGTCGCCTGCATCGCCTTGTAAACGCTCTTGGGGAGCCTGTCTTTCATGACCGAATCCCCAAACACGTTCACGCCGAAAATTTCGCTGGTGGGTGTCTCGCGAAAATTCCAAGCCTGTCCGGTCGGCTTGTAGCTATTGATGGCGGCAATGGCGCTAGCACGGGCACTTGTCATGGAGAAATCCTTCTTCGTGAAAACGCGTTGCCATCGGTAGCTGGGGCTGAAGGCCCCCGTCCAATGGACACGCAGGTAGGAAAGACTGGATTGGGAAGCGGCACGCTGGGAGGGAAATCAAAATTCAGGCGGAGCATCCAAAGCAGTGGCTGTTTACGGCCCAATGGGCGCCGCTGGCGGAGGGGCGCGGAACAATTGCGACTGTTCGAAAGCCGTTGAAGGCCGGCCCTCGCCAGAGCGAAAGGCCACCCCATCGAGCATCGTTTTGCCGCACGCATCCGCGACCCATTCCGCTCGCTGCAGCCAGAAGAAGAATTTCTGCAGCGGAGAACCACCATCGCAAAACAAGGGGCAGACTAGCCGCGCGCCAGCGGCAGTTCAAGTGGCGGCTGGCGGGAAGAGGCTGGTCGGACCGCTGTCTCAGCCGGTGAAACGGGCTGGTCGCCGGGGATTCGGCAGCCAGACGCTGCAGCGCGTTGGTTTTCAACTGGAAAGCGCCCTCGGCAGGGAAAGAGGCCTCTGGCATGACTGGCTACCGCGCCAGGGCGGCCCGACTGGCTGGCTTGGCGACAGGCCGTACCTGCCCGCGGCGGGCCACCTCGAGGGCGGCGTCGAGGAAGGCGTCGCTGGCGGGGACGGGGGCTGCCAGAGCGAGTGCAGAACCAGTGGCGGGCGAGAGGGGCTTGGCGACCTCTTGCACCTGCAGATCGGGCTCCACCCCCACCCGGCTGTAGGGCAGGCCCTTGGGGGAGAAGAATTTGGCAGTTGTGAGCCGCATCCCCACACCAGCCACCTCCAGCGGGAAAATACCCTGGATCGATCCCTTTCCGTAGCTGCGAGTGCCCACGATCGTGCCCCGGCCATGGTCCCGGATGGCGCCGGCGAAAATCTCACTGGAACTGGCCGAATCGCCATCGATCACCAGCACCAGCGGCAGCTTCCAGGTGCCGGGCCGGCGGGCGGAGTAGTTGAAATCCTCCTCCTGGCTGCGGCCCCGCGTGGCCACAACGAGCCCCCGCTCGAGGAACAGATCAGCCACATCGACTGCCGAGGAGAGCAAGCCGCCCGGATTGCCACGCAGATCGATCACCAGCGAGCGCATTCCGGCCGCGTCGAGCCGCCGCAGGGCCGCCTCAAGGTCGGCAGCAGTCGTCTTCTGGAAGGAGGTGACCTTAACCAGACCGACGCCGGCCACCGGATCGATGATCCGCACATCCTCCACGCTCGGCACCTCGACATGCTCGCGGCGCACTGTCATCGCCCGGGCCGGGCCGCTGCCACGCAGAACGGCCAGCGTCACGACAGACCCCTCCGCCCCCTGCAGGAGTTGGGCAGCCTCATCCACATTCATGCCGGCCAGAGCGCGGCCCCCCACGCCCACCAGATGATCCCCCGCGGACAACCCCACCCGCTGAGCCGGGCTGCCCGGAATCACATGCACCACGAGCAGACCGTCCTCGGCGCTTTTCAGCTCCACACCCAAGCCGACGAAGTTTCCCTCGATTTGGGCATACAGATCATCAAGCTGGCCGTTGGTGAGAAACGAAGAGTATTCATCGAGCCCTCCCATGGCTGCCGCGGTCATCTCCAACAGCGTTACCGCCGGCGGCACTCCCAACGTGGAGTGGGCGATTCGGGCCACCCAGGCGGTGATCGTTTCGGCGTCCGTTTGCGTGGCCACGCTCCGACTGGCCAGCAGTTGGGCAACCTGCTGCCGATAGAGATCGCGCCGCTGGGGGGTCGATTGGGCGGCATACAGCGAGATGAACAGCGGCGAGTCAACCGCCACATCCATCGCCCGGCAGCCCCGCGACACCAGCCGGGAAAAGTTGGGGGCTTCCACATGATGGGAACCGATGCGGGCCAACACCTCGGCATTGACGCGCCGCCCATCCGCCTCGGAGAGGCGGGCGATCCGCGACCGAAAGGCGGTTTCGGAATGCCTGCGTTGCAGGTCGCAGCGGATCTTGGCGAGGTCGTAGCGATCGATCACATCCGCCGGCAGATTTCCCTGGCGAGCGACCGCATCGCAAGCACTCAATACCTCCGACCAACGCTGCTCCCGCTCCAAGGCCTCAATCCGCAACCCCAGCTCTGAAGGGGGTACCGGAGCGGGAATCGGCTGCGGCAGAGAGGCAGGCGGAGCCGTTCGAGCAGGCGCCAGCATCACCAGCGGCGGCTCGGGAGCGACTGGGGCCCAGGAAACGGTCCCCTCCGCCCCCAGCGACGATCCGCTCAGGCCCCCTCCGCAGAGGGTCAGAAGAAGGATCGAGGCGAGTGCCCGAGGCCCCTTATGCCGAGATCCCGGCCGCCGGCGACCGCCGCCTGGCATGCTGAAGTGTCTGTGGAAAAAGTCTTCTACACCCTGTTTCCACTCGGCCGGCTGCGCAGAAAGGCCGACCCAAGCGCCGAGCCACTCGGTGCTCCCACCGAGGCTTTTTTCCGAGCCAGCGAGCCGCCGTGGGGCAGAGTTGGTCGAGGGCGCCGACAGTGACACGACGACGTTCAAGGGGGCAGTCCGTTGGCGAGATGCCGCATCCCGTGGCGGCAGGCAGCGGTCTCTCCATCAACCGCTCGCGATTATGGATCACGATTCGGTGGCGGTCAAAAAAGCGACCGTTGGACGGAGAAATTCAAGCCGACAAGGCCCCGCCCAGCAAACTGAGCCAAAGCCGGCTGACTGTGGAAAAAGGTCGGCTCACAGCCCGGCAGTGCGACGTAGTGTTAGGATAGGGGACGATCGGCCCAAGCCGGCCCCCACTCCGCCGCAGCGCGGCCTCCCAAGCTGCACGATCGTTATCGCCAGCATGTCGCACTCACCCCCTCAGCCCAACCGCCCCACTCCGGCTGAGAGCCCCCAGCCGCAGGTCACGATCGCCCTGTTGAACCGGGCCCGCGGGGGGGATGCTGCCGCCATCAATGGCCTCTTGGAACGCCATCGGGAGGCGATCAAGCGGATGATTCATCTGCGGATGGACCGGGTGGTTCAGCGGCGGGTCGATGCCAGCGATATCGTGCAGGATGTGATGGTCGAAGCCAACCGCCGCCTCCGCGATTATCTCGCCAACCCCTCGATGCCATTCCAGCTCTGGCTGCGTCATATGGCCCGCGACCGGCTCATAGACGCCCATCGCCGCCACCGGCTGGCCGCCAGCCGCAGCCTCGACAGGGAGGAGCCGGTCGGGAGGGCAGCCTCCGACGCCGCGCTGCCGCACGATCCTGTCGATCACCTGATCGATCGCGATCTTACCCCTGCGGCCGCGGCTACTTGGCGCGAACTCGAAGCCCGGTTTGCCGCCGCCGTGGAGCAGCTCGATCCGGCCGACCGCGAGATCGTACTGCTCCGCCACTTTGAGCATCTCTCCTCCGCAGAGGCTGCGGAAATCCTCGGCCTGGCCAAACCCGCGGCGGGGATGCGCTATCTCCGCGCCATGAAGCGGCTGCGGGTGCTGCTCGACCCTCAAGAGCCCCACCAGCCCGCCTAGCCGGCTGGCCGGCACCAGACAGAGCGGCCTGCGGCTCATCGAATCCCGCCGCAGGCTGCGGTCAATGATGCCCCGGGAACGCCAGCCCGTCTCTCCGCGAGGACGTTTTCTGTTGATGCCGAACGTGGCTGTCTTCAATCCAAAGGGCTCCTGGATAAGACCAGGGATGGCCTTCTCCAGAGCCAGCGAATCCTTGGCCTCAAAGCCAAGCGCATAAAAAACTCAGGCCCCAGACTTTCGTCCGGGGCCTGAGCGTTCTAACTCTAAATCAGCAAATCAGCATTTTTCTGGTAGCGTTCTGCAGGACTAGGCCTGGCTGCCAGCACGATTCAGGATCGCCTTGAGGCGACGATTCCTCCACGTGCGGAACCCAGCCAACCCCACGCCCAAGCCGGCGAGGATGATCGACGAAGGCTCCGGAACAATCATGAGCACGCCGGTCGCAGCGTAGAACTCGACCGTCTGGCCGTTTCCAGCGTCCGCAACGAAGATGCCATTGCCACCCGAAGTCGTGAAGGTCAGACCTTCGTACAGACCGGTGGTGGCATTCCCGACGGTAGTCAACTGGGCCACATCCAAGCTGGTGCCGTTGGTATACCCGGCGAAGTTGAGCAACTGAAACTGAGTCCAGTTCCCATAGGCATCCCCTGTGCTGCCGCTGAAGTCGAATACAAGATTCGAACCCGCGGCCCCGTAATCGATGGTGCCCGTGCCAACGATGGTGTCGTAGTCGGTGCCAGCAACACCAGCAGCAAGAGGTGCTGCCGAGCCACTACCAACGATATCGAACCGCGTCACAAGGGCATTCGACTCAGCAGAGGTGACGGCCGTCAGGCTGCCAACGTTCAGCTGCCCGACTGCACCAGCCAACCCAGCCGATACAGTGCCAGCACTGCCGTCCAGATTGACATTCCCAACAGTGCCGGTGCCGTAGAGATTTCCGCCGACGCCTACATTGACCGTGGCGGCGCCCAGAGATCCGGTAAACGTGGCAGTCGAACTACCGGTGTTGATCGTGCCACCAAAGTCACCGCTGGAACCGATGCCAACCACACTGTCGGTGGTGATATTGAACGAACCCGATGTACCAGAACCGTTCAACACATTGTCGAACGATGTGGCACCAGTCCGACCGTAATTCAAAGCACCGTCGTTGTTGATGCTAACTACGGAAGTACCGCTGATCGAACCGTTCGAGCCGAGCGTAAGACCACCAGCATTGATCGTCGTGGCCCCGGTGTAGGTATTGGCCCCGTTGAGGGTCTGATTACCCGAACCAGACTTGAGCAGCGAAAGCGTACCGGAACCGTCCGTAATCGAACCATTAAAATTCGCATTGACAGCGACCATGTTGATGTCCAAATCCCGAGCGCCGGTTTCGGTTGTGGTCACCGTACCAGTACCAGACAAAGGACCAACCTTGAGAATAGAGCCGTTCACATTGACGGTGCCGTTGGCCGTGAGAGACTGGTTGTTGAGGGCCGAGGTCCCCAGCGTGGTCAGAATGGCACCAGAGTTCACGGTGTAAACACCGTTGTTGGTGTTGTTTCCAGACAAAATCACCTGAGCAGAGTTACTGCCAGAGCCAATCGTAACGCCGTTGCCGGAGACGGCCGCGCCGTTGCCGATGTTTCCGCTGATCAACAGGTTGTGCGCCCTGCCGGAACCGCCGGTTGCAGTCAAAGTCAACGCACCACCCATGAGCAGGTTGGTGGCGATCTCTTCCTGAACCGTCCCCGATCCGGACAACGCCGCCGTCGTGATGCGAGCACCAGGATTCAAGCTCAAATTCGACCCGGTCAATACAAACCCCGTGCTCGTTGGGCTGGTGTTTGCAAAGCTGATCGAACCGGTCGCCAGCGTCAGGTTGTTCGTACTGGTCGTACGATTCTGCCCACTGAAAACCAGATTGCTCCCGGTTACAGCCGGGCCAGAACTGCCGGTCGTCGTCCAGTTGGCGGCGGTGTTCCAGAGGTCATTCGTGCCGCTACCTGACCAAGTAAACGGGGCGGCAGAGGCAACACCACCGAAAGCACTGCAGGCAATAGCCAGCAATGCCACAGATGGCGTCCCCTTCAACCGCGTGAATACCGAAGAAAATTTCATAATTTTTAGCCTCAATGCTGAAAAAGAGTCAGAAACCAGAACGAGAAAGAACGCAGAAAAGACGTGTCGCGATGGGGAACGCCCGGGACCGCACCACCAAGTCACCGCTCGACTACCTCAGACGCACAAAGATCGAAAAATTGACCTGAAAACCAAATTGCAAAGGGGTGTTTTAGGGGGTTTTCGACCTCATCCAACCCATTTTTTATCTTGCAAACCGAGCAAAACCGCGGAAAAGAGCCGGAAAATATGCGTTAGGGCGTGCTGGTCCAGATACAGACGCTACCTAATCCGACGTAGCTTACCGGGATCGTCGGGGCTGTCAATACACGAGGGAAAGTTTTTCTCGTAGCCGGCTGGACTGGCGAAAAAAACCTGATTTGCCCAAAAAACCGGCCACTTCCAGCCCCAGCCTTCTCCGCCAAAGCTCCTCGTCCCCCTAGCTGTCCGTGGAAAAAGTCATCCCTGACCTTTTTCCACTCGGCCGACCGCAGGAAACGCCGAGGGTTTCCTGGGTCGACCACCGCCGCATCCGGCGGCGAGTACTGTATCCACAGCCTGCTAGCTGTCCACGGAAAAATCATCCCTGATCCTCTGGGAAAATAGCCCACTCGGCCGCCCTCAGGAAACGCCGAGGGTTTCCTGAGGCGACCACCGCCGCATCGGGCGGCGGATATTTTGCTCACAGCCTGCATGCCTGTGCTGCCGTGAAGAAAGAGACGGGTGGCTTTTGGAATTGCTGGCCTGAGCTTCAGATTGGGGTGACTGGCAGCGGGCCGGCTTTGTTGCCTATCCGGTGGCGCTATGATACGGGAGGCTCAATCGGCTGTTCCCAGCCCTCGTCCGCATCTGGATTCCAATTGCCACATGAATCCCCCCGCTTTGCCAGCTGGCAGCCAGCGAACCCGAGCCATCGATCTTCCGCTTACAGACGAGCAGGAGGAGCGCCTCGCCGCGATTCTCGATCGCCTGGCCGATTCGGCCGATCCGCAGCAGCAGACTCACCTCGAGACGCTCGTCGCCTCGCATCCCGATCTGGGGGGCCAACTGCGCGAACTCTTCGCCGCCATGCAGGTTGCCGATGCTGTGGCGGGGGAATCGGTCCGGTTTGGCGACGCCTGCCCGGCGGTTGTGCGGGGGAATGCGCTGCCGGCGGGTGATCAGGCCCCCGCTCTTGATGCGGGTGGATTGGCTGCCGCGGGCCCGGCTCGGTTCGTGCCGAGCGTCACGCCCCTGCCGGCCAGCTTGGGGGACTACGAACTCCTGGAAGAGATCGGCCGGGGGGGCATGGGGATTGTCTACCGGGCCAGACAGCAGAGCCTCGGGAGGACGGTAGCAATCAAGATGCTCCTGCGCCGCGATCTGGCCAGTCCGATCGACCTCGCCCGCTTTCGCAGCGAGGCCGAGGCGGCGGCCCACCTCGACCACCCCGGGATCGTCTCCATTTTTGAGGTGGGCGACTGGGACGGCCACCCCTTCTATAGCATGCAGTTGATCGAGGGAACCACGCTCGCCAAGCGGCTTTCGCAGGGACCCCTGCCAGCGCGGGAGGGGGCGCTGCTGCTGGCCAAAGTGGCCGACGCCGTGCAGGCGGCCCACGCCCGCGGAGTGCTGCATCGCGATCTGAAGCCCTCCAATATTCTCATCGACGGCGTGGGCCGGCCGCATGTTTCCGATTTCGGACTGGCAAAACGGCTCGAGGCGGCCGACTCGGTGACTTTTAGCGGAGCGATTCTTGGCACTCCTTGCTATATGTCGCCGGAACAGGCCGCCGGCAGCCGAGGGGATGTTGGTCCGGCCAGCGATGTGTGGAGCTTGGGGGCGATCCTCTATCAGATGCTCACCGGCCGGCCCCCCTTTGAGGCCTCCAGCCCAATGGACACGCTCCTCGCCGTGCTCGAAACCGATCCACCGCTGCCACGCACGCTGGAGGCAGGGGTTGACCGCGACCTGGAGATGATCGCCCTCAAGAGCTTACAAAAGCCACAGGAATTGCGCTACCATTCCGCTGGCTCCCTGGCGGACGACCTGCGGGCCTTCCTGGCCGGCGAGCCAATCGCTGCCCGGCAGGGAGGGCTGGCGGACATCGCCGCGCGGCTGTTCCGGGAAACCCACCATGCGGTGGTGCTGGAAAACTGGGGCCTGCTTTGGATGTGGCACTCTGTTGTGGTGCTGGCTCTCTGCATCACGACCGATGTGCTCGCCTGGCAGGGGGTGGTGACCCGCTGGCCATTTTCGGTGCTGTGGGCCGGCGGACTGGCCCTCTGGGCCCCCATCTTCTGGGCGCTTCGCCATCGCACCGGCCCCGTGACGGCTGTGGAGCGGCAAATCGCCCATATCTGGGGGGGAGCCATGATCGCCAGCGTGCTGCTGTTTTGGGTGGAGGGGCTGCTCGGCCTGCCGGTGCTGACACTCTCGCCGGTCCTCTCCCTGCTGGCCGGATTGGTCTTTTTTGCCAAGGCGGGCATCCTGTCGGGCGCCTTCTATATTCAGGCGGCAGTGCTGTTTGCCACGGCGCTGGTGATGTGCCTGCTACGCACCGATTCACGGCACGACGTCACCCACATTATCTTCGGCCTGGTGAGCGGGGCCTGCTTCTTCCTTCCGGGTCTGAAATACTTTCGCCAGAGAAACCGGGCCGGCCTGGCCAACTGAGACCTTTCCAGCCACACTTCCACCGCCACCAGCCGTGGGGCCCACTCGCCGCCGCGAACCGCGGGCAACCCCTCCCCGTAGAGACTTCCAATGGGCGTGCCCTGCGCCCCTCCCAACCAACCCCCCCGACAGGAGCAGAGCGCAGATGGCACGAGGCGACAGGCTCGCGGTCGAGCGAAAGCTGGCCGGATCGGCTCTCAAGTACACCCATGTGGGGATCGATCTGGGGGATGGCACGGTTGTCCACGCCAGCCCCGACGATCCCGCGAGAATGTTTGCGGGGGGCCGGGTGACGCGGGTGGGCCTGCGGGAATTTGCCGCAGGATCTGCCGTGCGCGTGGTGAGCGATCCACCGGCCACGTTCCCGCCGGAAGAGATTGCCGCGCGAGCCATGGAGGCCTTGGGACGCGATGGCTACTGCCCTGCCGTGGACAACTGCGAACATTTTGCCACCTGGTGCGCCACCGGACAGCGCACGAGCCGGCAGTCAGACATCCTCCTCAATCGACTCGGCAACGCCGCTGCCCGGGTGGCGGCGGTGGTTTCGGCTCGTGTGGCGGCAGGCACCGCCGAGCGGATCGCGGTGCGGACGGCGCTGGGCACCACGGTGCGTCTGGGACTGCGCACGCTCGTTCCGGCGGCACTCGTGGCCGAGGCAGCCGCCATGGCGGCGGAGTGGACAGCCCATCAGGCGGGGCGGTCGGAGAAGGAAAGCCGGGTGGCCGGGGAATCGGCCGGCTTGGCGACCAGCGCCTGTGTCTGTGCGGCGGCGGGCGCCCCCGGAGGTCCAGCGGGCATGGTCGCAGGGGCGCTGGCGGGGGCCGCGGTGTGGGCTGGCGGTTCGGCGGCGGTCAGTCTGGCAGGGCGGCTGCGCGGGTCGCCTCAGCAGCCGGGATAGCTGCCGCCAGTCCAGCTTTCTGACCAGGCCGCTGGCCATAATCCGACAGCGGGCCGGAATCCCACGCTACCCGCAAGGCATTGAGCACCGCCACCACATCGATCGCTTCCTGCACCAAGGCCCCGGCCGCGGGGGAAAGATATCCTCCGGCCGCCAATCCCATGCCGATGACGCTGGCGGCCATGCCCCCCACGGCGCTTTGCAGCGCGATGGTCCGCAGCCGACGGCCGATGTGAAAGAGTTCATCGACCCGCTCCAAGGACGAATCCATCACCACAGCTCCGGCTGCCTCGCTGGTGACATCGCTGGCAGTGCCCATCGCGATACCGACGGTGGCTGCCGTGAGGGCAGGCGCGTCATTGATGCCATCGCCGACGAAGACGGTGGGGGCGACAGAGGTTGCCTCCTGCACCAGCTTCAGCTTCCCTTCTGGCGAGATCCCGGCATGCACCTCGGTGATGCCCACGGCCTCGGCCAGCCATTCCACCTCGCTTTGACGGTCGCCCGAGACGAGCATCACCCGCGACAGCATGTGCTTGGGCTGGAGATGCTTGATGAAGCTCACACCATCGGCCCGTGGCGCGTCGCGAAAGCGCAGAAGCCCCGCAGGAGCGCCATCGACCACCACCACACACTCAAGCCCTCCCGCCGCTGGTGGCAGGGCGGCCAGCGCAGCCGGTCCAAACGCTCCCATCTTCTGCCGGCTGGTGATGACTACCTCATGCGGACCCCCAGCAGAAGCCTCACCCGCCACCCGCCCAGTCAGACCCTGGCCCGGTTTTTCGGCCACCTCCTCCACCTCCCAAACCGCCACGCCGGCGGCGCGGGCCGCCTGAATGACGGCGGACGCCAGCGGATGCTTGGAATAGGTCTCGAGGCTGGCGGCCAGTGCGAGCACTCTGGAGCGGTCCCATCCGCCACAGGCGATCACCTCGGTGAGCTGCGGGGCGCCGTAGGTGAGCGTACCCGTTTTGTCGAAGATGGCCGTCCGACAGGTGTCGAGCCGTTCGAGGATGGCAGGATCGCGGATCACGATGCCGCGTTTTGCTGCCAGCGACACCGCGCCGATGATCGCCACCGGGATCGCGATCAGCAGCGGACAGGGCGTGGCCACCACCAACACTGCCAAAAACCGGGTGGCTTCCCCGCTGAAAAACCAGGCCGCAGCCGCGATCGCCACTGCCACAGGAGTGTAGAAAGCCCCCAGCAGATCCCCCATGCGACGCAGCGCGGGCCGGCGCTGCTCGCTGGAGCGAAGCACGTCCATGATTTTTGCATACCGGCTGTCCCCCACCACCCGATCGGTGCGGATTTCCAGCGCCGCCTGACCATTGATGGCGCCGGAGAGGACAGCCGATCCGGGCGCTTTCGCCATCCGATAGGGCTCGCCGGTGAGATAGCTTTCGTCCATCCAGCCGCGGCCGGAAACGACCGTGCCGTCCACGGGGCAGATCTCGTGGGGGAGCACAGTAATCAGATCTCCGATCGAAATCTGTTCAATCGCCACATCGTCAAGCCCCGCTGCCGACTTGCGGTGTGCCACGGTGGGCATCCGCTTGGCCAACGCATGGAGCACATCCCCCGCCCGGCTCACGGCGCGCGATTCGAGGGCCGCGCCGCCAGAGAGCATCAGCACCACCAAAACCCCGGCCAAATATTCCCCCAGTACCACGCTGGTGACGATGGCCAGCCCCGCCAGCAGATCGGAGCCGAACGTGCCGGCGAACAACTTCTTCAGCAGATCCCACACCAGTGGCACGCCCCCCAGCAGGAGCATCGCCACCAATGGCAGGTCGCTCAAACGGAGCCCCCTCCCGGCCAGCCAGCGGGCGGAGCCGGGAGCCACAGCCCACAGATCTTCGTGGGCCAATGATGCAATCGCTCCCCATGCCAGCAGACTCGCCATCGCCCCCAGCGCGATCCATTCGTTCACGTGCTCGAACGCAGCGCGTGGAGCCGGCGTTGTATGAAATGGAGATGCTGGTGCGTTCATCGTGGCCCCTCAACAGGCTGCGGAGAAAGTGAACCCGCGCTGGATGCCAGGCTGGTCGACTGCGGAATTCGCGCTGTCTGTGAGTTGGTCAACTGTGCATTCTAGGCAGCGAATCACCCCTGGCGATGATGGCTGCCTCCTGATCGGCCAGCCAGTGGAGCCGGTCGCGAACGGCGTCTTCCCCGGCGAAGTCGTGGGCCAGCCGCACATACGTGCTGTGGTGCCGGGCCTCCGACTCAAACAGCCCTCCATAGAATTCGCTGAGCTCCCGGTCAGACACATAGTCTCGTAGCTGGGCAAACCGCTCGCAGCTACGGGCCTCGATGAGCCCGGCCACCAGCAATCGATCGACTGCCCGCTCTGGTTCCTGCTTCCGCACCAGTTCGTGCAACCGCTGCCCGTAGGAACTCGGGCATAGCTTGCGGAACGGGATGCCTCTCCGCTGCAGCAGGTCGAGAACGAGGTGGAAGTGAGCCAGTTCTTCGGTGACGATTTCGGTCATCGAACGGGCCAGATCGACATGGTCGACATACGAAAAAAGCAGGTTCATTGCCACGCCCGCCGCCTTCTTCTCGCAATGGGCATGATCGATCAGTATCTCCTCCAAGTGGGCATCCACCTGTGCCAGCCAGCGGTCGGAAGAAGTCGATTGCAGACTGAGCATGGGCCGTACGCACCAGAGAATGGGGGAGAGGTTCGCGCTGTCGGTGTCCAGCGGCATTGACAGTGGCGGCTTGCCCGCCACCAGAAACCAAGGCATCATACCTATCCGTTGGGAAGGCATCACCGTCTCTCCCGCTCCATCAACCGCCAGCAGGCCGAGGATCCCACCGGCTGCCCGGCAAGAGCCTCCGGCTGGTCATCCGTCTCGATCCGATCCCACGCCTCACGCGCACCACTCCCTTGGAGCCCGGCCCACCAGCCGGTCAGGCATGATTGCCTTCGACAACCCTGGCAGGCCCCCCGGAGGCACGAGCGAACGCAACGTTCTCGGCGGGGTTCTCCTCTCCTGTTCCCGCGCCCCGCTGACCGGCTACCTGAGAGACGGCTGCTGCCGCTGGCGACCAGATGACTCAGGCATGCACACCGTCTGCGCCGTGATGACACGCGACTTTCTCAAGTTCACCGTTGCGGTGGGCAACGATCTGGTGACGCCGCGCCCCGAATGGGATTTTCCCGGGCTGCTGGAAGGGGATCACTGGTGCCTGTGCGCCGCGCGTTGGATGGAAGCGGCGCAGGCCGGCCACGCGCCGCCGATCGTGCTGGAAGCCACCCACGAAAAAACGCTCGACATGATCCCGCTCGAACTGCTCATGAAACACTCCGCCGGGCAGTCATAATTGTGCCGGGGAGCCATGACCCCTTTTTCGCTGGCGCTCGCCGTGGGGCTTGTGGCGCTGCTCTATGCTTCCGTCGGGCATGCTGGCGCCACCGGCTACATCGCCGTGATGACTCTCGCCGGCCTTGAGCCGGCGACGATCAGGCCCACAGCGCTCCTGCTCAATGTGCTGGTCTCAGGCATCGCCACGGTCCAATTTTGGCGGGCCGGCCACTGTTCGTGGAAATTGTTGCTGCCGCTGGCGGTCGCCAGCGTACCCTGCGCGGCGCTCGGGGGCGCCCTCGATCTGTCTGCCGTCATGTTTTCGCGTCTCATCGGCGCAACGCTGCTCCTGTCGGCGGCGCGGCTGGCGCTTGAATCGCACGGCGTTTGGAAACCCTACCCCGTTCCGGGCAAGCTGTGGGGGAGCGCACTGCCGGGCCTGGGCGCCGCGATCGGCCTGCTCTCAGGACTGACTGGCGTGGGGGGAGGGGTGTTCCTCACGCCCCTGCTTCTGGCGATCGACGCCGCTCCTGTCAAGACTGTGGCAGCGGTCACGGCTCCCTTTATCCTCGTGAACTCCCTCGCCGGACTCGCCGGGGGAGTGGCCGCCGGAAAATCTCTGGAATGGCCCAGCCCACTGCTGCTGCTGGCGGCGGCAGGGGGCGGCCTGACGGGAGCCTCCTGTGGGGCCTACCTGCTGCCGGCCAAATCGCTGCGAGTTCTGATGGCCTGCGTGCTGATGCTGGCTGGCCTCAAACTGCTATCGGGCCGATAAGCTGCGACCGGGCGAGCCCCGAGCCCAAGCCCAAACGACGGGGATCAGGCCCGGAAGGTGAGCTGCTTGAGCCGGCGGTTTTTCCAGATTCTCCATCCGCCCATGGCCAGCCCGATCCCGGCAAACACGAGCGTCGAGGGCTCAGGAACGAACAGCAAGCGGGGATCGCGAGCCGGCGCCATGCCGCCGTAGCTGACCGCACTCACCGTGCGGATCGGCGTGGGCCGACCCGGTGCTTGACCGCTGAAATCAGCCGGTTCTCCAGTCTCAGTAGGCTGATCCATCCAAGCCCCTCTTTCCGGGCTGGGGAGGAGGCCCGCATTCCCCTCGGCCGCTGCCCATTGCCCCACACCCATGCCCACGATTCCCGCCAGGCAGAGCAGGGCATACCGAGGAAAACCGGGCTGGCACGGCATGGGGGAGAGTCGTGGTCGGCTCGTCAGTCCGTCATGGCAAGAGAGATGATTCGACATTCCGGCGACCTCAAAACTTTGGACCTGGCATCCAAAACCATCTGATGGTTTCTCAAAACCGTTGTCAATTCCCCCCAATTGGTGACTTACGTTTCATGGCGCTGAGCCGCCACTCCCCCCGACCACAGGAGGGGTTGGGCGGCTGCTTCTTTACTTTTGACGTTCAAATGCCAGCGGCTTGGCATCCTTTGGCGCGCCTGAGAGCAGAAAGTCGAAGGCATTTGGTCCTTTGGAAACCACTTTCCCCACCATGGTGCCATTTTTTTCTGTCTGCAACGCCATCTCATCGGTGGAAGTGCCAATCTCACCGCTGAGTTCAACCGCTGGCTTACCGGCTGGAGTGGCCTTCCAGGTGAACCGGGAGTCCTCCGTCACCGTGAGGGTGATGGTGTCCTTGCCGGCCGTTGCCTGCCACACTCCGACCAGATCTGTCTCTGGTGCCGTTGGAGCTTGTGCCTGCTCTGCTGCCGGGGCTGCCTGCGCCTCGGCGGCCGGTTCCTCAGGGGCTTTGAGTTCCTCGGCCGGCGTGAGCGCATCCAGCAGCCGCTTGGCTACGAGATCGCTCGGCTGCTGGGCCACCACCACCTTCAGTGCTTCGCTGGCCAGATCTGCATAACCACCCACCAGATAGTGATAGGCCAGCACAAAGTGGCCGGCGGCGCTCGTCGGATTCGTCTTACAGAATTCCTCGAGTTTCCGCAGTTGGCCGGTGTAGGTGTCGACCGAATCGTAGAGGCTGCTGAGGGTGGTCCAGTCCATGCCGGGCGCCACCGCCAAGACGGAGTTGAGGGCCGCGGCTGCCTCCGGATACCGGCCCAAGGCAAAGAGCGTCAGAGCTCGCACCTCATGGATCACCGAATCCTTGGGCGAGAGCTTGACTGCTCTGTCGCAGCCACCCAGCGCTGAGGCATAGTCGGCCGCCTTGAAGCGGGCCAACGCCTCGTCGAACACACGGTTGGCTTCGCTGGCAGCGGTGGTCTGCGTGGCGGCAGCATTGCCTCCCTGCCCACCAGCGCCCCCCACGCCGCCGCCGCCTCCCTGATTGTCGGCAGTGCTCGTGAGATCGCCGTCGTTGGTGACGTAATTATTCACCACGATCGGCTGCGAGTAATCGTAGGGGGAGGTAGCAGTCACCGTGGCAGGAATGGCGGAATAGTAGGGATTCACATACCCACCTCCATATCCCAGCGACGAATAGCCCAGGCCCCACCCGCTGGCCAGCGATGCCAATCCCCACGTGGTGGCTCCAAAAGCATAGGGATTTCCATAGCCGCCTCCCCAGTTGCCACTCCAGCAGCCGTTGTACCAATTGTTGTAGTAGGGATTCACAAAGCTGCTGTTCCAAGCATCGACTCCATAGCCATAGCCGCCGTACCCGCCGTACCCGCCGTACCCGCCGTAGCCGCCATTGCCACCGTAATACCCACCGCCATATCCGCCATACCCACCACCACCCCAGCCACCAAGGCCCCAACCACCCAGGCCGCCGACTGCGATCCCCACGTTGGTATTGCCGCCATAGCCACCGCCATACCCACCGTTGATATTGACGCTGTTACCGATGTTGTTGCCGATGTTGGTGTTGTTGCCGATGCCGTTGCCAATGCCGGGCCTATTGTTCCAACCCGGTCTGTTATTCCAATCTGGCCTGTTGTTCCAGTCGGGTCTGTTATTCCAGCCTGGGCGATCGCCACCACCACCGATGCCGGGGCGGCCGGGCCGATCGCCACCTCCACCAATCCCAGGCCTACCTGGCCGATCACCCCCTCCGAATCCGCCGGGCCCATTGCCGCCGCCGATGCCGGGGCGATTCCCACCCCCGATCCCAGGCCGATTGCCCGGCCCACCACCACCACCGATCCCGCCGGGCCCATTGCCGCCGCCGATGCCGGGGCGATTCCCGCCCCCGATACCCGGCCGATTGCCCGGCCCACCACCACCGCCGAGGCCACCCGGCAATGTTGTTGGCCGATTGCCCAAGCCGAACCCGCCGCCCGGGCCAGGCCCACCGCCATCGGGACGATTGCCACCCCCACCCGGTCCGCCCATGCCAGGCCCGCCAATCCCGGGGCGATTGGGGCCATTCGGCGAGGGGAACGAGGGCTTGGTCATCCCACCCAAGCTCGGCCGATTGGGGCCGCCGCCGCCGCCAATACTGCCGGGGAGCGTGGTGGGACGATTGCCACCGCCGAGATTGCCAGGCCGATTGCCGCCGACGCCAGCGCCGGGGCCACCGCCGCCAATGGTGCCAGGCAACGTGGTCGGACGATTGCCCAGCCCCGCACCCGCACCTGGGCCTGGCCCCACGCCTGGTCCGCCACCGCCACCGCCACCGCCACCGCCACCGCCGCCGCCGCCGAGATTCCCCGGCAGGGTTGTGGGACGATTGCCGAGCCCCGCTCCACCGCCACCCAAGCCACCCGGGCCACCACCACCAGCCTGTCCGATCTGTCCCGGCCGAAACGACGGAGATGGACGATTCGCGAATCCGCCCCCCGGCTGACTCGCCATGCCCCCACCCATGCCCATTCCTCCCGAGCCGATCGGCCGATTCATGCCGCCAATGCTGCCCGGCAAACCGGGACGCACGCCACCGGCACCGGCACCGGGAAAATTCGGACGCCCCCCCGCCCCCAAGCCGGCACCAGCATTCCCGGGGACTCCGGCCGGACGATTGAGGCCACCCAGGCCGCCCGGCTGGAGCCCACCCAGCCCCGCGGGCCGCTGCATCCCCGCAGCGCCCGGCCGGTTGAGGCCGGCAGCGCCTGGCATCGAGGGGCGCATGCCGGCGCTTGGAAACGAGGGACGGGCCATGTTGGCTGGACCACCCGCCATGTTGGGCCGTTGAAAATTCGGTTGCTGCATGGCTGGCCGCTGGCCCATTTGGCCCATTTGAGGCATGTTGGGACGCTGCATCTGCGGCATGTTGGGACGCTGTCCCATCTGTGGACTCGGTCGCTGCATCTGCGGCATGTTCGGCCGCTGCATCTGTGGACTCGGCCGTTGCATCTGCGGCATCTGTGGCCGCTGTCCCATTTGCGGACTCGGCCGCTGCATCTGAGGACTCGGCCGCTGCCCCATCTGAGGGCTTGGCCGCTGCATTTGTGGCATGGCGGGACGTGCGCCACCGCCCCCCACGCGTCCCATCGAGGGCCTTCCGCCCCCGGGAGCGCCAAGAGCCACCGAGACTCCAGCTACCGTCATCAGCACTACGCAGACACACGCCACAATTGCGCGCATTCGTTCATACCTTTTAAAGAAGAAGCAGTGTGCAAACCATTGACAAACTGCCGGCAAATCAGGAGAGCAGAACACCACAAACAGGCTTCGCTGCAGACTACTTGACCACCGGCTTGGCCGGCTGTGGAACCGCGGGAACCGGCACCCCGACCGGCCGTGGAGCAGCCGCCGCGGGGGCCGCGGCCGGACTCGTCGAGGCGCTGGGCTTGGCGGCCGGAGCGGGCGACGGGGCTGCCGTGGCGGGAAGACTCGAGGACGGGGCTGTCGCCGGCACCGCTGGCTTGGAGAGGGCTGTGCCCGGATTGGCTGCTGCCGGAGCGGCCGGTTTGTTCTCGTTGGCGGCAGGACTCGCAGCAGCCTCGGCCGGCTTCACACCCGTGTCGTCCGGCCGCGGCGGCCGGCGGGCGATCTTCAATTCGAATTCCGGTTCATCGGCACCGGCCACAATCCGATCACTCGAACGCACCGTGAAGTGATCCTCGTCGGTGGGAGCGAGCGTCACCGTGGCAGAACCGGTCGTGCCATCGGGCATGGCGGCCTCCGACTTGACCACCCAGCCCGCTTCGGTCGGCGTCCATTCCCCTTCGCTGAAGCCGCCATCGGAATCGAACGTCCAACTGCGGAGCGTCCCCTCAACGGCATCCCAGCCGATGCGCTGTGTGCTCTGCGATTCGGGGAGACCGCCCACCGAAAGGGTGTAGTCGCCGAGCAGGAAATTACCGTCCTCGCTCCAGCGGTAGCTGATGGCCGTGCGTCCCTCGGGGCTTTCGTCAACCCAATCCCCCACCAGCCACGAGAGCGACAGCAGCATCTCCTGCGGCGTGGGGAGCGGATCATCGGCAAATTCGCGGTAGGAGGCGATCGGCCAGTGATCCCCAACCTTATCGCGCACGGCGATGTAGCGGAGCTGGGCAGCGGCAGCGCCATCCTCAGCCGTGATGCGCCGCACCCCTTCCTCGATCGCGAGGCTGTCACCGAGCGACCGCACATCGGTCACCTCAAGCTCCACGACAGCCTGGGGAAACTGCGTGAAAAATGCCTTGAAGAGGCCGGCGATCTCCGCCTTGCCCACATAGGCGTTGCCGTTTTCGTCGATCAGTTCGCCCCCCTCCATGAAGTGTCCCGCCAGGCCCTCGGCATCGGCGCTGTTGAAGGCCTTGACGGTGGCCTCCATCTCCTGGGCAACCTTGGCGACCAGTTCCGGCGAGGCTGCCGGTGCCTCTACTTCCACGACGGCAATAACCTCGGTGGCCTGCGCTCCATCGGCCGGCTGGGCCGCCGCACTCCCACCAGCCCCCATCACAGCCAGCAGCGCCAGTGCGAGCATCGCCACAATCTCTTGTGCGCAGATGCGTCCTCTGCCCAACGAATCCACCGTGTCGAATCTGTTCACTACGTCCAGCAACTTCATGCGTATCCCCTCATGTGTGCGTTCCACGCCCGGATGACTGCCCCTGCGCAACGGGCAGACCACCACCCCAGCAACGGCCGTGCAGTGGCCAGCACGATAGCGAACCATTTTCTCTCCGGAACCGCAAGTAACGGGTTGGTTTTTCTTGGCGAAGTGGGTTTCGGGCTTGGAAAAATGGCCCGTCTGCTTGCACCCAAGCCTGAGGACCAGCTAGTTTTTCCCGCAGGTTCGTCGCCACTGGCGACGGCGTTCGCCGCCTCTGTTCCGCTGCCATCCCATCCAGGAGACCACCCATGCCACTGCCCACCGATCTGCCCACCAAGCAGGTATTCTCGCTGTTTGAAGAGTTCAAGAACTTTGCCTTCAAGGGAAATGTTGTCGATCTCGCCGTCGGCGTGATCATCGGCGGCGCGTTCGGCAAGATCGTCTCGAGCCTCGTGGAGAACATCATCATGCCGCTGGTGGGCGTCGTTCTGCCGGGAGATCAGGGCTACAAGGATTGGGCGATTCAGTTGGGCGCCAAGAGCATCCCCGTCGGCCTGTTCCTGGCTGATATCGTCAGCTTCCTGCTCCTGGCAGCCGCCCTGTTCCTCTTCATCGTGAAGTTTCTCGGCTGGCTGATGAAGACCAAGGCTGCCGAAGAACCGGCTCCGGCGGCGCCCGAGCCGACGGCGGAGGAAAAGCTCCTCACCGAGATTCGCGACCTGCTCAAGGCGCGATAGTTGTCCTTGAAAAAACAGACATCAAAAAAAAGAAGCGGGCCGGACGACGTATCGTCCGGCCCGCCCTTGTTTTCAGTCCACGCCCGGTGAGGGGCGGGGAGCTTTACGACGGATCCTTACTTGCTGCAACGACGGCAGCGGTGCTTTCCGCAGCCCTTCTTGCAGCTGGAACCACAGCCACCTTCCGAACCGCAGCTGCCGCACGAGCCGGCATCGCCACAGGCCGAAGCGGAGCTGCCGCAGTCGCCGGAGGCACAGCCGCCAGCCGAGCTGCCACAGTCACCCGAAGCACAGCCACCCTCCGAAGAGCCGCACGCATTGGTGACGGGCACTTCGACGGCAACCTGCACGCACTTCTGCACGGCGACTTCCTTGGCAACCTGCTGCGGGACGCGGACCGTGTAGGATTGCGTCTTCGTCTCAGGCACACAGTCGTACACCGTCACAGAGTAGCTCTCGGTCTTCTGCTGCGGCACCATGACCGTGTAGGAAACTTCCTTCGTCATGGTCTCGGGCACGCAACGGGTCACCTGATACTCCCGAGTCTTGCTCTCGGTGCGGTACTTGGTGACGTTGACCGAACGGCTCTTCTGCTCCGGCACGTACTTGGTCACCGTGTAGGTGCGGGTCCGCTCCTCCGGCACCTGGACGGTGACGGTGTAGTTGCGGGTCCGCTCCTCGGAACGATACTTCGTGACGTTGACCGAACGGGACTTGGTCTCGGGAACCATCTTCGTCACGGTGTAGTTCCGGGTACGCTCTTCCGAACGGCACTTGTTGACAGTGACCATGCGGCTCTTCGTCTCGGGAACCATCTTCGTCACGGTGTAGTTACGAGTCTTCTCCTCGGAACGATACTTGGTGACGTTGACCGAACGGGACTTCGTCTCGGGAACCATCTTCGTCACGGTGTAGTTACGAGTCTTCTCCTCGGAACGATACTTGGTGACGTTGACCGAACGGGTCTTGGTCTCGGGAACGTACTTGGTCACGGTGTAGCTGCGAGTCCGCTCTTCGGGACGGCACTTCGACACCGTGTAGGTGCGGGTGCGTTCCTCGGAACGGGTCTTGTTCACCGTCACCATCCGGCTGCGCTGCTCCTGACGGCACTTGCTGACCGAATAGGAGTAGGGCACTTCCTCAGTTGTGCACTGGTAGGTCGTGTAGGGAACTTCCTTCGTTTCGCACGTCGGAACCCAAACACGCTTGCAGCACATCTTCGGAGGGCATGGGCAACCGCCAGCATCGGTGCCGCTCGAAGCGACCTCGACCTGCTGCGACTCCCAACGGCCACCCTTGACCTGCACCGTGCGGGACGACTGAACCGGGACGCGCTTCTGCACGGTCCGGCTGCCGGTCATCTGCTCGGTGTAGGGCACGTTCACCGTGTAGGTCTGCTCGACCTGCTCGGTGTAAGGGACATTCACTGTGTAGGTCGAAACCTTCTCTTCGGTGTAGGGGACCATGACGGTGTAGGTGGAGGTCTTCTCCTCCTGAACCGGCACGCTCACCGTGTAGGACTGCTCAACCGACTCGGTGTAGGGAACCTGGACGGTGTAGGTGGAGGTCTTCTCCTCCGACACCGGCACCATCACCGTGTAGGACTGCTCAACCGACTCGGTGTAGGGAACCTGAACGGTGTAGGTGGAGGTCTTCTCCTCCGACACCGGCACCATCACCGTGTAGGACTGCTCAACCGACTCGGTGTAGGGAACCTGCACCGTGTAGGTCGACGTCTTCTCTTCGGTCTTTGGCACCATGACGGTGTAGGTGGAGGTTTTCTCCTCCGACACCGGCACGTTCACCGTGTAGGTCTGCTCGACCGACTCGGTGTACGGAACCTGAACCGTGTACTCAGACGTCTTCGTCTCAGTCACGTTCTTGTTGACCGTGTAGTTCACCGACTTGGTCCGAGTCTCGGGAACCTGCACGGTGACCGTGCGGGTCCGCTCCTCGGTCCGCGGAACGCGCTTGTTGACCGTGTAGGTCCGCTCGCGCGTTTCGGTGGTGTACTCAGTCGACATGACGGTTTTCATTTCCGTCACGTACTGGCGCTGATACACCGTCTTGGTCGAGGCACCGCAGCCACCGGCGGCCACGACCTCACCACCCTCAACACCACCCTCGACGGCAGTTGCGTTTCCGCAACCGCCTTCGCAATTTCCGCACGAACCGCAGTCAGCTGCCCACGTGCTGACGCACATGGCCAAAACTGCGATCGCCGGCACAATGCCGAACACACATTTACGAATCACGCACACCTCCAAAAAGACAAGAAGGAAGAACAGGACAACTGAAAACTCGAGCAGGCTTATTCGAACTCGCCCGGTCTTCGGTCGATCGAAGAGACGCCTCTCTCAACGACCGAACGACTCGGCCGTCTGATAAGTTGGATAGATTACGTTGACTAAACCGGCTTTCAAGTGCTCGGTTTGCGAATTTTTTGGCCACCCGGTTGGAATTTCCCGAATGTCTGCAAATTACGGCTGGAAATGACTCTTTTCGCCATTCGCCTCCAGCCCGACGTGGCCGGCATAAAAGCAGATTTCGGTGACGATTTTCGCGTCAGGGCATTCCTCCCCCGGCAGAACGGTGCCGAAGCGGGGACTTGGCCCTGCCACTGGAGCCGAGGGGAGTGATTTTTCTCTACTGGAAAAAAATTATCTTTTCTTCTGGCCAGATGCGCGGCTATCCGCTGCGGGAGGCAAAGAGCGCCCCCGACACCTTCGACAACAGCCAGAGCGTGCCGAGCGGCAGGACAATCGTGGAAATCGTGAAGTAGATCGCCAGATTGACGATCGACTCCCCCACATCGGCCAACGTGGCGTAGAGCCGCTGGGCCCGCTCGGTGACGTAGTCGACCGGGTTGTAGCGATCGACCCATGACTTGGCCTTGGCGGCATCCTCCGCCTCAACCTCCTCGATCTTCGCAGTCGTCGTGGTGACCGTCGCCGCCGCTTGCTGGTAGCTGCTCTCCAGAAACTGCGTCGACACGAGGGAATCGATCCAGGCGGAGGTCGGAATCGCCAGTCGGGCAAACAGTGCGATGCCAACCAGCCGCCTTCCCCATCCCAGCAGCCCTTCCCGCGAGACCCCCCGGGTCACCATCGCTCCCACCAGCGCCGCAGCCGCCGGCAGAAACAACCACCAGCCCAAGGACCGGCCGATCTGCATCCCCAGCCGCTGCACGCCCAGCGCCGTCGTGCTGGTGAGCAACAGGGCCCCGTACTGCTCCACCAGATCGTTGACAGGATCGAGTGCCTGACCAATGCCCAGACTCCCCCCGGGCCCGAAGCTGAAGCTCACCTCGGAACTCTGCGCCAGAGAGATCGCGCTGTCGAGTCCACGCGTGGCGGCCAGCGCCGCGAGGGTGCGCGCAAACGTCGCCTCCAGATAGGCCTCGCCACGGGAGTCGGCCGCCGGGGCAAACAGCAGCATCGACACCACCGCCACACCCCCGAGCACGATCAATCGGGCCAGCGGTTCCCGGAACGACTCAGGCACCATGGTGAGCCAGCGTCCCTGCCAGAGCGCTGCCAGCAGATCATCGTCGGCAACGCTTCTGGGCGGCGGGGCCGCCGGAGGAACCGCGGCAGGCTGCACTCCAGACGGGGGCGTGGGATCGGCCATGGCTCTCAATGCTCCAGAAGTTTTTCGAGCACCGGCTGGAGAATCACTGCTCGCCGGAAATTACCGATCAGGCTGGGATGCAGCGTGTCGTCGAGAAAGCATTCTGCCGCGGGCAGTCCGTCCGCGCCCAGAAAAGCGGCGCTGGTATCGAGGTGGCTCACGCCCGGCGCGCTCCCTGCGGCGATCCAGGCAGCAATCTGCCGGTTGGCTTCAGCCTGTGTCTCCACCTGCTTCCAACGCTTGATGCTCGGAGCGATCTCCAGAAACAGGATCTTTACCTCCGGCAACTCCTCCCGCACTCCGGCCACCAGACGCTGGAATGCGGCGGCCACATCGGCCGCTGCGGTTCCTGCATCAATGTCGTTGCCACCAGCCGAAACCACGACCACCGCCGGGTGGAGGTGGGCCAGAAGCCGGGGGGCAAACTCTGCCAATTCGCTTAAATAGCAGCCTCCAACGCCACGGTTGACGATATTGAGCCCAGGAAAATCCTCCGCCAGCGTCGACCAGAGCCTGATGTTGGAAGACCCCAGCAGACAGACGCCGCCAGGCGCCGGTGGCTGGCGGAGCGTTTCCTGTTCATAGGAGGCAATCTCCCGTTCCCAGCGATCTTTGCGATCAGCCGGGGGGGCTGGGGTCGCGGCAGGCGGTGCGACCAGCGCGGAGCGATCGGCCGGGGCTGGCGTTTCCGCTGCGGGTGACTGATCGCCCACCGCGGGGGCAGCGCGGCGTTCCAGCGGCCGGGCAAAGATGCGATTCCAGTCGCTGGCCATCCGCACCACGTTCCATCCATGAGCCTGCGCTGCCTGCATCGAGGCATGCGTCGGTTCGTCGTAGGCCATTTCTCGCTCTGCATCATCGTGGAGCACGAGCAGCTGCAGGTTGGGCCGCAAGCTGCCCGCCGACCAGCGCAGCATCGCGATGTCGCCCGCGGTGCCGACGTTGCCGGCAGCGAAGATCGGACGCCTGCCGATCCGCTCCGAGATGCCGATCGCTTTCTGATGCTCGTCGTTGAGCACCTCTAACCGGGGCTTGGCGACGATCCGCAGGCCCCGGGTGCCATGAGCAGTCGGGCTCGACGGTTGCTCGACCTCCTCCAGTTCCAAGGCAGGGCGGGAGGCAATGACGTTCTCCGGGGGGATCGCGTACCAGGCCGCGGCGGCCGGACGCATGAAGTGGACTCCGCTGCCGGTGCAGATCCAGAGCGTGAAGCCACGGCTGCGCAGCAGCGCCAAGAGTTCATGCATCGGCTGGTAGGTGACTTCCGCGTAGGGCACATCGAAAACCGGATGCCGCGCCCGGGCCAGAAAGCCCTCCACGCTTTTTTCCAAATCCTCTTCTGTCACCCCCGCGAGCGCCTCGAAATTCAGGTCCATGAAATACCGCTTGCCCAGCCTGCCGACGGCAGTGATATCGCCAGTGAGGAGCGTGGCGTAGGGCTCGGTGTGGGCCAGATCGGGCTGCTGCTCGGCCAACTGCCGGATGTGCTCCAGCAGAAACATGCCGTGGACGATCGGCTTTTCACACACCAGCGTGCCGTCGTGGTCGAACACCGCGATGCGTTCTTCCGGCGGCACATAGGTGGCCGTTCCCTCGGCCGTCACCGCCGCGAGGAAATTGACGATCGCCTGTTTTGTTTTTCCCTCGTTCCAACTCGGCAGGGGATCGACCGGCAGAGACTCCCCGGGATTCGCTCCTGGATTCGGCCGGGCGGCAGGGACTGCCAGACCGGGCGGCAGGCCGTCTGTCGGCTGGGTGGTCGGGGGCTGGGTGGTCGGCGGACGCACACCCACCGGAGCCATCTCACCACACCACACCGCGACTCCCACCACTCCTGAGAGCAGCAGCAACGGCAGGAGCGGATTGAACGCGGAGCCGAGCGGCCTCTCTCTGCCGGTCCATGCGGGCCCATCGTCTCTGGTCATTCGCTGCTCCTTGAGTCTCTCCCGGCACACGGCCGCCGGCACTCACCGGCCACGCCCGTCGCAGTGCGACCAATAATGTCGGCCCGCGGTGGCTTGGACAAGCCACCGCACGGCTTCTCCCCGATTCATTCTTCACCCCGCGCTCCCCAGCCTGTATTCTATTGATCCCCGGGGGGTGACACCTGCAGGCTTCGACAGCAAGCGAAGTATGCCCCCCTGTTGTCGTTTCACCCTTGGAGCCAGCTCGATGCGCCGTTTCCAACTCTTTCTCGCCTCCCTCCTGATCTGCCTGCCGACGCTGGCCCGGGCCGACGTGTCGCTCAACAACATGTTTGGCGATCATATGGTGCTGCAGCAGGGGATCCGCAACCGGGTCTGGGGCAAGGCCGAGCCGGGCGAGGCAGTCACCGTGACGCTCGGCGCGCAGACCCACTCCACGCAGGCCGGAGCGGACGGGCAGTGGCAGGTGTTCCTCGATCCTGTGCTGGCCTACGGCGGCCCGCATACCCTGACCGTCAAGGGGAAGAACACCGTGGCGTTCAACGATGTGCTCATCGGCGAGGTGTGGATCTGCGCCGGGCAGTCGAACATGCAGTGGAGCGTTGACCAGTGCCGGGATGCCGATCTGGAGCGGGCGACTGCCAAATTCCCCACGATCCGGCTGATCAACGTGCCGATCAAGGGCACGCAGGAACCACAAGGGAATTTCGACGGCAAGTGGCAGGTCTGCTCGCCAGAGACCGTCGGACCGTTTTCCGCTACGGGCTATTACTTCGGCCGCCAACTGCAGCAGACGCTCGGTGTGCCGGTCGGCCTGATCGACAATGCCTGGGGAGGCAGCGCTGCGGAGGCCTGGGTGAAGCGCGAGAAACTGGCGGCTGACGAACGCTTCAAGCCGCTCGAGGCCCGCTGGGCCCAGCTGGAGGCGGCCTTCCCCGCCGCCAAGGCCGATTATGAAAAGAAGATGGAAGAGTGGAAGGCTGCCGCCGAGAAGGCAAAGGCGGAAGGGAAGCCCGCGCCGAATCAGCCGGGCAACCCGGAGGGCAACATGGCCGGCAACGCCCGGCCTGGCAACATCCATGCCGGCATGCTCGCCCCTTCGATCGGCTACGGAATCCGTGGCGCGATCTGGTATCAGGGGGAGTCCAACGCCAGCCGAGCGCTGCAATACCGCTCCCTGTTTCCCTTCATGATCAAAAGCTGGCGCGACGAATGGGGCGTTGGCGAATTCCCCTTCTACTGGGTGCAATTGGCCGACTTCACTGATGAGGCCAAGGAGCCGGGAGACAGCGACTGGGCAGAACTGCGCGAGGCGCAGACGATGACTATGAAAGCCCTGCCGAACACCGGCGAAGCGGTGATCATCGATCTCGGCGAGGGGAAGGACATCCATCCGCTGAACAAGCAGGATGTGTCGAAGCGGCTGGCCCGCTGGGCTCTGGCCGAAACCTACAAGGTTCAGGGCATCCCCTGCCATAGCCCGCTCTACCGCTCGATGGAAAAAGGAGGGAACAAAATCGTTCTCTCATTCGATCATGTCACGGGGGGCTGGCGGCCGTTTGATGTCAACGAACCGCTCGGCTTCACGATCGCCGGCGAGGACCGGAAGTTTGTGCGGGCCAAGGCTCAGGTCCTCCCCGATGGCAGGATCGAGGTTTCCAGCGAGGCGGTTGCCGCGCCAGTGGCGGTGCGATATGGCTGGGCCAACAACCCCGTCTGCAACATGTACTCAGGCGCGGGCCTGCCCCTGACCCCGTTCCGTACCGACACCTTCCCCGGCATCACCGACGGCAACCACTGAATGGGTCCGGCGAAACCTCGGTTGGGGAAGAAGCGCCGCCCGAAGTAGGATGCTCGGGCGGCCCCGGGGCGGAAGGGGATTCCCTCCGCCTGCTCCCCCAACTCTTCACAGGGAGGTTTTGTCATGCGCGACCCACGGCCCCGCTGCCGGCTCCCGTTCACCCTGCATTTCCTGCAGCGCTGCCTGCTGGCGGCGGCCTGCCTCACCACCGGCCTGACCACTGCCTGCACGCCCCCGGCAGCGTCCAGCAGACAGACACCACCACGCCCTTCGTCTGCCTTCTCGTCGCGAGCGATTCCGGTGATCATCCGGCCGGCGCGGCGGTTTCATACCGACCACCTCGCCTCCACCGAAAGCGGACCGTCGCCGGTTTCCAACGCCGTAACCACCCCCCCGCGTCTGTTGGCCGACAGTGCCGCCCGCCTCTCGGGATTGCCTGCAGCCGCAGGTCCGCCAGCGGAGCCCTCCCCGACGGCGGTGGCTGAGGCTGAGATAAAGGCGATGGTGGGGGATTACCTGCGGGCCTTCAACCGCCACGATTCCCTCCGCGCCGCGGCCCACTGGAGCGCTTCGGCAGACAACACCAACCTCGCTTCGGGTGAAATCACGCGGGGCCGGGACGCCGTGGAAGAGGTGCTCGCTGCGCTGTTTGAGGAGGAGGCAGGGGCCACGATCGACATTGATGTCGTGTCGATTCGAATGGTGCGCAGCGACGTGGCTGTGGTCGATGCCGTCTCGGCGCTCTCTTTTTCGGACACGGGCAATTCCCCCACGCGTCCCTCCCGCAGCCGCCTGCTGGCGGTGGTTGTCAAACAGGATGGCCGCTGGCTACTGGAGAGCGTCCGCGAGGCAGGTCTGGCTGCCGCGCCGCCGGCCGCAGGGCCCCTCGATGCACTCGCCTGGCTGGTGGGTTCATGGGAAGACGCAGACGACGGCGTGACCGCAGCGACGCACTGCTGCTGGAGTGCCGATCGATCATTCCTCATCCGCACCCATCACGTCACACGCGAAACGAGCGCCACTGAGCCGCCGGTCGAACCCGGCATTCCGCAACTCCTCTCCCCTCATCCCTCAGGCCCACGTGAGATCACCGAAGTAATCGGCTGGGATCCTCAGGCTGGCGAGATCCGCAGTTGGCTGTTCGGCTCAGGAGGCCGGCTGGCCGAGGGGGAGTGGAAGCGGAAGGGTGAGCAGTGGCAGATCCATCTGCACGGCGGTGGGGCGACCGCGCCAGCCACCTGCACCTGCACGCTGGAGCCGATTGGAACCGAACAGATCCGCCTCCACTGCGACCGAGACGACCTGCTGGAGGTACTGCCTCCGGCCTCTGTGTATCGCCGCGTCAGCCGACTCGGCTTGCTGCCGGCACCGCTCAGCGAGTGAGCGGCGCTTTGGGGGCAGTCGCTACCGGCGTGCGTTTGGAGACATAGACTTTCGGGTCGTCGATCACCCAGGGGGTGCTCCATGTCTTGCCGTCATCGCGGGTGCAGACATTGTAAAAATAGGTCTTGAGAAGTTCGGTGCGGTAACCGTAGGGGAATTGCGAAGTGATGTGGTCATCCATCGTGAGGTCGTCCACACCAGGACTGGCAAAATAGTGCACCATGCCGTCGGGCGAGCAGGAGAGCCCGAGCGTCCACCAGCCCAACTCCTTCATCTGCGGCCCCCGGATTTCGGCGCCGTTACGCCCGCCGCGGATCTTGAGATAGGCGGCGTCCTCCTTGAATCTTCCGTCGTGGCTGCTCTCGAAGCAGATGAACATGCCGGGCCAGTATTCTTCGAGCCCAAAGCGGCCTTTTTCCGGGTGGTCGTCGCCGGTGATGATCGCATGGGTGAAGCAACCAGCGCGGAACCCAAAGGAGGGACCGGAGCGATTCTCCCACTGCTCAAAGGGAGGCAGATAGACGCGGGTCACCACACTCGGGCTGTCGCCGACAGAAATCCCCCGCCCATACGAGCGCTGCATGTTGAAGATGAGATCGTCCTGCTCCATCTTGTAGCTCAGCCGCCCGGGAATCCCTGTGTGCAGGGAAGAGATGAGCAGGCCGTACTCACTCCCTTCCAAACCGGGCGCCGGCAGCGCCAGCCGCTTCACAACGTCGGGCGTGCCCCGCTTCATCCCCTCGAACCATTTGCCGTTGATGCTCTTTCCCACCGGGGCACGGACGCGCTTGTCCTGCTCTTCGGAGCTCTTGGGATGGCGGTAGTTCCAGTTCCACTTCTCGTCCTCGAAGTCATCCCCGGCATTGAGCACCACGGTGCCAGTGCCTGGCACCAGCACCGGCTTCTTGGGGGCCGGGGGTTGGGGCTCGGCGGCCGTGGCCGTTGTCGCGGCCGTGGAACGGGGCGACTGGGCCTTGCGGGCGGTGCGCTGCTGCTGCCGTGGGGCCGACTCGGCTGCCGGGGCCAGAGCAGTCAGGCAGCCAAGAACCACCAGCGCTAAAGCGACTTTCGAGACCTGCGAATGGGCCATTGATGTCTCCCCCCGAAATATGGAATACCGGCCCAACGCCCGTCGCGCTTCTGCCAAAATAACTATCGACGCCCAACCCCCGGGCAATCGAACCCCGGCCCCGCGCCGCACTGCCAATCGCTCTGTTCTCCGAGGCTGCCCGATCGCCCCCTCCGGGCTCTCCTGCCGGCCTTGTGCAGACCCACCAGACTCCGGCCCATTCGGTCGGCAAAAGAGGTCTGGCGACACCGGGAAGAAATCGTCACAAACCCCTTCGGCGCGAGCTCGCTCCCGCAGCTCCACGGCCACCCCCGCGGGAACTCACAAACCTTCCGTCCCAAATCCATGCGCACCACCTGTTCGATCGCCCTGTGTCTGGTGCTGCTCTCGGGATCGACCATGCGATTTTCGCTGGCAGGGGATCCGGATCGCCCGCAGGCCACGCCCGCCTCCGCAGCGCCTGTCGGACCGCGCTCCCACATCCAGACAGTGGCCGAACTGGCATCCGACCGCCGTCAGCCTCCCGCTACGGGGCTCGTAACATCCCGTGCCTCTGATGTGCTGAGAGAGCAATTGGCGCTGGATCGCGGCTGCGGCCTGGTGGTGGAAGCGGTCGCTCCGGGCACCCCTGCCGCCCGGGCCGGACTCAAACGCCACGATGTGCTGGTCTCGCTCGACGGGCAACTGCTCCTGCTTCCTGAGCAACTCGCCGCGCTTCTGGAATGTTCCCGCAGCGATGCACCTCTGCAGTTTGAAGTGCGGCGTGCTGGCCAGGCCTCCACGATCTCCCTGCACGCTGAGGGAACGACCAGCCCGACACGCTCGATGGCAGCTACCGACCCGGAACCTGTGGCAGTTCAGCCAGCGGCCGTGCCGCAACAGGAGGCCGAAAGGGCGGTCGTGGCGGATGGCTCCACCGACCAACCCCCCAACCACGCACAATCAACAGTCACCCGGCTGGCAGATGACACGCTCGTGCAACACGGGGCCGACTACTGGCTCAAAATCCACCGCGGCGAGGAATTGTGGCTGATTGTTCGCGATCCACGTGGTTGGGTGGTCTTCAATGGAGTGATCGACACTCCGGCCCAACGCAGCCTGATCCCGATTCAGGTTCGCAGCCGAGTGGAACAGCTCGAGACCATGCTCGCATCACCGGCCTATCACCCACCAGCAGACCCTCAAGCGGGTCTGCCAGAGGTTTCCCAAGAGGGGCGTGTATCTTCAGTGGGGCCAGTATCTTCGACCCCAGCCGGGGCACCACAGACTCCCGCCAAGACCAGCCCTGGCACAGATGTGCGTCGCTCAAAGCCCCGAGCAGGGCTCACGTCGGCAGCGCTGCTCCGCCCCGCCGGAACAGCCGAATCGACCAGGAGCGAGGCCGCTCAAGAGCCTCCCGCCGCGCTGAAAGCCGCTCCCCTTCCCGCTGCAGAGATCGGTCTGCTCGACGTCGCACCGATTGAGATTCGCTGACGGCTACCAGCTTCCCTCGGCCGTGCCACTCGACCAGCTTCCGCCAGCCGATCGTGAGGAAGGGCCACTGCTGCTGGGGAAGGAGGAGGTTCCCACCGTGCGCCAGGGATCGGGACCGGAAAATGTGCCCCCGGGCAGCGTGATCACCCACGGGCCGGAGCCGCGGGACATCCGCGCATAGGAATCCTCGATCTGCCGCCGCTGCGCCTCCATGACACGCCGTCTGCGGCGACGCTCCGCCTCGTCGCGGGCCGCGGCATAGGCTTCGCCAGTGATCCGGGAGGCTTCGGCAGACGCCTTGATCGACTCCTCGTACCGCAATTGGGTGAGCAGCGACTTGGCCTGCTCCAGCGCCCCAGCCGCCCCGCGCACGTCTGGCGACACCCCTTCGGCATACCAGGCTGCCACGCGCCGCAGTTCCTTGTCGGCTTCTTCGATGACGGTGAATCCCTGCCGGGCCAGCCGCTCATCATCTGCTGCCAGTTCCTCGCCGTGAGCCGCGGCGGTATCGGCTGCATCAAGCACCTTGCCAGTGCGCAGCAGATCGGGGCGATCCATCTCCAGCCCACGCTGCGCCACCTCGACCAACCGGCCTGCCTCCCGGCATTGCTCGTTGGCCCGCACGCGATCGGTGGACTGCTTGTGGAGCGCGCGGCCCAATGTTTCGATCCGGTGCACGACCTTCGTGCACCGCTGTGGCAGCGAGGATTTCAGCTGGTTGAGTTCGGTCCGCCGATCGGTCAGCGCCCGGTGACACCCCTCAACCCAGTCCTCTTGCCGAACCGCCTCCTCCAACAGCGCCACGGCGCGGAAATAGTGCTGCCGCAACGGCTGCGCCGCTGCTTGAGCTTCGGTGATCAGAGAGCCCGATCTGGAAAGCCCCTCATCTGCCTTGGCAATGTTCTCCGCGACGTCCGCCCAGGATGTCTCGGCGTAGGTGGCCGAGAGTTGCTCAAGCGCCGTAGAGGCACCGTCGCTCTGGGAGGTGAGTGCCTGCAAACGCGACACACAGCCGGGGAGAAGCTCGTCGATGCGGGCCTTGGCCGCCACAATACTCTCGAGCATCGCCAGCGCCTCGGCAACCAGCTTCTCGGCCTGTTCCAGATGCCGGGAACTCCCCTCGTTCTCCCCCGCATCGAGCAGTTGTGTGGCCACGGCGATCTGCTCGCGGCTGGCCTGGATCAGCTCCGCCGGATCTGCCCCCGGCTCTGACAGCAGCCACCCCTCGGCCCGCTTGGCCTGCACCTTCTTCTCCACCTCATCCGCCAGGGTGACAACCTTGCCCCGTCTGGCATCGGTCGCTTCGCAGGAATCGACGCCGGCAATCAAGCGGCTGGCCGCAGCCTGCGCCGCTTCCAGACGGACTCCGGCGGCGAGCGGATCCGATTCCACAATCTGTCGCGCCAGCGCCACCTGCCTTGTGGCATCTGCCAGCGGAGCCTGAAAGGGCGCGGAAGACCGGCCCCGGATCGCCAATCCTTCAAACCGCTTCCCCACGGTGGAAAGCTCGGCTTCCAGTTGGCCCGCCATTTCCCTCGCCTTCTCGTGGGCCTGCTCCAAGCCATCCAAGGGTGTCTGGCAGTCGGTCACCACAGCTGCCAGCGGCGGACGGGCCTCGGCCGAATCGAGCAATTGGATCGCCTCCTCGGCCTCGGAGGTTCCCAACGACCACTCCGCGTTGATCCGCTTTTCCGCTTTCTCCCAGACATCCATCAAACTCAGCCAGCGTTCGCGGTAGCGGCTGATGGAGGACTGCACCTGTTCGTAAGCCGATCGTGTCTGTCCCTCCATCGGGGTTATGAAGTCGGGATCGGTGTGGGGAAGCATCCGGTGCCGTTCCTGCTGGCTATCGAGGATGTCGGTCAACGACACCACCTCACTTTTAAAGGCGGCGAGCTTGGCCCGGGCCTCCTGCAGGCGACGATCGTGGCGGGATCGCTGCAGGAGCAACCACCCGAGTCCGGCCAAACTTCCCACCAGCACCAGGCCCCGCGGCACCGTGCGACTCCAGAACACGCGCGTGGCCTCGGCCTTGGCCACCTGCCGATCGTGCCGTTCCTTAACCCAGCGTTCGGTGCCCGACACCAGCGCAGCAAGCCCCTCATCGAACTGCCCGTCTTTGGCTCGCGGCACGAACAGCTTGTCGATCAGCTCCGAATGGATTGTCTGCGCATCCAGACCGTTGGCCACCTGGAGGCTCCAGGGGGCATGCATGGCGATCCTGCGTCGCTTCACATTCACGAAGATGGCAACATCCTGCGAGGGATCGAAACCCCTCGCTCGGCCCGCTGCCGGCTCTGCCGCCTCTTCGCGGCTCCAACGCTCCAGCAGCTCGTCGAGAAACTGGCCGACTTCGCGATCCGCCGGTGCGCCATCCCCCACAATAATCACCCGGTAGTCACGTCCCGTCTCGCGCTTGGCCTTGTCGATCGCCGCGCGGAGTGTGTCGAAGGTGTCAGGAGTGCCCGAGACAAACACATGCTGCGATTCGTCAGCAACCACCCGGGTGGGCATATCGTCGGCCATGAGTGGCCGGACGTTGGCCCCGACCAGCGCCGCCATCAGCACCAGCGCCAAGGGCCTCAACCGTTGAACCTTCCCGCCGATTTGCAACACTCTTTCCCACTCCCCACAGTGATCCCCCGCCGCACTTTACGTGCAGTGGCACAACGCGCCGGCAGCGCACCGGCGAACGATCTTCAGTGTACGGTTGTTTGCCGGGCTCTCAACCGCCGGGAACCGCGGCCTCGTTTCGAGCGCTCTCCAGCTCGCCGAGGGTATCGGCGGCCACCAATGCCTGCGCCCATCGGGGGGAGATTCCTCTGGCCAAGCCCGCCACCAGCTCCTTCCCCACGCCCAATTCGGCCAGCGTCATCGGCAGGCCCAGTCGGCGGCAGGCAGCCACCAGACTGCCCGCTGCGGCCTGGGCCAGCGCCCGCCGCTGGGGGCTGGCCGCCCCATCCCAGGCGAGCAGTTCCACAACTGCTCCAAAGGCCACCTCTGCCCCGTAGCTTCCGCCAGACTCAGGCACCAGTCGCCGCAGGGCATCGGGAAATTCCCGCGCGGCGAATCGGGAACAATCGGCAACTGTCCAAGGGTTTCCCAGAATCGTCTCCACCACCTGCTCAAGCGCCGCATTCACCCGCTGGGCCCGGCAGGCCAGGAGCGCCTCAGCACCAAGTCCCAGAAGCGTCTGCTGGGCCGCTTCCGCCTCTGGCACAACGGCTCCGGGCGGCTCTGCCATGCGCTGGATGGCTACCATTGCCAAGCTGGCACCCATGCCGGCAGCGAGCGAAGCAGGGGGGCTGCCGGCAATGATCGCCGGATCGACAAGCACCAGCACCGGAGGCCGACAGGGGGAGGGGAGCCCTGGGGCGGGATCAAAAGAGGCGGCATGGATCACACTCACGCTGCTTCCCGCGGCGGGCGTGGCGCACACTGTCGGACAGACTACCAACGGCACCGCCGCAGCGGTGGCCGCCGCCCGGGCCGCGTCGAGGGCCTGCCCGCCACCAGCCCCCACGATCACTCGCGCCCGCCACCGCACCGCCTCTGCCGCCACGTTCGCCACCTCGCGGCGGGTCGCCCGGCCGCCAAACGCCCGAACCCGATGTTTCCAACCCACATCTTCTAAAGCCGCTGCCCACACGGGGGCGAGTTGGCTGATGGCGCTGGTGCCGGCCACAACCAGCACCGGGCCCTCCAGCCCCGCCAGCCGCATTTCGCTGCCGAGATGGCGCAGCACTGACTCTCGCTGGATGAACGCGGGGGGCCGCAAAGGATTCATGGATTCATGGCTGCAGCGGCGAAGCTTGCTCACCGAGTGTCGAAGTCTGCGGCCGGCATGGGACGGTCTGAGGTGCGCGATGGTGTCGAAAACAGGGGGGGACGCGTCTGCGGTGGCCGGGCACCGCTGCGGCCGGCTGCGGCCGTCCCAGTGAGACGCCCAGTGCCCAGCGACCTGCCGTCCCCCACCCCACTCCCCCCGCGCCCCGCTGCGGAAGAAAGCGGGCCTCTGCCGGGGCCAGCCTGCGGCTCTGCCGGTTGATCCGGAAAGCGACGGGCCGCGTTGAGATCCTGTGTTGGAGCCCCCGATCCATAGCCTGACCGGGCAGGCGGAGCCCCCGCCCGCACTCCACCAGTTACGGGACCACTCTTCCGCGCCCCATTCGGATCGGCCTGAGCGGCTCCCGATCCCCGGCCAGTTGGCCGGCGGGGGCCGGAGGGGCGGGGCGTAACGGGAGATTCTGCCGCCGCTGGCGGAATTCCCGCCGGCTCCGGGTCGGCCGGTTCATCGGGCAGGATGTTCTGCGGTTGTGTCGTCGCTGCTTCTTCGTCGAGGTCAGGCAACGCCACGCCGACGTCTTCTCCGGGGCCGGCCAGCGAAGCCCGGGCATCCTGCGGAAGCCCCTGCTGGGAACGCGTTCTGATTTCTGCCAGCGGATCGACGCCCAGCGGAGACCCCGCAGACTCTCCCCGGGGGAGTCCTGTCAACGGATCAAATCCCAGGTTGGACTGCGCCGCAAGCCGCTTCTGCCGCATCCGCGATTGGGCGATGGCCGCCTCGGAGGCATCCACCTTGCCGTCGGAGTTCAAATCAAATCGTCTCATCAACTCCTCCCGCGTCATCCCCACCTCAGGCGCGGCGTCAAGTCGCTCCGTCGGCCCGGGAGCGCTCTTCGGCGTGGCAGGGATCGGAGGCTGCTGCTGGGCGGGAGGCTTCGCCGCCGGAGGCTTGGCAGCGGCGGCCGGCTCTCCCACCGGGCCGCTGCGTGGGGCCGGTGCGGGGGGCTCTGCGACCGCCTGCCCACTGGCGCACAGCAGCAGCAAGACAGCCCCACTCCGGAGACCGAACACCCGAATCAGTGCCGAGCAAACGTTCAACGGGGCATCCTCCCGCAAGACCACATTCCTGTACTGTTTGCCAAGTGTACCGCGCCGCCCTGCACCGCAACTCTTTCGGCCATGACCAGCGGTGTTAGCCGGGCGAAAGCGTCGCTGTCGGGGGGGTGGCCCGATCGGCCAGCAAGGCAGCGATCGTGGCCGCTGCAACAGAGGCATTTCCTCCGCTCCGCGCCAGTTCCCGGGCAGCCACATGGCAATGGACGGCATGCTCCGGCAGCGACACCATGGGCGGATCGACTTCTCGGCAGACACTTTCGGCCAACGGACAACGGGGATGAAACCGACACCCGCGGGGGGGATTGGACGGGCTGGGCACATCCCCCACCAACACAATCCTCCTCCGCCGCCGGGCTGGATCGACCGTGGGCACCGCCGAAAACAGAGCCAGGGTGTAGGGGTGGAGCGGTTGGGCGTAGAGGGCAGCCGCTGTGGCCCGTTCCACAATCCGTCCCAGATACATTACGGCCACTTCATCGGAGACATGTTCCACCACCGACAGATCGTGCGAAATGAACAGGTAGGTGAGCCCCAGCTGCTCGCGCAGTTCGATCAGCAGGTTCACCACCTGCGCCTGGATGGAGAGATCGAGCGCGGAGATCGGCTCATCCAACACAAGAAAATCGGGTTCGAGTACCAATGCCCTGGCGATCGCGATGCGCTGCCGCTGGCCGCCGGAGAATTCGTGCGGGTAGCGCTCCAGCGCCTGCCGCGACAGCCCCGTGCGCTCCATCGCCCGCACCACGCGATCGACCCTTTCTCGGGCAGAACCGAGGCCGTGGATGATCAGTCCTTCCTCGATCAGGGCCCGCACTGTCATGCGGGGATTGAGCGATCCGTAGGGATCCTGAAACACCACCTGCATCCTGCGCCGCAAGTTTCGCAGATCTCTGCCCCGCAGGTCTCGCACCGCCAGCCCGTCGAAGGCCACGCGCCCGCCGGTCGGTTCCACGAGTCTCAAGATGCTGCGGCCCACCGTCGTCTTGCCGCACCCGCTCTCCCCCACCAATCCGAGCGTCTTCCCCCGGGCAATCGAGAAACTCACGCCATCGACCGCCTGCACGTTGCCCACCACCCGGCGCAGGAGTCCGCGCCGGATCGGAAAATAGGTCTGCAGCTGCTCCACCTCAACCAGCGGCGCCGTCATGAAAAAAGCCCCCCGGCGGCAATCTCTTGAGCGCTGCGCGGCGGCCCCAGGCTCTCGGCGTGAAAACAGCGCACCCAGTGGCCGGGAGCCACCTCGTGCAGGGGGGGCACGGCGGCATTGCACGGCAGCTCGCCCGCAGGCAGTGGCACAACCCTCCCGCTGCCACTCTCCGCGCCCGGCAACCGGGCGTAGGCACAACGCGGATGAAATCGGCAACCGGCCGGAAAATGCTGTGGTAGAGGCACCATGCCGGGAATCGTGCACAGCGGCCCGGAATGCTTCATGCCGGGGGAGGGGCGGGCGGCCAGCAAGCCGATCGTATAGGGGTGCCGTGGTCGGGCAAACAGCTCGGCCGCGGGGGCCTGCTCCACAACGCGGCCGGCATACATCACCGCGACGTCGTCGCAGGTTTCTGCCACCACACCCAAATCGTGTGTGATCAACACGATCGCCGTTCCCAGTCGCGCCCGCAGTTCGGAAAGCAGTTCGAGAATCTGCGCCTGGATCGTCACATCGAGCGCCGTGGTCGGCTCATCGGCGATGACCAATTCCGGATCGCAGGCCAGCGCCATCGCGATCATCACGCGCTGCCGCATGCCGCCGGAGAGCTGATGCGGATATTCGTCCAACCGCTGCCGGGGATCGGCCAAGCGCACCAACTGCAGCATTTCAAGGGCTCGGGCACGGGCGGCCTCGCGCGACACCCGGCGGTGGAGCAGCACCGCTTCGGCGATCTGATCGCCGACGGTAAAGACGGGATTGAGGCTCGTCATCGGCTCCTGGAAGATCATGCCAATCCGCCCCCCCCGCACAGAGCGCATGGCAGGCTCCGGCAGCGTCGCAAGGTCGAGCGTGGTGCCGCCGGAGGAAAACAGAATCTCCCCCGCTTCGATCCGGCCCGGGCTGGCCACCAACCGCAGCACCGACATCGCCGTGACACTCTTGCCGCAGCCGCTCTCCCCCACGATCCCCAGCGTGCGGCCGCGTTCGATCGACAGGCTGACGCCATCCACGGCGGGAATCCTGCCGGCTGGCGTGTGGAAGGCGGTGACCAGATTCTTGATCGCCAGCAGAGGAGCGTGACGGGGTGGTGGGGAGAGGCGGGGATGGGGTGGCCGTTCGATCATTTCCGCGCCTCCCGCAGGCGCGGGTCGGTTGCCTCCTGCAGCCCCTCCCCAATCAGATTGTAGGAGAGCACCGTGAGGAAAATGGCCAGGCCGGGGAAGACCACCAGCCACCACATCGAATAGTTGCTGCGGGCGTCGTTGAGCAGTGAGCCCCAGCTGGCCGACGGCGGAGGCGGGCCAAAGCCAAGGAAGGAGAGGGCGCTTTCAGTGAGGATGGCTGAAGCGATGCCGAACGTGATCGGCACGAGGATCGGGGCCAGAGCGTTGGGCAGAATATGGCGTAGCATGATGCGCACAGGGCCGGCGCCGGCGGCCCGGGCCGCCATCACGAATTCACTCTGCCGCAACCGGAGAAATTCGCCGCGGGTGAGCCGGGCAATGCCGGTCCAGCCGGTGGCGCCAATGATCGCCATCGTCTTCCAGATGGAAGGCTTCTCGATGATCGCCGTCAGTGCCAGAATCAGCACCAGCGTCGGGATGCACATCACTATCTCGGTGAACCGGCTGGTCACCATGTCGACCCACCCGCCACAGTAGCCGCCGAGGGCGCCGATCACGATCCCGATCGTGCCGGCCAGTCCCATCGACACAAATCCCACCAGCAGCGCCACCGTGGTGCCATGCACCATCTTGGCCAAGACATCGACGCCATATTGATCGGTGCCGAAGGGATGGCTGGCGCTGGGGTGCCCCTCATCCCGGGCCGGGTTGGCTGGCCGGCCCGGCCACTCGTTCTCGCGCACGGCCCGGTAGGGATCCTGGAAGAAGAGGGGCCAGATTGCCCAGCTATCGGGATCCTTCTCTTTGAGGTTCTGGGGGTAGGTGCCGCGAAACCGATCTCGGGCAAACACCGCTGGTTCCAGCCGGCGGTCGAAGAAAGCGAGGCAGGGGGCGTACAGATGCCCCTTGTAGCGACAGAGCACCGGCTTGGTGCCAGCGATGGCCGGCGCAAAGAGCGCCACCACCGCCAACCAGCCTACGAAAACAAGCGCCGCAAGCGCCAGCGGTCGGCGGCGATACCGCCGCCAGGCCTCCGCCCAAAAACCGCCCGACCGCATCGGCTGAGTGGGTGTCATGCTGCCTTCCATCCCTCGTTCCGCTTGCCCGACTCCTGCGGGAAGCCCAAAGCCTGTTCTCTGCCGGGGGTCAATCGAGGCTCACGCGCGGATCGACCACGCAGTAGAGCATGTCGGCCAGCAACTGGCCCAGCAGCGTGAGCACGCTGAACATCAGCGTCAGCCCCATGATGGTCGGGTAATCGCGTTCGCGGATGCTCTCGAAGAACAGCCGCCCCATGCCCGGCCAGGTGAAAATCTGCTCGATGATCACCGATCCGCCGATAAGGGCCGGCAGCGACAGCCCCAGGAGCGTTACGAGAGGAATGAGCGTGTTGCGGAAGGCGTGGTGCACCAGCACCCGCCAGGGCCCGGCCCCCTTCGCCCGTGCGGTGCGGATGTAGTCCTGCCGCACTGCCTCTTCCAGGTTCGCTTTAATGAAGCGGCTGTCATAGGCGAGGCTTACGTAGGTCTGGCAGGTCACTGGCAGGATGGCATGACGGGCCACATCCCCCACGCGTGCAAGCCAGGGTGCATCGGCTGGCAGATCGCTCATGCCGAAGAGGGGAAGTTCCCAGGCGGTGCCGCGCAGCCAGACCGCAAAGATGATCTGGAGAAACAGCGCCGCCACGAAGGTGGGAAACGAGTAGAGCACATAGAGCAGCAGGCTCGAGGCCCGCTCGTCGAACCGGCCGCTGCGAGCCGAGGCATAGAGCCCCAGCGGCACCGAGATCAGCCAGGTCAACAGCAGGCTCGTGCCGGAGATGAGAAACGATGGCCCAATGCGCTCGGCAATGAGTTGTGTCACCGGTTGCTTGCGGGAAATCGACCGGCCCAGATCCCCCTGCAGGAGGTTGCCGAGCCATTGGGCATAGCCCACCGGCCACGACTTATCGAGGCCATAGATCTTTCGCAACCGCTCCTGATCTTCCGGGTTGATCTTGCGGCTCGGATCAGTCTCGCCCAGCTGGACGGTGAGGGGGGTGCCGGGCATGTTCCGCGCCAGCCCATAGACAAATCCGGTGATCACCACCAGCGTCGTGAGCCCCAGCAACAGCCTTCTGAGGAAATAGGTCGCCATGGCTCACTCCTCCCGCGGCTTCCACAGGCTGCTGAAGCCGGGAGAGTAATGGTAGGGACCGCGAGGGCTGAACACATAACCGCGCAGCTGCTTGGAAAAACCGTAAAAGCTGTTGCGCCAATAGAGCCACGTGTAGGGCTGATCCTCATAGAGGATCTCCTGGATGCGGGCATATTTCTCCGCCCGCTTGGCCCGGTCGAGCTCCCGACGCCCCTCCTCGAACAGCCGGTCAACCTCGGCGTTTGAGTAGCTGACAAAATTCCGACCCGCTGCGGTTTTCCAGATGTTCTCCGAGCTGTCGGGGTCGGTGCCCGCGCCCCAGCCGCCGAAATAGGCCTGAAACTTCTTCTTCTGCGTGAGATCCTGCAGCACGGTCGATTCCACCGGCCGCACATTCATCGTCACTCCGATCTGTTCCAGGTTTTCCTTCAGCAGCGTACAGATCGCGATGCGCAGCGGTTGCTGGTTGACGAGCATCGAGAATTCCAGCGGCACCAGCCGGCCGTCGATCGATTTGTCGCGGATCCCGTCGTTATCGTGGTCGATCCAGCCGGCCTCATCGAGCAGCGCCTCGGCCCGGTCGAGATCCTGTTTGTAGGGGGCGAGTTTCTTCCGCGGTGCCATCCAGCTCGACTCGTGAAAATTGCCGGCGGCCGGCTGATAGAGCCCGTAGCAGAGCTGCTCGAGCATCCGGTCGTGGTCGAAGGCGTAGCTCATTGCCCGCCGCACCCGCCGGTCGGCGAAGAAGGGGGTGTCGAGGTTCCAGCCAAAATGAAAGCTCACCCATTCAGGAGCTGTAACCTTCGTGTTGCGCTTGGAAAAATCCTCTCCCTTGGTCTGCGTTGTCCACTGCTCGGGCAGCAGGATCATCTCGTCGATTTCCCCCGCCTTCAGCGCCAGCAGAGTGGTGTTGGGATCTTCGATGATCCGGAAGCGGATCTCCTTGAAGAACGGCTCCTCCCGCACCACACTCCCCCCCACCGTCGACCAGTTGGCCCGGCGCCGCAGCACGATTTGCTGCCCGCGCGTACGTTCCACGATTTCATACGGCCCACCACAGACTGGCTTTTCCTCCAGCTTGAGGTGTGCCGGGCTGTCCTTGAGCGTGGGATCCTGCTCCCAGGTATCGGCATAGATATGCTGCGGGAGCACGGGGAAGTTGATGTTCCACACATTGGTCGCCAGTGGCTCCTTGTGGAAGAAGATGACGGTGCGGTCGTCATAGGCGTGCACCCAAGCGAGCTGATCGGTGCCGCTGCGCACGGCTGGCACGGGCACACGCGGATCCATGATCACCCGATATGTGAAGGCGATGTCGTGTGCCGTGATCGGCTGGCCGTCGCTCCACTGAAGGTCGTCGCGCAGCACCACCTTGTCGAACATGCCGTCGGCGCTGGTCTGCCACGAGGCCACGGTGTCGGCGGTGGCAAACGGTTCGAGCGCCCGGTCGAAGGAAAAGAGCCCGAAGCCTGTGAGACCGAGGATGTCAAACTCCGCCGAGGTGCTGATCATGATCGGATTGGTGCTGCCCAGATCGGCGGTCACATGCCGGTCGACACGCGCCCCCAGATCAGCCTGCCCCGCCTCCGGCAGTCGACCGAGCGCGGAGAGAATCAAGGCATTGGCCTCGGCCGAATCATTCCGCATCTCCAAGGCGACCGGCACGCCCATCTGCGGCGTCTCCTTCACCTGCTCCTCCCGCAGCCTCTGCAGTCCATCGCGCACCGGCCTGTCGATCCACTTGGCATCGCGGTTGAGCGCCTCAAGCGCGGGCGGTTCGAAAGCCACCGGCGGGGTGGTGGCCACCGGTGTTTCGGCGCTGCGCCGGGTCGCCTCTTGGGCTGAGGTTTCCGGCTGGGCATCGGCGGGGATGCCATCGGGCTTGCGGCCGCATCCCTCCACGCAGACGACAGCGGCCAGCCAGAGCAGGGCGGACCGCACCAGAGCCTTGCCGCGAGAGTGGCGCATCGTGCGCTCCTGGGAGAAACAACGGCCCGTTCTGCCCATGGAAAAAAGACTCCTGAAGATTGGGGTGGGGGCATCCTGCAGACCGGGTCTGTCGCCGGTCATCCACCGCCAACCGATGCTACGGCCGCCGGCGCGCAGCGGTCAACAACGCTCCGCTGTGCCCGCCGGCCGCAAACGCCGGAAATCCTCGCCAAACCGGCGGCGAGAGGAGGCGGCAGAGACACCGTTTCAAGACGCAATCCGCGACAGCCGCTGCCGCCGCTGTTCCAGAAACGCGATCGCACCCACCAGCAGGGGCAGGGCACTGGAAAACGAAGCGGGGTTGATCTCAGGAACGGCATTCACCGCAAAACTCGCCACGAATGAGCCGGCGTTGTTGTCGTAGTAATCGGGTCCGCCGACAAAATAAGACCCGTCCACGATGCCGAGAAAGAGCCGGGTCGCTCCCGTGGGAACGATGAACGTCTGCACGTCTCCCGAGCCGTCGCCGGTGCGCCCGTCTCCGATGTAAAAGGTCTGGTACAGCAGCGGTGAGAGTTCGGTGAAAGACCGGCCGAGCGACGTGCTGCTGAAGTCCAGGCTCGCCGGCGCCGGGGCAGCCGGCTCGCTATCGGCGATGAATACGCCTGAGAGAAACATCACCCGGCGATCGGCGGGAATGCTCTCGAAGAGGTTCATCCCAGAGATGCCGCCGTAGGAGTCCATCGCCATATAGAACGTGGTCGGCGAACCGTCCGCCGGGCTGATCAGCCCAGGTGGACTGGCGTTGGTCAGGAATTGACTCGGGAAATTGGCATCGGCGAATTCAACGGCGCCGCCATCGGGACCATTGAACTGTCCGATGTAGGCTTCCGGTGCATCGACATTGTTGAAGGATACCGAACCGCTCACCGACAGGAATCGCAGCACGCGGCTTGCACCGACAGGCAGCGAGACGCCCGGCGGCAGGCTGCCCCCGCCATACGACCCGCCTGAAGGCACCACCGACAGGCCGGCAAGATAGATATTCGATTTGGAATCGACGGTGAAACTGGAAAATGTCGTCGCCTGAGCGTTCGGCAGGTCGGCACACAGACCGGCCCACGCTGCCGCGAGGCATGTCAGCGCCACGCTCCGACCGACGGCACAAAGACCAACCGAAAACCGACGCCGACAGATGCCCTGCATGGCACTTTCTCCTGTTTGACATTCCCCCTGAAATTGAACCGTGGGGGCATCGTTCCGCGAAACCGCTGCCACGCCGGACGAGCCGATGATGGTCCTGCCCGACGGCAATTGTCAAGGCGGGTTCAGCCTGCATCCTCCGCCACAGCGCCATCCGCGGGGCACATCGAGGAACTGGAGTGCCAAAGCCTCCTGAACCCACGTCACTCCGGAAACCGATGTCCCATTTTGTCGCGCTTCGTGGCGAGATACCGCTGGTTGAATTCGTGCACCGGCGGGAGGATCGGCACCTGATCGACCACTTCCAGATCGAAGCCTCCGTAGATGAAGGCATCGGTCTTCTTGGGATTGTTGGTGAGCAGGCGCACGCGCCGCAGGCCCAGATCCTTGAGCAATTGGATCCCGACGCCGTAATCGCGGGCATCGGCCTTGAAGCCAAGCGCGAGATTGGCCTCCACCGTGTCGAGCCCCTGATCCTGCAGTTGGTAGGCCCGGATCTTCTCCACGAGGCCAATGCCCCGCCCCTCCTGCGGCAGATAGACGAGCACCCCCGCCCCCTCGCTGCTGATCATCTCCAGGGCCAGGTGGAGCTGATCGCCGCAGTCGCAGCGCAGGCTGTCGAGCAGATCGCCGGTAAAGCAGGAGGAGTGGAGCCGCACCAGCGGATCGCGGGCGGTGGCGACATCCCCCATCACCAGCACCAGCGGCTGCTGCGTTTCAAACTTCACCGCATAGGCCATGATCCGGAATTTTCCCCAGCGCGTCGGGAGATCAGCCTCCGCGATCCTGGAGACGAGCTTCTCCTGCGATCGTCGGTGGCGGATCAACTCCTCGATCGAGATGATCTCCAGACCATGGTCGGAGGCCAGCACGAAGAGCTGCTCCCGGTTGGCCCGGTTCCCCGCATCATCGAGGATTTCGCAGAGCACCCCGGCCGGCGCCAGGCCGGCCATCCTGGCCAGATCGACTGCTGCCTCAGTGTGCCCCGCGCGCCGCAGCACGCCCCCCTCCTTGGCCACCAGCGGAAAGAGGTGTCCGGGGCGGACAAAATCAGCCGGCCGGCTGTCCGGATCGAGAAGGGCCGAAATCGTGGTGGAGCGTTCCCCGGCGGTGATGCCGGTGCGGGCCGTGATATGGTCGACCGGCACGGTGAAGGCGGTGCCCAGCGGCGCCGAATTGGTTTCCACCATCATCGGCAGGTCGAGCCGCCGGGCCAGATCGGGCAGGATCGGCATGCACACCTGCCCGCGGCCGTGGCGGAGCATGAAGTTGACCAGATCGGGCGAAACTTTCTCGGCAGCACAGACAAAGTCACCCTCGTTTTCCCGGTCCTCGGCATCGACGACGATGATCGCCTCGCCACGCCCAATGGCGGCCACCGCGGCTTCAATCGTTGAAAAACGTGTCGGCATGGATGATCCCTGCGCTGGAGTCGGTTGTGGCAGATCTGCTGCGGAGTCTCCGGTGATTATAGGATGGAGGTGGAGGGTGGACCGTCACCACCCTCTTTTTCGCTCCTCCAGCGACAGGCCTCCCATGCTCGACCGCGAAGAATACATCGAACAATCCCACCTCTTCCGGGCGCTGGCGGAACGGCTTGAGGAGGGGATTGCCGTGCAGGAATCGCTGGTTTCGATCGGCCAGGAGGTGCTGGCAACCTCCAAGCTGCCGATGGCGATCGACTATCTGGTGGCCGAACTCAAGCTCGTCGGCACGCTCTCGACCGCCATGGCCCGGATGCCCCACTACTTCACTCGCTTCCAGACCTTCATCATGGCGCAGGCGGAGCGGGAAGAGGGGCGTTTCGACATGCGCACGGCGCTTGCGCTGCTCTCCCGTGAGGCCGGCTACCGTGCCGAGGGGGCCTCGCCGCAGGGGCTCTTCTTCTACCGCTTCGAGTCCCTCTCGCGCAACCGTCTCGACTACGGCCATGGCCTGGTGGCCGTGGCCGACGACGATCTCTTCGATGCGGAATGGCAGAGTTGGATCCACACTGTGGCCCGGCAGGTGGGGTTTATCGATCTGGCCGATCTCGTCTCCGTGCGCAGCCCCGAATATTGGCGACTGGAGAAACGGGAGGCCCTGCTGGCCGGCCGGGAGGATACCGGCCCCGACCGGATCATCCTCTTTGGCGAGAGAGAGGGGCGGATCGCCCGGGCCACCCGCGGGAAAGAACCGATCTTCTTCTTCTCCGCCCTGCAGCGCCAGCTCGGCTATCCCGCTGTGCCGAAGCCGGCGGCACTTGTCCCCTCGGCCGAAACCCCCGCCATGCTCGCCCGGCGGCTCGACCGCCTCGAGATGCGGATCAAATTGCTCGAGGAGGAGGCCCGCGGCGGTATCGATCTGAGCCGGTTTGATCCGAAGAATTTCCGGCCAGAGCAGGGCACATGATGGGATCGCCGTCGCCGCTTGGGGCCGATCTCGAGGCGATCGTTGCGGCCGCCATCCGTGCGGTGCAACCGGAGCAACTCCTCGCCGACCGGGCCACCGAGCTGAAACAGTTCCTCATGCCCGCAGGGCGGCCCCACCCCGGGCGGATCGTGGTGGTTGGAGCTGGCAAGGCGGCGGCGGGCATGGCGGCCGGCATCGAAACACTGCTCAGGCCGGCTGGCGCAATCCCGACGCTGCTCACCGGCTTGGTGAGCGTGCCGGAAGGCTCAACACGCCCCCTCGAGCTGATTGAGGTGCGGGCCACCAGACCCGCCGGGGCCAACCTTCCCACGCCGCGGGTGGTGGAGGCGACGCGGGCAATCCTCGCCATGCTCGCCGGCATGGACCGGAACGATCTGGCGATCGTGTTGATCTCAGGCGGCGGTTCGGCGCTGCTCTCAGCGCCGCGGGAAGGGGTATCACTGGAGGAGACGATCGCCGCCACCCGGTTTCTCTCGGCGCAGGGGGCCGACATCGGCAGCCTCAATCAGGTGCGGCGGGCCGCCTGCGCCGCGAAGGCGGGAGGGCTCGCCCGGGCCTGCGCTGCCGGGAGGATGCTCGTGCTGGTCCTCTCCGACGTGATCGGTGATCCGCTCGAAATGATCGCCTCCGGGCCCTGCATGCCTGCCGCGGCCAATCCCGCCGCCGCGCTGGCAATCCTGGAAACATATGGGGCCGTTCGCGCCGGTGTCGCTGCACACCTGGTGCGGCTGTTGCGCAACGACCTCGCCCATCCCGCGCCCGCTCTCGTCGCAGCCGCTGGTGGCACACCCGCATCGACCTGGACAACTCCCCGCGGCTGCTGCGTGGAGCACATCGTTCTCGGGAGCAACGCGACGGCGGTCGACGCTGCCGCTGCGGAGGCCCGCCGGCTCGGCTACGACACCCTCCTGCGGCATGCCCTGGCGGGAATCCCGGCAGCTGACTGCACGGTCGATTCGATCGGCATCCGGCTGGCCGAGGAGGGGCTCGGGCTCGCGGCGGAAGCAGCCCGCCGGGGCCGGCCTCTGGCGGTGATCGAAGGGGGGGAGGCAACGGTGACGCTGCCTGCCGACCATGGGGTGGGGGGCCGCAACCAGCAGACGGTGCTCGTGGCGGTGAATCACATCGCAGAGCAGCCTGAGTGGCCGGCGAACCTGCTCGTCGCGAGCCTCGGCACCGACGGCGAGGATGGCCCCACAGACTCTGCCGGTGCTGTGGCCGATGCAGCCATCGCCGCAGAATTACGCGCAGACCGGCCGACCCTCACGCGAGCCATCGCCCGCTGCGACAGCCTGCCGCTGCTGGAGCGGGCCGGCGGTCTCATCCGCACCGGCCCCACCGGCACCAACGTTGCCGACGTGCGCATCCTGCTGGCAGGGGCGTGAGCGATCGCCTCTCTCAGCACGCCCATGCCGGGCCGCCATCAGTGCGGCCGATCAGACGTCGCCATCCGGCCGACTCACCGCCGCATGGGGGGCTGCAGCTCCTCGGTTCTCATCGTGCCCGTTGACCCCGGGCAACGGGCAGGAATACGATGCGACAGGTTCCCAATACCCTCTTCTGCGAGCCTATAAATATGCCTTACTTGAGTTGCTCGGACGCGGGAGAGCGAATCGCCAAGGCTATTGAGACTGCCAAGGCCGGCGTGCTCCGCGAGATCGCGGTCGATTTGTTGAGCATGGCAGCGGGTGACGCCGCCGGGGTCTCCCGAAATCTCGCGACGGTCGTTCGGCAAGGCGTCGAGCCCGAGCTCCTCGTCGAACTTTGGAACGTTCTTTTTCCTGAAGACCACGATGTTTGGTTTAACGAAGAAACGAACGAGATCCATTACGAGTCTGGACTCGTTCAGTCGGCTGACTGACGGAGCCGACAGGCCCAAGAGGAGGCGCGATGCCAGCAACGGCGCTTCAGCATTTCAGGGAAGATATTGGTCGGGCACGGGCAATTCTCCGGCACGCCGAACCACTTCCGCACACGACTCCTGACGAGGCCATGCTCCGTTCGGACATGCTGCGAAGTGCTTGGATGTTCGCGGTTGGCACCGTCGAGCATGTGCTGCGCGACGTTGAATTCCTCGTAGAACGCTGCGACGAGCATATTGCGGGAGAGTTTCGCGAGTTCCTTCTGGAATGCGGATGCTCGGCGACCGTTATCGCCCAAGTCGGCTACTGACTCCGTCAAAGCCTTGGGAATCCTCCTCTGCGATGTCGACGGCGCCACTCCCTACCGGTCAGACGTCGCACAGGCTGACGGCCTGCCGCAGACCGGCGAGTGCGTCGCGCGTGGGGATGTATTCCTGGCCGACATACCCCGTATAGCCGATATCGAGAAGCTTCCGCAGGATCGGCGGAAAGTTGATCTCCTGATGTTCATCGAGTTCGCCCCGGCCGGGACAACCGGCGGTGTGCACATGGCCGATCACATCCTTGCACTCCTCGATCCGGCGGATCACGTCGCCATTCATCACCTGCACGTGGTAGATGTCAAACAACATCTTCACCCGGTGCGAGCCGACGCGGCGCACGATGTTGGCCACATAATCAACGTCATCTCCCTGATAGCCGGGATGGCCCTTCATCGGATGGCTGCTGTCGCGGGTGTTGAGATGCTCCAGGCAGATCGTCACGCCCTTCTTCTCCGCATGGCCGGCGATCTGCTTGAGTCCCTTCACGCAGTTGTCGGCCCCCTCTTCGAGCGAAATCTCGCCGCTGGTGGGATCGTCGGCATCGCGCCACTTGTAGCCATTGAAGGCAATCACCGCCGGAAAGCCGGCCTCGGCACAGGCGTCGATCATCTGCGAGGTGCGGGTGATCACCTCCGGCTGATAGGCAGGGTTGTTGAAGCCCCGCATGAACGGGGCGCCCGGCATGCCGTTGGGCGCCAGGGCATTGGTGAGGCCATGCTTCTTGATTGTCGGCCAGAGGTCCGGATCGGCCAGCTCGATCGACTTGCAGCCGAGCTCCTTGGCGATCTGACACATCTTCTCGATGTCCCATTGGTCGCCGGCGATGTTGTAGCACCAGTAAACGAGCGACTGTTTGATGCGGCCCTTCATGACGGGAACTCCTGCAACGACGGGGGCGGATGGATTCTGCACTGGATGGCTGCCGGCAGGCCCGCCAGCAGATCTGCCGCAGGACACCCGACCCCAACGGACGGTAAACTACCATCGTCCCCCTCTCCCCGGAAGCATCGCCCATGAAGCCTCTACCGGCCAGAACCTTTTTCCGCTCTCGACAGGCATCGTCTCCGGCGATGCTGAACTTGATCCACAGCCTGCTGGTGGCTGCGGCGGTGGCTGGCCTGGCGGCCTGTGGCTCAGGCCTGGCGGTCGCTGCGCCGCCCGAGGCAGGCAGTCGCTGGGCACTCCGCGATGGCGACCGGGTCGTGCTGCTGGGGGACACGTTTGTGGAGCGCGAGGGGGATCAGGGCTACATCGAAACAGCCCTGGTGGCGGCCTCTCCCGAGGCCACGCTCTCCTTCCGCAATCTGGGCTGGAGCGGCGACACCGTCTGGGCGGAATCGCGCGGCGTGTTCGACACCCCTGCCGAGGGCTATGCCCGGATGCTCGGCCTGGTGCGGGAACTCAAGCCGACCGTGCTCTTTGTCGCTTATGGGCGGAACGAATCGTTCCGCGGGCCGAGCGGTCTGCCGGCGTTCCATACGCAGCTGGCCAAGCTCTGCGATGACGTGCGCACGGCAGCGGCAGGAGATTCCGGTAACACGGTGCGGCTGGTCCTCGTCACACCCCATGGTTTTGAAAAAACTCCCCAGTCGCCCGATGCTCCCGCCCGCAACGAGACGCTCGCCCCGTTTGCGGCAGCGATCCGCAGCGTGGCAGCGGAGAAGCAGGCAGGGCTGGTTGATCTCTTCGCCGAGATGCCGGCGGACTCTGCCACACCACTGACTGAAAACGGATCCCATCTTTCGGCAGCCGGATATGCGGCAGCAGCCCGTCTGTTTGTCGCCGCTTCCGGCGGCCGACAGCAGAGGCTGGCACCTGAATCGGCCGAGCACCTGCGGCAGCAGGTGGTGGCCAAGAACAGGCTCTTCTTCCACCGCTGGCGACCTGCCAACGAAACCTACCTGTTCCTGTTCCGCAAATATGAACAGGGGAACAACGCGGTTGAAATCCCTCAATTTGATCCGCTGGTTGAGGAGGCGGAGCGCACCATTCAGGCCACCGCCCGCCAGACCAGCCTGCCCACTCCAACCACCCCCACTCCTCCTGTTCCAGGACCCACCTGACATGTTGCTCCGCTCCTGCCTGCTCGCCTTCTGCTGCCTCAGCGCCAGCATGCGTTCTGCGCTGGCCCAGCGGGCTCTCACCGACATCCCCATGCCCGACACGGCCGCCGAACTGGCCGCCATGATGGTGGCCGAGGGCTATGAGGTGAATCTGTTTGCCGCCGATCCACTGATCAGCAAGCCCCTGCAGATCAATTTCGATCCGCAGGGGCGGCTGTGGGTGGCCTCTTCAAGCGTCTATCCGCAGATCAGGCCGGGGGAGGTGCCCAACGACACGGTGACGGTGCTGGAAGACCGCGACAATGATGGCGTTGCCGAAACCAGCACGCTCTTCGCCGATGGCCTGCACATGCCCACGGCTGTGCTGCCGGGAGATGGCGGCGCGTATGTCGCCAACAGCACCGAACTGCTCCATCTTTCTGATACCGATGGCGATGGCCGGGCCGATCTCCGCCGCACGGTGCTCTCCGGCTTCGGCACCGAGGATAGCCACCACATCATCCACACCTTCCGCTGGGGCCCCGACGCCCGGCTCTATTTCAACCAGTCGATCTATATCCACAGCCATGTGGAAACGCCGCACGGCGTCCGCCGGCTCAACGCTGGCGGGATCTGGCGGCTGCGGCCCGGCACGCTCGATCTGGATGTTTTTTCCCGGGGCTTGGTCAATCCCTGGGGCCACGCCATCGAACCCTGGGGCCGGTCGCTGGCGACCGACGGGGCCGGCGGCGAGGGGATCTACCACTGCTTTCCAGGCGCCGCCTATCAAACCGCCGCCGGCACGCCGCGCATTCTCCACGGCATGAACTCCGGCTGCCCGAAATACTGCGGGCTGGAACAGATCTCTGGCCGCCACCTGCCGGAGGATGCCCAAGGGCTCCTGCTCACCAACGATTTCCGCGCCAACCGCGTCTGCCAATACCGGCTCGCGGACGAGGGCTCCGGGTTTTCCAGTGAAAAGGTCGCCGACCTGATCCATTCCACGCGGGTGTCGTTCCGGCCGATCGACATCAAGATGGGGCCCGACGGTGCCATCTACATCGCCGATTGGTACAACCCGATCATCCAGCATGGCGAGGTCGATTTCCGCGACGAGCGGCGCGACCGGGTGCATGGCCGGATCTGGCGCGTGACTGCCAAGGGCCGGCCCCTTCTGCCCCGCACCGATTTCACCAAGCTTTCCACTGCGGCGCTGCTGGAACAGCTCCAGAGGCCAGAGGGGCATGCCCAGGCGATGGCCCGCCGCGTGCTGTTTGAGCGGGGTGGCCGCGAGGTGCGCGAGGCCCTGCACACCTGGACCGCCGCCCTGCAGCCCGCCGCCGCCGATTTTCACTTGCTGCAACTGGAGGCGCTGCGACTCTGGCAGGGGCTCGATGACGGCACAGCGGCCGATGTGCAACTGCCGCTGCTCAACGCTTTGCTCGCTTCGCCCGATCCGCGGGCCCGCGCGGCGGCCGCGCGAGTTGTGGTTGATTGGGCCGATCGGCTGGAGCAGCCGGTAGAAATGCTGGCTGCGAGCGTCGATGATCCGGAGCCTTGTGTGCGGCTGGAAGGTGTGCGGGCATTGGCGGCTCTGGGGGGCAAGCGCGCGGCGGAGCTTGTGCTCCACGCGGTCGATCATCCCCGCGACGATGCCCTCGACTACGCCGTCTGGCTGGCGGCCCGCGAGCTGCAGGAGGCCTGGGTGCCGGCCGTCCTCGACGGCAGCTTTGCCGACGACGGCAAACTCTCGAGGATTCTCTTTGCAGTGCAGGCGGCGGAGACGACCGCGCCAATCCCACTCCTGGTGGCCCGCCTGCAGGCTGGAAGTGTGTCTGATGCCGATCGGCCGGCGCTGCTCGACAACGTGGCCAAGCTCGGCAGCCCCGCTCATCTCCGCCTGGCATTCGATGTGGCCAGCGGCTCAAACCTGCCGCCCCATCAGGCGGCTGTGCTGCTGGAGAAGATGCTCGAGGCGCATCAATTCCGCAAGGTGCAGCCGACAGGAGATCTTTCGGCGGTGGCGAAGCTCGTCGCCAGTCCGAATAAAGAACTGGCTGTGGCCGCGATTCAGGCAGCGGCGGCTTGGCAGGTGACCTCAGCCGTCGAGACGCTTGAGCAGGTTGCCGGCTCCCCGGAGCAGCGGCTGGCCAGTCGGCGGGCCTGCATCACCGCACTGGGGCATCTCTCCGGCGATGCCGCCCACAGCGCGCTCAAAGCTCTGGCCCAGCGGCCGGAACTGGGAGAGGAGATCGTGGGGGCCGCCTGCGCAGCTCTCGTACCCAGAAACGCTGCCGAGGCGGCCGATCTGGCGGCCGACTGGCTGGCCACGTCTCCGGGCGAGGCGGGACAGCGGGAGGTTTTCTCCGCTTTCCTGGCGACGAAACAGGGGGCCGATGCGCTCGCCTTGTCGCTGGCATCGAAGGGCCGCTCGCTGCCGGCGGCGGTGGCAAAAACGGGACTGCAGGAAGTGAGTGCCGCAGGTCGAGCAGAGCCGGCCCTCTCCGCAGCGCTTGAGGTATTTGCCCGGCAGGCAGGCGTTCCCCTCAGTGGCCCACATGGAATGGGGCCGGAGGAGATGGCGGCATTTGCCGAGCTGGTCATGCAGCAGGGAGATGCCACGCGCGGCGAGGCGATCTACTCGCGGGAGAACATGCGTTGCGTCTCCTGCCACCGCATCGATCGCAAGGGGGGCAAGGTCGGCCCCAACCTCACCGCCATCGGCGCCTCCAGCCCTCTCGATTACATCATCGAGTCGCTGATTGCTCCGGCCAAGAATGTGAAGGAGGGCTACAACACGCTGCTGGTGGTGACCGAAGATGGCCAGGTGGTGACGGGCATTCCAGTGTCGCGCAGCCTGTCGGAACTGGTGCTGCGCGATGCCACCGATAAAGAAGTCCGCGTGGCGATTGCCGACATCGCCGAGGAAGCGCCCGGCACATCGCTGATGCCCACGGGCCTGATCGACGGTCTTTCGCGCGAGGAACTGGCCGATCTGGTGCGGTATCTGGCGCAGCTGGGCCGGTGAGGGGAGGGGCTTGAGTGGCGGTCTGGAAGGCACCGGCGCTGACCACACACTGTAAAACTCTGTCTATACTGAACTGTCTGTGGAAAAAGCCATCCATGGCCTTTTTCCAAGAAGTCGACCGCAGGAAACGCCGAGGGTTTCCTGGGTCAACACCCGCCGCGTCCAGCGGCGGATTACTTTATCCATAGCCTGTTAGAGGATTCCTCAGATGATTGTTCTCGATGAGTTATTTTTTTTGCGGCGGGCCTGAATGACTATTCCGGGGACACACGAGGCACAGGATCGGCTGATGGTCGGGTTTGCGCTCGATCGCCTGTGGTGTGAAACAATGGGACTCATCGACGGGGATTCAAAGGAGCGACCGCTGCGGCTGGTGGCGGAGGTTCTTGCCCGGGAGGGCGTGCCGTATGCCCTGATTGGTGGCGTGGCGGTGCAGATGCACACCGTGGAGCCGCGCAGCACGCTCGATATTGATGTCGCCGTGCCCCGTTTTGAGGATGTGCCTCGGGAGGCACTCCTGGCAGCGGGCTTTGAATATACCGGTCGCCATGCTCATAGCGACAACTGGCGGGCTCCCGGGAATGGGCCGCTGGCAACTCGCGTGGCTGTGCAGTTTTCCGCAGAAGATGTCGGTATCGCTGCAGCCGTCGCCCATGCCACAAGCGTGGTGCTCAAGGACGGCCTCCGCTTACAGGTGGCGACTGCGGCTGACCTGATCGTGCTCAAGCTGGCAGCTGCCGGGGAGCCGCAACGACGTCCAAGCAAGCGGGAGCATGATCTCGCCGACGTCCTCGCTCTGCTGGAAGAGCACCCCCAGCTCAGTTCGCCACAGCTTGCCGCCAGCGTGCGGGAAATACGCCAGCGGCTTTCCGATACCGGCCTCGGCGGATAAGCCCTGGCAGGCTGTGCGATAAAGGATCCGGCGCTGTGATCCACCGTCATGATCCGGTTTTTACCGGCTCACGTTTCGCTCGGCTCCAGCTTCCCCTTGGCGGCGTCTTGTTTCGGTTTCTTTTCCGGGCTTGCCAGCGGCTCAGCCTGCTCGGCGTTCCAAGCGTCATGAAGCGTCTGAAGCTCCGCGGCCCGCTGCGGCTCGCTGGCTGCCAGGTCGTGCTGCTCGCCGAGATCCACGGCGAGGTTATACAGCTCCGGAGAGCCGCTGCCACCATTGGACACAACCAGCTTCCAGTCGCCGCTGCGCACCGCCCACTGCTTGCCGAAGCGCCAGTGGAGCGTGTCGTGCGGCCGCCCCGATTTCACGCCGGTGAAATAAGGAATCAGATCGACGCCATCGATGATCTGCGCGCCACCCCCAACCGGCTGGCCACAGGCCGCCAGGCAGGTCGGCATCACATCCAGATTCAGCACCGGCAGGTCATAGGTTTTTCCGGCGGGAATGCGTCCCTTCCACTGCACCAGAAACGGCACCCGCGGCCCTCCTTCATACGTCTGCGCCTTGAAGCCGCGCAAGCTTCCGTTGGTCGGCAGCGTGCCTGCCCGCGGGCCGCCGTTGTCGCCGATGAAGAAGATGAGCGTCTCCTCTTCCTCGCCGCGCGCCTTCACCGTCGCCAGCACACGGCCGATCGCGTCATCCATCGCTGCCATCATCCCCGCGAAGAGCTGGCGGTCGGGATCGGTGATCTCGGGAAATCGGTCGAGATATTTCTGCGGCGCCTGCAGCGGCTTGTGCTGCGCGTTGAAGGGGAGATAGAGAAACCAGGGTTCCTGTCCACGGGCCGTGAGCCAGTTCACCGCCCGATCGGCGTAGGCATCTGTCGTGTAGAAAGCTGGATCCTCGATCGCTACCACGTCGTTTGAGGTGCGGGAGTCAACAAACCTTTCGGGATGGAAGAAGGGGGTGTTTCCCAGCGTGCCGAAGAATTCATCGAACCCGCGACTGGTTGGGCGACAGGCGGCCGATTCGCCGAGGTGCCATTTGCCGATGCAGGTGGTGGCATAGCCCAGCGGTTTGAGCCGGGCGGCAAGCGTGGTCTCAGTCAACGGCAGACCCGGCCCCCCGGTCCTGGCCATCTCATTGAACTCGTGGCCAAAGCGGGTGGGATAGCGGCCGGTCATCAGGCCGGCCCGCGAGGGGCTGCAATAGGTGGCAGCGACATAGCCCTGCGTGCAACGCAGGCCGCCGGCGGCGATCGAATCGATGTGCGGCGTGGGAATCTGCCGGTTCCCCTGGCAGCCCGTTTCCGCCCAGCCCAGATCATCGGCATAGAAAATGATGATGTTGGGTTTGTTGGGCCGCGGCGGGTCGGCCGCCAGCAGGGCCGTAGCCGCCGGCCCACTGCAGGCCAAAGCGACCAGCCATACGCAGCCTCGCCACACCCACCGCCCGATTGTTGCCTGTGCCATGATTGCTCCCCTAGAACCAGATTCACCGCGTATGATGGAACCCCATAGAATATAGAACTACCCGAAATCGGCCCGCCTGTCTCTGGAACACCAACGTTATGGCCTCGCTCAAGCGGATTCTCGTCACTGGCGGTGCCGGATTTCTCGGCAGCCATCTCTGCGAGCGACTCGTGGCCGACGGCCACGATGTTGTCTGCGTCGACAACTTCTTCACCAGCCAGAAGTCGAATGTCGCCCATCTGCTTGGCCACAAAAATTTTGAACTGCTGCGGCACGACATCATCCATCCGCTCTGGCTGGAGGTGGATGAGATTTACAACCTCGCCTGCCCTGCCTCCCCCGGCCACTACCAATACAACCCGATCAAAACGCTGAAAACGAGCGTGATGGGGGCGATCAACGTGCTCGGAATGGCGAAGCGCTGCCGGGCCAAGGTGCTGCAGGCCTCCACCAGCGAGGTCTACGGCGATCCGGAGGTGCATCCGCAGCCGGAGAGCTACCGTGGCTCCGTCAACACAATCGGTCCCCGCGCCTGCTACGACGAGGGGAAGCGGGCCGCCGAGACTCTTTTCATGGACTACCACCGGGCCAACGGCGTGAATGTGCGGATCGTGCGCATCTTCAACACCTACGGCCCCCGAATGCACCCCTTTGATGGCCGCGTGGTGAGCACGTTCATCCGCCAGGCACTCGCGGGGGAACCGATCACGATCTTCGGCTCGGGGCACCAGACCCGTTCGTTCTGCTACCGCGACGATCTGGTGGAGGGGATCATCCGCATGATGGACGCCCCGGATGATTTTTCCGGGCCGGTGAACCTGGGAAATCCGGGGGAATTCACGATCCGCCAGCTGGCCGAAAAAACGCTCGCCCTGACCGGTTCGAAATCGAAACTGGTGGAGAAGCCGCTGCCGGTCGACGATCCGGAGCGTCGCCGGCCCGATATCACGCTGGCCAAGGCCCGGTTGGGCTGGGAGCCAACGATCGAACTCGAAGCAGGCCTCACGCGCACAATCGAGTGGTTTCACTCGGTGAACATCGCCGATTTTCGGGCCCCGACGCCCAACTACTAACGCAACGGGAATCATGAAAAAAATATTTTTAAGCCGCTTCCTGCTCACGATCCTGCTCTGCGGCTGTGCGGTTGGAGCGAGTGCGGTCCTCGGCGAGCAATCTGTTTCCGCTGCCGATGTCGACTACTTCACTGACAACGGCCTCGACAACGCCGTGGCCTCGATTCAGCACCCCAGCGCCGAGCAGTTCAACGGCAATACCTACATCGCCTACCAGGGGCCGCACGAAGACCCTTATGTCTGCGTGTACAACCATGCAAAAAAAATCTGGCAGGGGCCCGTCAGGGCTGGTGTCAGTTGGCTGGGGCTCACGCCCGATCCCACCGATCGCAAGGATATCGACAACCACGGCAAGCCCGCACTCACCGTCGACTCCAAGGGCTACGTGCATCTCGTGTTTGGCGGCCATGGAGGCCTGCCCACTTTGGGCGAGAATCTCCACGGCACCCCCGGCAGCGGGCGGCAGATCCATGTTGTCACCAAGAATCCGGAGGACATCTCGTCGTGGGAAGTGCTCGACAATATCGATCCGTTTGGAACCTATGACCAGTTTCTCAAAGTTGCCAACGGAGACCTCTACCTCTTCTATCGTCACGGCTCGCATCGCAGCGACTGGGTGTATCAGAAGTCAACCGACGATGGCCGGACATTCGCGCCACCGGTGAGCGTGATCAAGCACAAAGCCCAGGAAAACGACCCCAACACCCACGATGCCTGGTACGCATGGTTTAACGCGGCCAACGGCGACACGATCACCGTTCAGTACATCTATCACCCCTGCCTGATCGAGAACCACAACAAGCAGAGGGTGAATGTCTACTACATGAAAATGAACTGCGCGGACGGCACCTGGGAGAATGCGGCGGGAACTGCCTTGCCGCTGCCTGTGACAAAAGAAACTGCCGACAGGCTGACGCTCGTCCACAACAGTGGCACGGCGAAAGTCAATCACGGGGTTTGCCGCGTCGACGAGACCGGCGCCCCTCACATGTTCTTCAGGCACGCCGCTGGCTCGGTTCGGTACACCCGCTGGCTCGGCAATGCCTGGCAGGAGCCGACGGCAGTGGCGGGGCCCGAGACGGGAGGCCAGGACGGCGACATGGTCGTGGAATCGCCCACGGTGGTCTGGCTGCTTCTGAAAGGCAACCGGGCGGGGGGTGGCACGGAAGTCTGCTGGTGGAAAACCTCCGACGGCGGCCTCTCCTGGAAGCGGGAATCGACGCTGATCGCAGCCTCCCAAAAGGGCTATGGCCTGAGCGCCTTGGTGAGAAATCCACTGGCGGGAGGGCAGCCTGAAAGTCCGCATACGCAGGCCCAATGCATCATCGAAGAAAACGACTATGCCTCTCCGGCGGTCTACCGGAAGCTCTTCTTCTGGGGTGGAACGGGCTTCGTGGGCCGGCCCGAGGCGGAGGCTCAGGTCGTTCACAGCCACATCGAGGCCGAAAAGGAACTGCAGGGGAAGGCACCCGAGGGCACGCCGTATCAGCGGCGTCGCGAGAGAGTCCCCGCCAACCTCGGCGCCGACTGAGGTCCGCCCAGCCATGCGCCGGTTCGCCGCCGCTGCGGGCTTTGAAGCCTCAGGCTGGCTCATTCCGCCCGAGCGTGGCTCTCGCGCCACCAGCGCACCACGGCCACACCGGCAGTCACCACGGCGGCCCCCACCGCAAGCCCGATGCAGTCAAAACCCCAATCGAGCGGATCGGCATGGCGGCTAAAGAGGGGCTGGGTCGCCTCATCCACCACGGCAAAGGCCGCCAGGAAGGCCACAAGGCGGGCAGCCACCCGCCATGTCCACCCGCCGCGGGCTGCCACCGCGAGGCCCGAAAAGCCCGCCAGAGCCCCGTAGGCGAGAAAATGGAGCGTTTTGTCGCCGGCGGCGGCGGCTCCGGCAGGCAGCGGCGGCCGGGGATGGTGGGTGTAATAGACGAGAAACAGCGTATACCCGACCGCCAGCCAGGCCAGTGGCCCGGCAGCCCGCCGGGCCAGGGCGGTGAAGGACCATGGCGGATTTGCTCTTCGCTCAACACCGCCCATTCGTTAGGCTCCTGTGGGTGGCGTCGGAGCGCCGGCGGGGCGAGGATTCGCCCCACCACGCATTCCGACACCGGCCGATCGGTATGGTAACCGCTCCGCTGCCTCCTGGGGTGGCCCCCGTCCCAGCCCCGACGTATCCGCGAGTTGAGGAGTCTTGCCCGCATGGACCGCAAGGAACTTTCCGCTGTTGTGCTTGAGTTGCTCGAGAAGGAAACGGGCGAGACCTACCCCTCCGTTGAGGAGTCGACGACGCTGCGTGAAGGTTTGAACCTCGACTCCCTCGACATGGCCGGGCTCGTGCTGCACATCGAGAGCAGGTTTGGCATTTCGATCGAAACGGAACTGCTCGATTCGATCCACTCTGTCGGCGATCTGCTCAACGTGCTGCAGACCAAGATCGATACCAAGGCGGGCCGCAACAAGTCTGCCGCTTAGCTCTGTCGGTGGTCTGAGGTTTTCCTCCACCCGATCCCGAGCGCCTTGCGGGGCTTGAGCGCCCCGGCCCGGGGGACGGAACGCACGTTGGGAACAGAACTCGCTGCTGCGGCGTCTGCCGACCCCTCGCCTGAAAATCGCTCGCCCCGTGCCAGATCCCCATTCCCCCGTGGACATCTTCACCCGTGCCGCACGCCCGCCACGATTCGGTCTGTTCGGTCGCCTCCCATGCGACGGTCACGGCGACGCTGGCTGAAATCGCCAGCTTGCGGGAGGCCCCGTCCCCTGCCGGCGTGCCCCCGCTGCCCCTCCGCTTTCTCCGCAATGCCGACGAGCAGACCGTCGTCGGCGTGCGCGCGGTGCTTGAGGCGATGGCCCGCTATCCCGAGCCGCGTCCCTCATTCGAAGCCTTCGGTGTGATCGCCTCTTCCTGCCTGGCGGGCCGTATCGCCAGCGCCCGCACGCTGGTGCAGATGGCCGTCGGGGGCACGGTGCATGTCTCGCCGCACATCGTGCCACAGTGCTCGCTCCATGCCATGGCCAGTGCCGCGAGCGTGGCGCTGCTCATGCATGGCCCCAACATCGGCGTGGGGGGCGGCCCTGAAGCACTCGACGAGGGTCTGCTGACAGTCATGTCGCTTCTGGATGAGCCAGGGGTGCCTGGCTACTGGCTGATCTTCAGCGAATGGGTGGAGGAACCGGCGCTCGACGAACGGGGCGAGGCGCCACTGAAATCGACCTGCCGGGGAGTGGCCCTGGCGATCACGCCCGACGCCGCCGGCCCCCTGCAATTGGTCATGCGTGTGCCTTCTGCCGATGCACCGCACGCCAACCGGCAGGGCACAGGATCGCTCGCCTCGCTGGCCGCTGCCCTGGAGGGGGGAACCGAGTGGTCGACAACCTGCCACTGGGGCGCCGAAGTGAAATTGCAGCGGCAGGTCGCACAGCCTGCTGGCAGGCCGCTGACCGCAGGCACCGGGGGAAACGCATGAATCTGTCTTCTTTGAGCCCCCTGGGCCCGCGGGAAGCGACGCTCATCACGGGCGTGGGAGCCCTCACGCCGCTAGGCAATTCATTCGAGGAGATCTCGACCAATCTGCTGGCGTCCCGCTCGGCGGTCGACGTGGTCGACATCGGAGAAATGTCGCGGGTGGCCGTCCAATTTGGTGCGCCGGTGCGCGAGATTGCGATGCCCGACCTGAGCCTGCTGCCGGGCGATCCCGCTGCCTGGGAGAAGCTCGATCGGCTGGCCCGGATTTTTCTGGTGCCGATGGCCGCAGCGCTTGCCGATTCGGGCCTCACCGCCCGCGAGCATGGCCCCCGCATCGGGTTGGTGATGGGGTTGGGCGCTGAGCAGTTGAAGATCTATGAAAACGATTTCCTGCGCGGGGGCAGATATGTCTTTGAGCAGCATCGCGATCCGGCGATGGTCCACACGATGAGCCGGATTCTGGGTCTCGGTGGTCCGGCGGTGACGGCGGCGGCCGCCTGTGCCTCCGCCGGCTTTGCTTTGGCCCTCGGCCGCAAGTGGCTGCAGGCGGGCTGGGTCGATGCCTGTGTGGTGGGAGGCTGTGACATGCTCAGCCCCACGGGCTTGGCCGCGTTCTACAATCTCCGCGCCCTCTCGCGCCGCAACGACGATCCGGCCAAGGCCTCGCGGCCATTCGATCGCGACCGCGACGGATTTGTGATGGGGGAGGGGGGCGTGTTCTTCGTGCTGGAGAATCGCGGCACGGCGCTGAAGCGTGGCGCCCGCGTCTATGGCGAGTTGGCCGGCGTGGGAATGTCGAGCGATGCCTCCCACATGGTGATTCCGAGTGTTGATCCCACCTTCGCCGCCAAGGCGATCACGCTGGCGCTGGCCGATGCCGGGATCGCGCCCGACGAGGTCGACTACGTCAATGCCCATGCCGCCGGCACGCCGGTGGGCGATATCGCCGAAGCTGGCGCCATCCGGATGGCGCTGGGGAGTGCGACCGATGGCGTGCCCGTCAGTTCCACCAAGAGCATGTCAGGGCACCTGGTGAGCGGGGCGGCGGCGTTTGAGGCATTGGCCTGCCTGACAGCGATCCACCATCAGGCGGTGCCCCCCACGCTCAATCTCGACAACCCTGATGAGAAGTGCCCGCTCAACCATGTTCCGCACACTGCCCGCGAACACCGCGTGCGGGTTGCCGCCAGCAACTCGTTCGGATTTGGCGGGGCGAATCTTTGCTTGGTGATCCGTCAGGTGGCATGAGGCCGCCTGTTCCACTTTCCGCCGAGCGATCGGCGGAGCTTTCCGCGTTCATCCCAGAAGGAGTCTGACCCATGAACGACACGACGACTGTTTTCTCTCCCGCCGCCACGTTTGCCACGGGCCTGTCGCTCGATGCCCCTACCGTCGCTGCGCTTTTAGAACGTCTGGTGGCCGACTGGCACACGATCGAGCCGGGCCATGCCGCCACGGGGCTGACGGGCAAAATCTGCGATCTGCACACATTCAATTTCCAACTCTGGCACGAGGAAGACATCGCCCGTTCGCCGGCGGTGACCGACCAGCGGATTGCCGAGGTGAAGCGGGCGATCGACCGCTTCAATCAGGCCCGCAACGACGCGATAGAGAAGGTGGACGACTGGCTGGTTGAAGAACTCGCCCGGCGCGGTGTGATCGCCGCTCCGGAGGCCCCGGCTGCCACGGAAACGCCCGGTGCGGCGATCGACCGGCTCTCTATTCTGGAGCTGCGCCGCTTCCACATGCGCGAGCAGATCGAGCGCGCCGATGCTGCGGTGGAGCACCGCGAGAAGGCGGCAGCCCGGATGGTGGTGCTCGACATGCAGCGGACGAATCTTGTGGAGGCGATCGATCGGTTGCTGGCGGAGATTTTCAGCGCCCAGCGGCCACTGCGGGTCTTCCGGCAGATGAAGATGTACAACGACCCGACGATGAATCCCTATCTCTACAAGGCCCGGCAGACGGGCGCAGCAGCATAGGCCTGTTCCACGCTCCAGACGCAGCGGTGCATCGCCCGCTCACCCCACTGCTACACTTGTGGGGTGGCGAGTGGGGGCATGGCCTGTATGGCGAGGTGGAAATATGGATCGCAGCCGAAAAGCGACACGGGAGCGCACCGAAGCAACGCTTGCCCATCTGACTCCCCATGAGCAGGTGTTGCTTGAGGAGCGGGCGACCGAGGATCTTTCCCGGCTGCTGGCGGGGCTCGATGCGCTGGGGCAGACGCCGGCGGGGGCCACAGAGATTGAGCGGCGCACGCGGGCCTTTGGCTCATGCCAGCGGCTGCCTGAGGAAACGGCAGTGGTGTTTCACGGCCGGCTGCGGCAGTGGTCTGAGCGGGAGATTCCGCCGACGAAGATGCCGCTCCATCCGCCGCGGCAGGTGCCTTGAGGCTCCGGCCTTTTTTTTGTCCGGCACCGTTGCAGCGCAGCGTCGTCCGCCGGCAGATGACGCCGACTCACAATCCTCTGGCGTTAGAAGCCTGCCGGGCGGGGATTCGGGCGATCCTTGTTGCTGAGTCTTATGGCCCGTAAAATCGCGGCAGCGAACTGCTGCATCCGCTGGATCGGTGATTCGTCTGCTGCTCCCGTAGCTCAGTTGGATAGAGCGGAGCTTTCCTAAAGCTCAGGTCGCAGGTTCGATCCCTGCCGGGGGTACTTCGCCGTCGTGGAGCGTTTCTCAATGGAGACGCACCAGAACGCAACCCAATGGCATCGGCCGTGGAAAAAGCCATCCATGGCCTTTTTCCAAGAAGTCGACCGGTGAAAAATCCAAGGTTTTCCACGGTCGACTGGCATCGTATCCAGCGATGCGTGACTTTATCCACAGCCTGCCAACGAGCGGCTTCTGCTCTTCATCGCTCATCGTTTTTTCTCCTTGCTTGGGGTTTGGGATCATTTGTCACGCTGCCTGAATGCAGATCACTTGTGATGGCCGTCGCTCACGCTCGTCGCTGACCCACTCGCCGGGGGCCTGCAGGTGGGAAAAGAGGGCGTCGCGACGGACGATCGCCTCCTCCAGCGAGCGGGTTTTCAGCGACCGCCGAATGCGTCGCTTCTTAAGCCCAAATGCAGGACGAAGGAGATCCACAAAACGTCGTTGTTCAGCCACAGGTGGTGCTGGCGACGGGCAGGGTTCGTTCGGGCCGAAATTGTGCCGAGTGGCATATGCATTCTCCAGAGAGAGACACGCATCAAGACGCCGGGAGCGTGAGGGGGAAATCACCCCCGCTCTCCCAACGCCGCAGCATTTTTTTCGGATCGGGCGTTCGCCCTCTCCGCACATCCCAGCCCTTTCGGTCTGGAAGCACCGCGGCCCCTGCGAGGGCTCGGTTGCGGGCAAGCCGACAAGGCAAGCCCTACACGCCCGGTGGGCGTGCTTCTTGATGCAGGGGCCAGTATATGGGCCCTCTTTATTCAGGGCCACCCTTGGGGGATAAGGAATTGAGTCATAGTCCCCGGCGGTCTCTTTTTTGAGACGCTCCAGAAACCTGCGTGGATCGCAGTGATCGCCGATTGCAGGGATTACGTTCACGGAGCAGGAGCGCATTGCTCTCGCCCTGCTGCTCGGCGACTTGGGCCTCGTCGAGCGTCGCAGCCGTCGAGAGTAGCCGGGATCAACTCTTCAGACGGTCGGAGAAAACGAAACGTCCCTCAGGAGCGGCGAAAACATTTTGCCCCAATCGCTCACGCCCCTGATTTTCCACTGGGCATTCGCACGACTCGACCCTGCCGAATGGTTGTGTAGGATACAGCTTCTCGACATTGCGGCCCTGCCTCCAGTTTGAATCGACGAATGTCTGCTCTCGGCAACGACAGACCCCGGGAGCTTCACTGGTACCACGCCGGGCCCATGCTCTTTGGCGATCTTGGCACCAGCCGGCTCTACGTGCTGGGACTGGCGTTTTACTTCACCCGCCATGCCTCGCTGTTCCACATCCTGTTCGTCAATATTCTGCTGCTTCTCGTCGGCGGCTGCTACCTGATCATCTGCCGTAAGTATCCCGATGGTGGCGGGGTCTATTCCGCGGCCCGCTCGACGAGCCGCGCACTTGCCGTGGTGGGAGGACTGACGCTTTGTGCCGATTACACGGTCACAGCGGCGCTCTCCTGTCTCGATGCATTCCGTTACCTCGGCGTCGGTGGCGAGATTCTCGGAGTGCGAATTGAACTGCTGTGCACATTGGCTGCCATCGCGGCCATCGGTTTCGTCAACTGGTTTGGCCCGCGGGGCATGGGCAGGGTGGCCCTGTTCGTCGCCGTGCTGACGGTGCTGCTCACGCTCGTTATCGCGGTCTGTGCGATTCCCAGCCTGCACCACACGCGGATCGAACTGCCCGTGCGCGAGCGGTATAGTCTCACCGCCTGGAGCGATGCCTGGGTCGGCTTCACGGAGATCGTTCTGGCTCTCTCCGGCATTGAGGCCATCGCCAACATGACGGGGATCATGGTGTCGCCAGTGCGGGTGACCTCCAGGAGATCGATCGTGCCGGTCCTCCTCGAAGTGGTAACGCTCAACATCCTGCTGGGGGCGGCCATGAACGCGCTGCCGGACGCCAAGCTGATCGATCCCGAGGGCCACGCTCTGGGAACCGACAACATGATGAATATTCTGGCGACGGCCTACGTCGGAGGGACGTTCAGCTTTCTGGCCTCGTTCGTATTCGGTGCGCTCCTGCTCTCGGCGGTCAACACCGCCATCGCCGATCTGATGGCAATTCAATACATGATGGCCCGCGACGGCGAGGCGCCCGCCATCCTGGCCCGTCTCAACCGCCATGGCGTGCCTGGCTACGGACTACTGTTGGCCATGTTCATTCCCGCGGCGCTGCTGATGATGTTTCCAGACCTCACTCAGCTTGCAGGCCTCTATTCGGTAGGCGTCGTTGCAGCCATCACCATCAACCTCCTGACCACAGGAGCGACGAAACAGTTTGATCTCCGGGCTTGGGAGCGCTGGCTGCTGTGCGGTGTTGGCGCGTTGATGGCCTGTATCCTGGTCACGCTGCTCTGGAACAAGCCCCATGCGCGGATCTTTTCCATGGCCATTCTTGTCGTCGGGTTGGGAGCCAGACTTTTTACGCTGGCAAGCCGCTCAACGCTCAGCAAGCCGTATATTCAGGCGGTCTGCCTGCTTGCGGCGGTGTGCTGCATCGGCCAGGTGTACCTCGCCTTGATGGTGCCCGCCGAGAGCCAGGCGGCCTTCGCGGCTTCGACAGCGGCAGTCGGACTGTTGGTGTGGGTGGGCCAGTTCGTGTCCGCATCCATTCCCCAACAAGAGGCTGCAACGGCCTTGGATGACTTTGATGGGGACTACCACCCCAACGGTTGCTACATGGTCAGTGCATCCCGCTCCTCACCCCTGATCTCCGGGGTCATCGAGGAAGCCCGCCGCAGCCAGGCGAGCGTGGTGGTGCTGTTCGTCAGAGAACTGGCCATTCCGGTGATGGGCTCCGGGACGACACAGGATGCCTCGGAAGACCCAGATGCACGAGCTATTTTTGCCGAGGCGCTGGCCCCCGCCCGACGGTTGGGCGTGCCAGTGAAACTCGTGTACTTAGTCGGCGGTTCAGTGGTGGACCGGATCGTGCAAACCGCGACAGATGTCTCGGCGTTGCGGATCTACATGCAGCTTTCCAAGCGGCACGGCATCATGAGGTTTTTCAAGGGGGATGTGATCGGCCCAGTCGCTGAACGCCTGCCTGAACACATGGAATTGGTCATCCATGCCTAGCGCTGATCACCGTTTGGTGATCGAGGGGCATTCGGGTCCGGAGCTACCGGCAGAGAACTGCCTCCATCGGCGGGCCAGCGTGCGGGCCGGGGCACGCGGCGACACGCGTATTTGGCACACGCGGCCGACGGGCCGACAACCATGGCTGTCTTCACCTGCCCCCATGCCGAAAGGCGGCGGACGAATCGATCGCTGACTCACCGCGGGCAATCGCTGCATCGTATTGGGCAGCCACTGCCGGCATGACAACCAGCGGGCAGCCGTGCTCTGCCGCCTCCTCCACCATCAGCCGGACATCTTTCCGGGCCATGCTGACGGTGAATGAAGCGGGCTCATACGGGCCTTCGGCCACCTTCGCAAATCTGGCCGCAAAGAAATCACCGGGATTGAACTGCTCAAACATCTTGGCCGCATCCTGCGGATTGACGCCAGTCGCATGCGCCAGCCGCACGATGTCTCCCGCCAATGCCGACATCCCCAGAAACGCCAGATTGCCGAAGAGTTTGTATGCCGCCGCCCGCTCCGGCTGCGTCCCCAACTGGATCACCCTGCCGGTCATCTGCTCGAGTTCCGCTAGCACTCGCGCACACTGCTGAGGGTCGCCAGAGAGGAGCATCACGCCAGTCCCCTGCGCCGCATTGACCGGCCCCATGAAGACCGGCGCATGAAGATAGACCCGCCCCCTTTCTGCCCAGCGGCGGGCACGCTCACCGGTAGCACTCGGCAGGGTCGTGGTGTGATCGATGATCCAGCACGATGCCGCAATGACGGCGGCGAGCGGTTCGAGGACCGCGTCGACCGAAGCGTCGTCAGCCAAGGAGAGATGCACCCGCTCGACTCCCGCCACCGCGTCGACAGACGTGGCAAAGGCCTGGGCACCATCGGCCTCAAGCGCCTTTGCCGCTGCCGGCGAGCGGTTCCACACGTGCACCGAGTGCCCCTGCGACAGCAGCCGACGAACGAACCCGCTGCCCATCAACCCCGTGCCGAAAACTGCGATCTTCATGAAATCTCTCCTCGCAACTCTCTAGCCGCTTCCCAGCGTATCTTCCGCGGCCTGAAGCGCCGGAGGAATCTCCGGCGTCGCTCCCCTTTGCGTGCAGACAAACCCCGCCAGGCTCGCGGCATGGCGATGGATCACCGCCAGAGGCAGTCTGCGGAGGAGGCCGATCACCACAGCCGCAGTGAAGGCGTCGCCGGCGCCGACGGTATCAACCACTTTCACTGCCACCGCCGGCTGTTCCGAAATCTCTCGATCGGTGACGATGATCGAGCCTTCCGCCCCCAGCGTGAGCACAGCCGCTTGCAGGCCCTGCCGCTGCCTGATCCCCTGCAAGGTGCCCAGCGACGAGGTGCCTGCCACGCCACACGCGGCGGCCACGACCGGCAGTTCTTCGGCATTGAGCTTGAGCACGGTGGCCAACTGCAGCGATTCGCGGATCGTTTCCGAATCAAAAAACCCCTGCCGCAGATTCACGTCGAACACCCGCAGGGAAGAGGCACCGGCAGCCTCGACGAAGCGGCGGATCGTCTGCCGGGATTGATTCGACCGCTGTGCGAGCGTGCCAAAACAGACCGCCGCGCACGAGCGGGCCAGACTCTCGAGCGTCGGTTCCCAAGCGAGATGATCCCAGGCTGTATCGGCCGCAAACAGATACGACGCCACGCCGGCGGAATTGATCGCGACATCCACCGTGCCCGTGGGATGGTGCTGATCGACCCGCACGTGGCTGGCATCAACTCCGCGGGCCTCAAGCGCCGCAATCGCTCCCCGGCCCAGCCGGTCGTCTCCCACTGCGCTCACCATCGCGGCCCGTTCGCCCAGCCCTGCGATATGGCAGGCGAAGTTGGCTGGTGCGCCTCCGAACACGGCACCACCGGGGAAGACATCCCAGAGCACCTCGCCGAGGCCAATGATCTGGTGAATTGCGGGCATGGATGGGGAGTTCCGCGAATGGGCAGGCATCTGCTGGGGCCCCACCTGCGATCCAGTCGGGGAGTTCGTGAAGAGGATTCTGACGCTGTCGCCCGACCGGTCGCGGGGGACGTACTGCCCGCTGCATCAGGCGGAAATATCGAGTCGTTCTCCCCCAGACTACAGGATCCGCGCCCGTCGCATCACGACTACCAGCGAGGTGGTGATCAGCGCAGAGAGAATCCAGAAGTAGATGTAGCCATGAGCCCACTGGATCTCTGGCATAACCTCGAAGTTCATGCCGTAAACGCCGCAGAGGAACGTCAGGGGCAGAAAGATGGTACTCACGACCGCCAGCCGATTCATTGTCTGGTTCGTACGGTGGCTCATGAGGGTGAGCGAGTGTTGCAACGCCGTTTCGAGAATCTCCCGATCGGCGGCGATGTCGGCAAGCAGGCGTTCGAGCGTTTGAATCATTCCGCCGATGTAGCTGAGCGTCCCATCGCTGACAAGGTTCGTCTTCCGGGCCACGAGTTCCTCGAACACACGCCGGATGGGGAGCGCATGCTTCCGCAGTGCAAGCAGGCGGTCGCTCACCCGACCCAGGGATTCAAGGGCGCTCTCCTCGGTTCGATCGCGGAGATCGAGCCGTGTCCGCTCCACCGACTCCTCGATTGTGCTCTGAGTTGCCAGAAGCTGCTCCACCTGTTTGTTACAAATCTCATAGAGAAGAAAGCTCGACGTCGCAGCGTGGGTTTCAAAATCGTGAATGTAGCCACGTCGGACGCCCGCGAGCACGGCGTTTGACCCGCTATGAACCGTGATCAGGAATCCCTCCCCCACCACCGCCTCAAGAATTTCCTGGCAGTCTTCGTCGGCCGGTTGGGAGCTGACGAAAATGATGTGCAAGAGCCGGTCGGTCCGACGCAGCGCCGACAATCTGTTCTGGGGAGAATCGGTTACGAAGCGGATGTCGGCGAGGCCGCTGCTGCGAACAACGTCGGCAGGGAACAGGTTCAGAACCGCCGACGGGGATCCCTGCGCAGCATCGACGTCGACCCAGATGAACCGGCCATCGGCCAACTGTTCGGGTACCTGTTCGAGCGGCAGAGCACCATGCGTCCGGTCACGGAAATCAAGAAACTCGGCCTGAATGCCTGAGGCGTGTTGAGTGTCGGCGTCGTGCATCAGTTTCTTCCCATTTCGGCTATCCTTTTTGGGGTCTGCCCGAGATGACGAGTCGCGCCATCTGAAGCCCCGCTTGCCATCGCGCACGCTCAGGGGTGCTGGCCAAGGCAGTCATGCAAGCTTTCTGTCGCCCGCAACGACACGGCTTGCTCCGGCTGGCTATTCTACCTACTCAGAAGCGGCCGCCGATGAGCGACATCGCCGGCTGCCGGTTTCCTCCCCTCGGAGGCTTCTCTGAGCTTGGCCGCACTCACAACTTCAGCCCCCATACAGCACCGCGGGTGCGATTGCGGCGGATGGGGCGCAGCTGCTCCAGGGCTGCCACCGCCGGCGGCACGATCACCTGTGTGAACGTGCCCCCATGGGCCGTGGCAATCACAGCGAGGTTGCGATCGTACCCCTGCTGTTCACGGATCTTATCGGGATCGATCTGCCCGGTGCGCCGGTCGATCACCGGCTGCTGCACTCCGAAGGTGTGTACGACCGCGCCACCAAAATCGGCTGCCTCAAGCTTCACCACGACGCTTCCTCCCAGCGCGCCATCGGAGAGCAGATAAACCGCCTCAGCGCCGAGAGACCCCGCCAGCTGCACCGCCTCGTGGATGCCCTGGCCGCCGCGGCACATTTCGACCGTGCCGAGCCAGGCCCGCAGCTTCTGTTTGTTTTCCACCGTGGCTGGCTGCAGGGCATCAACGGCGGCAGGGTGGAACAACGGGTAGGCGGCGTCGCTGGCGAAGATCACAAAAAATTTCTGCTCTGGCCGGAGCCTGTCGACAGCCCGCGCCAGCTCCTCAAGCACCGCATGAAAGCTGCCGTCGCGATGGCTGTTGGAATTGTCACAGATGAAGCAGACGCTGTTCCCTTTTCCAGCCCGGCCAAAGAATGTCGCCGCTGCCCCGCCGGCCGCCACGCCTTCCCCCTGCCCGCTCCCCGCAGGCTTGCCATCCCCAGCCTCCCCAACGTCGGCCAGCATCTCCCCCACGTCAAACGCGGCTTCCTCAGCGCCTGTGTCGTCGGCCACCGGCCCGGCACCTGCAGGCTCTTC
>CAISJI010000189.1 GCA_903885565.1 uncultured Planctomycetaceae bacterium
AGGAGCGATGCGCAGGTCTCCGGTCCGAGCAGCACCTCAGCCCCCTCGAGGAGCCGACGTGCCTGCGCGGTCATGCCTTCGACACCGTCATCACCGATGCCAATAATATAGACTTTGCCCTTAGCCACCGACCCTCCTGCACCGCTGGTGTTGGAGGAGGATCAAGCCTGGAACGAACTGCCGCAGCCACAGCTCTTCTTGGCATTGGGATTCACGAACGTGAAGCCCCGCTTGTCGATCCCCTCGTGGAAATCGAGCGTTGTGCCATCGAGGAAGAGATCGCTCTTCTTGTCGACGACCACATCTACGCCGTGCTGCTGGGTCTTCGAATCGGCCTTGGGATCCCAGGCGGTGTCGAAGCCGAGCGAGTATTGAAATCCGCTGCAGCCGCCCCCAGCCACGCCCACGCGCAGCACTGTGGCCTGATCGAGCTTTTGGTCGATGATGATCTTCTTCACTTCGCTGGCGGCTTTTTCGGTGAGCATGACCGACATGGTGGGAAGTCTCCGGGGAAGATTCAAAATAGGATCAGGAGCGATTTTTCGCATCCTCCTCCGATTCTAACCGCCCCTGCCGGGATGGCAAAGATGGCTGCGTCACAAATTTCGCAGCTGGTCGATACCGCGGGCGATGAGGGCTGCCGCCCGGTCTATTTCCTCTTCCTGTGTGAATCGGGAGAGGCCAAATCGCAGGCTGGCCCGGGCCAGATCCTCTCCCAGCCCCAGGGCCAATAGCACATGGCTCGGCCGGGGGCTCTCCGAGGAGCAGGCGCTGCCAGAACTCACCGCCAGGTCGTCGCCGGCGGCGGCGGCCACGTTGGCAACGGTGGCCAGCAGCGACTGCCCATCGATCCCCGGCACCCGCACGTTGAGATTGTTGACCAGCCGCGCGTTCCTATCTTCCAGCTTCGGCCCATTCAGGGCGATCCCCTCGATCCGGGCGGAGAGCCGCTGCCAGAGCCGGTTCCGCAGGGACTCCAGCCGCGGCACCTCCTCTCCCATCCCCGCCACCGCCACCCCCGCCGCTGCCGCCATCCCCACAAGTCCCGGCACGTCGAGCGTGCCGCTGCGCAGGCCCCGCTCCTGCCCGCCGCCAAACTGCCGGGCCTCCAACCGCACCACCCGCTCCCGCCGCCGCACATAGAGCGCCCCGACCCCTTTGGGGCCATGGAATTTGTGTCCTGAGAAACTGGCCAGATCGGCTCCGAGGGCATCGACCGCCACCGGCACTCTCCCCAGAGCCTGCGCGCAGTCGACATGCAAGAGCGCCCCCTGAGCATGCACGATTCTTGCGATCGCCGGAATCTCCTGGAGCGTGCCGATCTCGTTGTTGGCCAGCATCACCGACACCAGAAACGTCGCTGGAGTCAGCGCCGCCGCCAGCGCAGCCAGATCGACTCTCCCTGGCACGCCAGGCCCCGTCTGCGGCTCAACCGGCAGCCGCGTAACGGTGCAGCCGGCCCGCTCCAAGTGCTCCAGTGGGTCGAGCACCGCCGGATGCTCGGTGGCCAGCGTGAGCACATGCCCGCCTTGAGCCAGTGTGCCGGCCGAGCGCCGGCCGGGCCGCGCAGCCAGCCCGAGGATCGCCAGATTGTTGCTCTCGGTTGCCCCGCTGGTAAACACAATCTCCCGCGGCTCGGCCCCGATGCACTCGGCAAAGTCAGCCCGGGCCTCCTCCACCTTCTCGCGGGCCAGCCGCCCCATGCCATGCGTGGCGCTGCCGGCGTTGCCGTAGTGCTCGGTGAGCCAGGGGAGCATCGCCTCCAGCACGCGGGAATCGAGCCGGGTGGTGGCGTGGTTGTCGAGATAAATGGCCATGGAGGTTTGCCGCGGTCAGGTCAGTCGGCCGCTCACAAGAGCATCGAGCGTGATCTGCGACCAGATTTCAAAATGTTCGCGTGCTGCGAGCAGTTCCTCCAGCGTCGCAAAGCCACAGTCGATCAGCTCGCTTTCGCGCGAGGCAACCTGCGGTTGCTCCAGTTCCAGAATATGCACGATCCCCAGATGCACGCTCCCCACCGGCGTGGCATCGTCATTGATCAGGCCGACGCAGCGGCTGGTAAACGCCCCTTCAATCGCCACCTCCTCCTCCAACTCGCGGCGCATCCCTGCTTCATAGGAGACATTGTCGCCATGCTCGCCGTCGCAGCTGGCGATGTGGCCGCCGATCCCCACGGAGCGTTTGGCCCGCAGCCGGGCCTCGCTCTGCCCGCCGCCGCGGGTGTAGGAAAAATAGCGCGGCTGGCCGTCAGCGGCCCGCCACGCGAGCACGCAATAGGGGATGAGCTGTTTGAATGAGGGATCTTCCTCGACGCTCGAGCGGGGGCGCCACAGCGTGTGCCGCGGATCGAGCAGCTTGGGGAGGTAGGCCGCCACATCGCCGCAGAAGCCCTGAAAGGCCCCCGCCCGATCGAACAGTTCGCGCGGCACCACCAACACATCTTCCTGCGGCACGTTCTGCATGAATTTTGTATCCACGGGCTTCTCGATCAGGGGGCCTCCTCATCCGGAGTCACTGCTGAGAGTTGTATCAATCCGCGGCCCATCCGGCGACTTTCCCAGTCTGGGGATCTTCTCCGCAGGCCTCACTCAATCAGCATCGCATCGCCGTAGCTGAGCATCCGGTAGTTTTGGTCAATCGCTTCCGTATAGGCTTTTTTGATCAGGGGCCCCGAGGCGAATGTGCTCACGAGCACCATCAGCGTGGTGCGGGGCAGATGAAAATTGGTGAGCAGGCAGTCGGTGGCCCGGAACACAAAGCCGGGCCGGATGAAAAGCGCCGTCGGACCGGAGAACGGAGCGATCTCCGTGGCGCCAGCCTCTGCCGCCGCCAGGGCCGCCGTCTCCAGACTGCGCACGGCGGTGGTGCCGACCGCCACCACCCGTCCTCCCTGCTGCCGCGTCCGCCGCACCGCCGCGGCGGTCTCCTCCGGCACGCAGCACCACTCTGTATGCATGGGATGGTCCTCGAGGCGGTCGGCGCTGATCGGTCGGAACGTGTCGATCCCCACATGGAGCGTCACGCTCGCCCGCGCAACCCCCCGCGCTTCAAGTGCCTCCAGGAGCGCTTGAGTGAAGTGCAGCCCGGCCGTGGGAGCCGCGGCCGATCCGCTCTGGCGGGCAAAGACGGTTTGGTAGCGTTCCACATCCCCCGCTCCCTCCTCCCCGCCGCGGATGTAGCCCGGCAG
>CAISJI010000190.1 GCA_903885565.1 uncultured Planctomycetaceae bacterium
CCAACCCGGATCGGCGGAGGATAGCCTCGATCAGACCAGGCTCTGGACCGGACAGGGGGAGAGCGTCCGCGACACGCTCGTCTACAACACGTTCCCCGGCGCCTACGCCCTGCGGCATCGGGAGTGGGTGCTGATCGATGCCCCGCAGGGGGGCACTCCCGCGCCTGCCTGGTTTCGCGCCGCCTGCGGGTATGCCAGCCCGGCTCAGGTAGATCGGGCGGGAGGGCTGTACAACCTGCAGAACGATCTGGCGCAGCGGCACAATCTGCTGACGTCCCATCCCGATCTGGTGGCCGAACTGCGATCCCGGCTCGATGCCCTGCTGCCCGATCGCGGAACCGAAAAATCTGCCGACTGACCCGCCAACCGCTCAGGCTCAAACGTACCGATGACCACGTTCTCCCCTCCCGAGTATTCCCTCCCCGCGACCCCCTGGCGCGATGTCGCCGGGCAATTGGTCTTCCTCGGCACCGGCACCAGTGTGGGAGTGCCGGTGGTGGGATGCCGCTGCGGCACCTGCACCAGCAGCGATCCACGCAACTCCCGCACCCGCACCAGCGTGCTGATTGGCCTGCCCGACGGCACGCTCCTGATCGACACCACCCCCGATCTCCGCGCGCAACTGCTGCGGGAGAGGATCGGCCGGGTCGATGCAATTCTCTACACGCACGATCACGTCGATCATGTGTATGGTCTCGACGACGTTCGCCCGCTCTGTTTTGCCCAGGGAAAGCCGATTCCAGCGCTCTGCGTCGAACGGGTGGAGCGGCGGATCCGCAGGGCCTTTGATTACGCGTTTGAAGCGGGGCCGGTGCGGGGGGGAGGCGTGCCGAAAATCGATATCCAACCGATCACCAGCGCGCCGTTTGAGGTGCTCGGCGCCCGCGTGGTGCCGCTCCCCCTGCGGCACGGCCATTTTGATGTGCTGGGATTCCGGTTTGGAAATCTCGCCTACTGCACCGACACCAATCTCATTCCCGACGCCACGTGGCCGCTGCTGGAGGGGTTGGAAATTCTGATCCTCGATTGTCTGAGGCCATCGCGGCATCCCACGCACTTCTCCCTGGAGGAGGCGCTGGAAGTGGCGCAGCGCATCGGCGCCCGCCGCACGCTGCTGGTTCACATGGGGCATGAAATGGAACACGCCACGGTGTCGGCAGAGCTTCCGCCCGGCGTGGAACTGGCCTACGACGGGTTGGCAGTGCCGCTTCCCGGGGCTCCCAGCGACACCTGAGCGGGACGCTTGAGGCCAGAATCGGTCGTGGCATCGAGATCGACCCGCCGCAGGCGCAGCGCATTGGCGATTACGGACAGCGAACTGAGGCTCATGGCGGCAGCGGCCAGCATGGGGCTGGTCACATGGCCGATCAGGGGGAGCAGAAGCCCGGCAGCCACCGGCAATGCCAGCAGGTTGTAGAAAAACGCCAGCAGCAGATTTTGGCGCACGTTGGCCATCGTGCTGCTGGCCAATTTGATCGCCCGCGGCACGGCCGACAGCCCCCCTGACAGGAGCGTGATATCTGCGGTTTCCAGCGCCACATCGGCGCCCGAACCCATCGCCACGCCCACATCGGCCGCGGCCAGGGCGGGGGCATCGTTGATGCCATCCCCCACGAAGACAACGCTGCCTGTGCCCCGCAGATCGTCGCGCAACCGCTGGATTCGCTGCGACTTCTCCTGCGGCGAGAGGCCCCCAGAGGCCTGGTCGATCCCGACCAGCCGGGCGACGTGGCGGGCAGCGGCGGGGGAATCTCCAGAGAGCATCTCCACCGCATAGCCAGACGCACACAGACGCGCGATCACTTCGGCCGCTTCCGGCCGGGGGGGATCGGCCACGCCAAAGAATCCGGTCAGTCGGTCGTTGACCGCCACGCAGACCACCGTCGCCCCCGACTCCACCGTCTGCTCATATTCGCCAGCCGCGGCACCATTGCTGGCAAACAACGGCGACAGATCGACATGGCGATCGCGCAGAAACTGTTCGCTGCCCACCAGCACTGTCTGGCCAGCGACACCCCCGATCACGCCCCGTCCCACGATCGCCTCCAGATTTTCCGGACGGCGGGGCTCAAGGCCCGCCGCGCCGGCGGCATGGGCGAAGGCTCGGGCCAGTGGGTGTTCGCTGGAGCCCTCCAGACTCGCCGCCTGAAAGAGGAGTTCGCTCACGGCGGGAAGACGTGAGAGATTCGACAGTTCGGCGGGAGTGCGAAGAGCCTGCACTGCGCTGTCGGTCAGCGCCACGGCCGACACCACGCGGGGCACTCCCTGCGTGAGCGTGCCTGTCTTATCGAACACCACAGTGCGCACCCGCGACAGCTTTTCGATCGCCTCGGCGCTTCTGGCGAGAATGCCAGCCGAGGCGCCGCGGCCAATCGCCACCGTCATGGCCAGCGGGGTGGCCAATCCCAATGCGCAGGGACAGGCGATCACCAGCACGCTCACCGCCGAGAGCAGTCCCAGCGTCAGTCGCGGTTGCGGGCCCAGCAGGGCCCAGCCGACAAATGTCACCACCGCCACCAGCAACACCAGCGGCACAAAGGCGGCCGAGATGCGGTCGGCCAGTTGCTCGATCGGAGCCCGCTTCTGGTGTGCCTCGCGGACCAGTCGGGTGATTCTGGCCACGAGGGCATCGTGGGCCGGGGCCTCCGCCTCGATCACCAGTGCCCCCAGCCCATTGATGGCTCCGCCGAGCACCCGATCCCCCGGCCCGCGGGCCACCGGCATCGGTTCGCCGGTGAGCAGCGCTTCATCGCAGGTCGATCGGCCCGAGAGCACGATGCCGTCGGTGGGGATCCGCCCACCGGGCCGCACCCGTAAGGCATCTCCACGCTTGACCTCTGCCAGCGGCACGGTGGCGCCGGTGGCCTCAAGTTCTGCCGTGGGGGGAGAAAGGTCCATCAGCGCCCGGATGCCCGCGGTGGTGCCCCGTCGCGCGCGTGTCTCCAGCAACTGCCCCACCAGCACCAGCAGCACGATCATGCCCGCCGATTCGAAAAACAGTTCGACGCTCCCGTCGGCGCGCCGGAAGGCAGCGGGGAAAATCCCCGGGGCGATGGTGGCGACGGTGCTCACCGTCCAGGCCACCAGCACGCCCAAGCTGATCAGGGAGAACATCGTGGGACGGCCACGGCGAAAGCCTGCCCAGCCGCCGGTGAGGATTGGCCAGCCCCCCCAGAAGACAATCGGCGTGGCCAGCAACAGTTGCAACCAATTCCCCGCCTGCCCTCCCAGGAGAGCGGTGCCCCAGCCCGTCTGGCCGGGAGCATGAGGAGCTGAATCGTGGCCCATTCCGTGGCCCAGCAGCATTCCCCCCATCGCCACTGCCAGCAGCACAAGTCCCAGCCCGCCGCAGATGGCCAGCCGGCGCGCTTCCGCGGCAGGTGTCGATTCGGCTCCGGCAGTCTGTCCGATCGGCTCCAGCGCCATCCCGCAGATACTGCATGTGCCGGGAGAGGCGCTGGTCACCTGCGGATGCATGGGACACTGCCACCCAAATTCACCTGCGCCTGGTTTGGCGCAGCAGGAGGGAGCAGCTTGCTTGGGCTGGTGAGCTGTCTGGCAGCAGGCGGGGAGGGCAGCGCTGTTGGGTGTGGCGGGCGTGCTCGTTTGGGCGGCTGGAGGATCGGGGGCGTGCGCGAGATCAATCAGAGGCAGGGGGTGTTTCATGCGTGACGCCATTCTCTGGAATTGTGTCTGAATGAACTGTTTTCTGACTGCGTTCTCTCGTTTGGCCTGTGCTGTTTCAGCTGGCGGCCGGCCCGGCGCTCGCTCCTGAAGCCTCTTGGGAGAGCTGGGCGAGTGCCGCGAGTTTCGCAGCGGCGGCACCCGAATCGATCGCCGCCGCGGCCGCCCGGCAGGCCGCTGGAAGATCGGGAGCTTTCCCCGCCGCCCAGAGAACGGCGGCCGCATTGAGCACGACCACATTCCGGCGCGGACCAGTCACCCCACCGAGCACTGCCCGGATCGCCAAGGCGCTCTCCTCTGGCCCGTCCACAGCCAGCTCAGCCAGGCGCTCAAGCGGCTGCGTCTCAAGGCCAAAGTCTTCTGGCGTCCACACCAACCGCCGCACTCCGGCAGCCGAGACATCGAGGATTTCGCTGGGGCCGAACAGGCTGACCTCATCGAGCGACTGCGATCCGTCGGCCGAGAGCCAACCCGAGACAACCAGCGCCCTCGCGGCACCGCCGAGCACCGCGGCGTGGGCCATCGGTTCGCGTGCTGCGCTGCGTCCCACGCCGATCACCTGCACTGTGGCTCCGGCCGGATTGCACAGTGGCCCCACGAGATTGAAAACGGTCGGCCGCCCCAGTGAGCGGCGCAGCGGCCCCACCCGCGCCATGGCGGGGTGGTAAACCGGAGCGAGGCAGAAGGCGAGCCCCAGTTCAGCCAGGCAGCGGGCCGCCGTGGCGGGAGGGCCATCAACCCGCACGCCGAGTTGCTCCAGCACATCGGCCGAGCCGGTGCGGCTCGTCACAGCCCGGTTACCATGCTTGGCCACCGGCAGGCCGGCGGCCGCCACCACGATGGCCGCTGCTGTGGAAATATTGAACGAGCCCGAGCCATCGCCGCCGGTGCCGCAGGTATCGGCGACCACCGGGTGGGAGTGGGGCACTCTCAGCATGCGGCCCCGGATCGCTGCGGCCACGCCGGCGATTTCCTCGGCCGATTCTCCCACCTCCGAGAGCGCCACCAGCCACTCCCCAAACGCCGCCAATTCGACGCTCCCCGCGAGCACCCCATCGACCAGGCCCTGTGTCTGCGCCTGCGTGCCATGATGGCCGCGGCCGAGGGCCTCGATGGCCGTGGCGAGCGAATCGGCGGTGGGGTTGGAAGGTCGGTTCATCGCTGGTCGATCCTGTTCAGGGTGGCCGGTTCCTGACCCCGGCCCGCTCCCGGCCGTGCCACGCCCGGCGGGGCCGTTTCCGCTACTATGAACTCCGTTGACAGCCTACACCAACCCATCCCCAGACTCCGAGGACATCTCCACTGTGGTTCGCAAGGTGATTTTGGATGTTGATCCCGGGATCGACGACGCCTTGGCCTTGGCCATCGCTCTGTTCGATCCCCGTCTGGATGTGGTGGCGATCACCGCCACAGGCGGAAGTGTCTTGCCTGAGCAGGCCACCTCCAATGTGCAGGCGTTGGTGGCCCTGCTCGATCCCCCGCGATTGCCCCGGTTGGGGATTGCCCCGACCGACGTTGCCCCGCCGGAAAAACCCTACAACCTCCACGGCAGCGACGGCTTGGGGGGGCTCGATCTGCCCCGGGCAGAGCTTCATGGCGGGCATCTCTCGGAAAAAGTGCTGTGGGAATTGATCCACGCCCATCCCCGAGAGATCACGATTGTGGCGCTCGGTCCACTGACCAACATCTCCCGTCTGCTCGCTCGCGATCCCTCGATTGTGGAACTGATTCAAGGCATTGTGATTTCCGGCGGTTCGCTCGGCAGCGGTAATGCCAGCGCCGTGACCGATTTCAACTTCCATGCCGATCCGGCCGCGGCTCGGCATGTGGTGCGGGAGCCGCTGGCGAAAACCCTTGTGCCGCTGGAGACGGCCGAGCAGGCGCTGTTTGGCTTCGATCTGCTCGACCAACTTCCCGATCCACTCTCGCGGGCTGGAAGGTTGCTGCGGGGGATGCTGCCCCATGCGTTCCGGGCCCAGCGGCAGCTCCTTGGCAGCGAGGGAATCTGCCTGCCCGATGTGGTGACGCTACTGGCGGTGACCCACCCCGAGCTTTTCGAAGGCACGAGCGTGGCTGCCGACGTGGAGACCTCGGGCGAATTGACTGCTGGCATGCTGGTGATCGACCGCCGCCAGATGCGGCAGGAGCGGCCCAACCTCGAACTGCTGATCAACGGCGACGTGCCCGCCCTCAAAGACTGCATCCTGCGCGGGTTTGCCGCGGCGGCCGCCGCCACCTGAGCCCGCTTTAGCAGGCTGTGGATAAAGTGCCGCATCGCTGGAGGCGATGCCCGCCGACCGTGGAAATCCTCGGCGTTTCCACCGGTCGTCAAAGTGGACTGACTTCAATCCAAAGGGTCAGGGATGACTTTTTCCACGGACAGTCAGCGCGGTTCAAACTGTTCGCGGCTGGCCACCGGCATCTGCAGCGACATCCGTTCGCGGTGGCGGAATACCACCAGCGAAACCGTGCGATCGGTCGGCGTCATGCTCACGAGGCTGACCAGATGATCGTCGTCGTCGATCGCTGTGCCGTCGAATTCGAGAATGACGTCGTCTGGCAGCAGGCCGGCGGTGTCGGCAGGCGAGCCCTGGGTCACGCCCGACACTCGCGCTCCCACGGCCCGCACCATGCCGAGCCGCTGGGCGGTGCGTTGCGAGAAGATCCGGTCGAGCGTCACGCCCAGATAGGCCCGGGAGACGTTGCCCGTTTCCACCAACTGCTTCGCCACGAACATCACCATCGAGATTGGAATGGCAAACCCGATCCCTTCGCTGCCGCCCGAGTTGCTGGCGATCGCGGTGTTGAGCCCCACCACTTCCCCCCGGGCGTTGACCAGCGGGCCGCCGCTGTTACCCGGATTGATCGCGGCGTCGGTCTGGATGAAGTCCTGAAACTTCACCCCCTCGTCGCCGAGTTCCAGGTCGCGGCGGCCCTTCGCCGAAACGATGCCGAGCGTGACTGAGTGCGACAGGCCAAATGGGCTGCCGATGGCCAGCACTGTGTCGCCAATTTCAACGGCATCCTTCTCCGCCAGGCGGGCCACATCCAGATCGGGTTCGTCGAGGGCCAGCACGGCGATATCGGTGCCGGAGTCAGACCAGAGCCGCTGGGGCTTCAGTTCGCGGCCGTCGTCGAGCCGGATGGTGATGTTGTCGAGTTCGGCCCGGTGAATCACATGGCGATTGGTGATGACGACCGTTCGGCCGGCCACTTGGGCAATCACTCCCGAGCCAGCCTCGTCTTCGCTCGCCTTGCCGTTGCGGGGACGCAGCGCCGGCTTGTTGGCATCGATATGCACCACCGTCGGCCGCAGCAGTTGCGAGAGCCGCCTGATCTGGGTGCTTTGCCGCTCCAAGTGCTCGGCATCTTCCCGAACCTGCTCGTAGAGCCGGTCGCGATCGCTCGGCGACAGGCGTTCCCGCCGCGTGGGATCGACACGATCGCCGGCGAGCGCATCGCGGCTCTTGGGCGTGGAGCCCGCAGTGGTGCCCAGCGCGGAGCCGATCGGCGCCAAGGGGGGCTCCTCGCTGCACGCGATACCTCCCCAGCCGAGACTTCCCAGGCATACAGCCAGCAGGCAGGCCAGTCGCAGTGCGGCCAGCCAGCCCCGCCCGGCCTTCATCCGATCGACCGCATACCGCATGGTGGAACACTCCAGCAGAAACGTCGGTTCAGCGGCAGCAGCATACCGAACCGGCGCGGTTTCCACCGGCCGCCTCAAGGGGACGGTCTTCCCTGAAGAGGGTCATTGGTGACTTTTTCCGACAACAGCAAGGTCCGCCGCTGGATGCGGCGGCCGGCGACCGTGGAAACCCTTGGCGTTTCCACCGGTCGCCCCAAGTGGACTGTCTTCCATGAAGAGGGTCATGGATGACTTTTTCCGCGCGATATCAAGAAACGTCGATTTCCATGTCGCTGGAGTAGGATTCTTCGGCCGCCTCGGCCTGCCGGGATCCGCCGGTGCGCTCCAGATCGCGTTGGCAATCGATGCACATCGTGGCATAGGGCAGAGCGTCGAGCCGGGCCAGCGGAATCTTGCGGGTGCAGACCTCGCAGAGCCCATAGTGGCCGGAGCGCATCCGCTCCAAGGCATTCTCGATGTGGGCGAGTTCGCGGCTCTCCACCTCGGCCAGTTGCGAACTGATTTCGTCCTGCGCCGTGTCGAGAGCGGCGTCGATGACATCCCCGGGAGACTCGCTGCGGAGTTCTTTCAGCAGCGAAAGGTCCCCGGCCAGGGCGCTGCGGAGAGCGTCGCGCCGGCGAACGAGAATCGAGCGGAGTTCCTGAAGTGCGTCTTTTCTTGGCATGGTTGATGCTCCTCGGCTGTCCGGTGTCCGTGAAAACGGACCGCCGGAAACGGGCCGCAACCAATACTACGAAGCTCAAAAACTTTGGTTCGTGGGCAGAGGAAATTGCCCTCCTTCTGTATCGAAAAGGAATGCCGAAAGGATCATGTCGATTACCGGGGGCAGGAAATTTCCCCCAAAGCCCCGCAGCTTCCGGCGGGAGGCCGCCCGGGAGTCAGACAGTTGGGAAAGAGGCGGGAGCCGCGGTTGGCCCGCTGGCGTCAGCGGCTGTTGGCAGCGGCGATCGGCAGCTGAATTTCCGCATATTTGAGGAAATTCGGCACAAATGGGCTGTTATAGGCAAGCGTCCGCGGGGCACCAGCTGCCTCCCATTCGGGATGGGTGGCCAGCCAGGCCCGCAGTTTTTCCATTCCCTTGTCGGCCGTCTCCCGCCCGTAGGCCCCCCGCAGCCCGAGTGAAACCACTTTGATTTCGGGAATATCCTCCACCACCACCCGCCCATCCTGTGGGTCGGCGCCGGGGGAACCGATCTCGACGGAGCGGTAAAGAAAGGCCATCGACTCAGGGTTTTTGGCGGCGTCTCCCTGCCACACCATCTCCACCGGCGCCGTCATGGCGATCTCGTGCCGCTCGATGTGCCGGAAGAGCTGCATGAACATGCCGTTGTCGTTGTTGCGCTCCGCCCGCACGCGGGCCAGCCGATGGGCGGGATAGGTTTTCACGATCACCTCGCCAACAGGGCCGGGGGGCGGGAAGCCGACCGGCAGTTTGGCCTCGGAAATCATCATTGGACGGGCCATCGGCACCTCCTGGGCATGAGCAGCCGGCGCGGACATTCCCGCCGCCGCGAGCAGGACGAGCGTCTGAACTGCCCGTGGAAAAAGTCCTCCATGCCCTTTTTCCACTTCGCCGACCGGTGGAAACGCCGAGGATTTCCACGATCGGCAGGCATCGCCTCCAGCGATGCGGCACTGTATCCACAGCCAGTGAGCGATGGCCAACGGCGTGGTCTGCCGGCAAAGAAAGGGAATCGGCATGGCTGTATGAGACTCCGGTGAGGACGAGAGATCTTGATTCTACCAGCAGCGACCAGCGTCGGTCTCCAGCCAGGGCCCAGCCAAGGATGATGGGCGTCGCCTAAAAGGGGGCGGTGGCGTAGACTCGGCACCCGGTGCGAGGCGTTCCCCCGCGCACAAAGTCAGCATAGTCTGGAGTCTGTTTCATGCCCGCGTCCGCTGTCGATCCCGCGCTTCCCCATGTGCTGCTGCTCTCGATCCCTGGCCTGCGGCGCGAGGATCTGGCCCGGATGCCGACGCTTTCGGCTCTGGCTGCCGCGGGCAGATGCCTCCCGCTGGCTCCCTGTCTGCCGGCCCTCACCTGCCCGGTGCAGGCGGCGCTTACCACCGGGGCGGCGCCGAGCGGGCATGGGATCGTGGCCAACGGGATCTTTGAGCGGGGCAGTCACCATCTGGAGATGTGGATCAGCCCCGACAGCGTCCACCAGAGCCCCCGGCTGTGGGACACGCTCAAGGCAGCCCGGCCGGAGATCCGCACGGCGGCCTGGTTTGCTCTGCAATCGAAGCATGCCACCGCTGATCTGGTCTGCCTGCCCGCTCCCAAGCACAATCCCGACGGCACCGAAACAATGTGGTGCCACACCCGTCCGGAGCCGCTCTATGCCGCGCTCCGCGAGCGGTTGGGAGAGTTTCCACTCCACAAGTTTTGGGGCCCGATTGCGGGGATCGAATCTTCCCGCTGGATCGTGCGGAGCTTCCTCGAGGCGGCCCGCGGCAATCCCCCCCACTTCGCCTATCTCTATCTGCCCCATCTCGACTACGCCGCGCAGCGGTCCGGCCCGGAGAGCCCGCAGGCGCTGGCCGCCTGCGGCGAACTCGATGCCGAGATCGCGGTGCTCCTGACGGAAATGCGCGCCGAGGTGGGAGAGAAACTTGTGGTGCTTGTGGCGGGGGAATACCGGATCCATCCGGTGTCGCACACGCTCTTCCCCAACCGGGTGCTGCGCGAGGCGGGGCTAGTGGCTGTGACCGACGGCCCCGACGGCGAACTGCTCGACACCGCTCGCAGCCGCGCCTGGGCGCTGGCCGATCATCAGGTGAGCCACATCTATCTGGCCGATGGCAGCGATGCCGCACTGGTGGCCCGGGTGGCCGATCTGTTTCGGGGCCGGGAGGGAGTGGCGCAGGTGCTGCATGGCGAGGCACTGGTGGCCGCGGGGCTCTCTGCGAAGTCGCCGCCGGGGCAGGGGAGCAGTTGCGGTGATCTGGTGATCGTCAGCACGCCTGAAAGCTGGCAGAGCTATTTCTACTGGCTGGATGATGCCCGGGCGCCGCGTTTTGCCCGCACCGTCGATATCCATCGCAAGCCGGGCTACGATCCGCTGGAGCTCCATTTCGACCGGGCGGCCGGGGGCATTCCGCTCGACACGCGGCTGGTGAAGGGCTCGCACGGCGCGCTCGATCCGGCCGATCCGCATGAAACGATCTTCATCGCCGCGCCGGCTGCAGGGCTTGAGCAGCAGCGGCTGGCCAGCACCGATATTGCAGGCATCGTGAAGCGGCTGTTTGGTATCGGCTAATGCACCAGAAAAGAAACCGGGCCGGGCACCCTGCGATGCCCAGCCCGGAAAAAAACGTGGCGATTGATCGCTGCCGCTCAGGTGGCTGACGTCAGCCCCAGCCGCCGGCGGGTGCGCCGCTCGACGATCCCCAGCCCGCCCATCAGCAGGGCGAAAGCACTGCCGAACGAGCTGGGATCGATCTCCGGAACGTTCGACACAATCGCGATCTCGTTGAGCCCGAGGTAGTTGTAGTCAACGTACCAGCTGGAATCGGGCAGGCCATTCACGGTGGCAAATTCCCCCGCCAGCGAGTTGTAGTGGGCGATGATGTAGGCCAGCCCCGCGTCGAAAACCCCGACCGTCACGTCAAGCGTCGAGTTGGCAATCGAGAGCGTGCCCGACACGTCGATGAAATCGGAGGTGCCCGACGCACCAAGATCGACGGCGAACGTGCCGCCACCATTTTGGGAGAGGTCGACGTTGCCGAGGAACGAGAGCGAGCCGAGGGGAAGCCCAATTTCGGAGATGCCTGGCGCGATCGTACCGCCCGCACCGACCAGCGTGTCTCCCTTGATCGTTCCATCGAAGCCCCAGATCTGCCCGCCATTGCCGACGAGCACTCGGTTGGCGTCGACCACGCCGCCGTCGGCGACGGCGAGGACGTTGAGAGAGCTATCGCCCGTGGTGCCTGTAACGTTGGCGGAGACGACGACGTCGGCACCGGTGGCCTTCACACTGAGCGTCGAGCCGGCATCGGAGACGAACACGAAGTTGCCTTGGGCCGACTTGTCGTAGCCGACGTAGAAGTTCTTGCCGGCGCCGGTGAGCGTGGCCGTGCCGCCGCTCGCGATGTCAAAAAAGCTGTTAGAGCCTTTGTCGCCCACGCGCACGGTGCCGTTGGTCGAGAAGCTCGATCCGCCATACACGTGGAATTGATTGCCGTCTGCGCCGGCGTTCACGCCGAGCCTCACGCCTCCGCTCGTGGCCGTGCTGCCGTTTCGGAGTTCAAAGGTGCCGTTCGTACCGTCGATTCCGACGACGATGTTGCCGTTGGCCGAGAGCGAGCTGGCGAGGGTAACGCTGACCTGGTTGTTATCGGCCGTGCTTCCGGAGCCGATCACGAGGTCGTTTGAGCCGGTGAGCAGCAGCGTGCCGTTGTTGGCGCTTGTGGCAAGAAGCGGATCGGTATAGCCGACATACACGGAGTTGTTGCTGCCGCGGACGCCGACGGTGAAGGCACCAGTGTTGGTGAGTGTGCCGCTGTCGGTGATCGTGAGGTAGTTGCCCGCCGCCGTATCCTGATCGGCGAGCGACGTGTTGCCAACGGTCCAGTTGCCCCCGTAGTTGTCAGCACCGCCCTGATCGCCGGCGACGCCGAGCACGAGATTTGTTGCCGTCAGCGTGTGGCCCGCGTTGTAGGTTCCGATGTAATTGTAGTCGGACTGGCCGGCGGTGGAGAGCCCGCTCACCTGGATCGTGCCGGCGGTGATGGATGCCGCGCCGGCCGGAGTGCCCGAGAGCGGAGAAGTGTAGACATAGTTGCCGCTGCCGTCGTAGCCGATCGTGAGCGTGTTGGTGACGTTGAGCGAGACGTTGCCTCCCGGCTGGCTGTCGAGGATCACGCCCCCCTGCGAGCCCGGATCGGCACCGAGCGTAACGTTGTTGGCCGTGACGGAGAGAGGGGCCGAACCGCTGTCGAAGAGGCGGAGGGGCACGGTTGTGGCCTCCGTGGTTCCGCTGGTGACGTTGATCCAGAGCTGGTCGGAGAGCGTGAGATCCCCGGCTGTGAGTTGGCTCTCGCCGCCGAGCGGTCCTTCGACGTAGAGCGTCTTCGCCTGTGCGCCCGAACCCAGAATAATGCTGGCGCCGCTGCTGGTGGTGAGGGCATTGGTGGTGGAGGTGGGCACGCCATTGGACCAGTTGGTCCCGGTGCTCCAGAAGTTGCCCGCGGCGGTGCCGGAGTTCCAGTAGGAGTCGTCTGCCCGGGCGGCCGAACCGGCGACCACGAGGCTCGCGGCAACGGCGAGCGGGGCGACGCTCCGCAGGCAGCGGCGGAGCCAGAAGCGGATACCAGAGGCCGATGCCTGGGGCGGGGTGAAAATCATTGCAACTCCTTGGGAGGCGAGGACGTATGACGTGGGCGGGCAGACGCTGTCTCTGGGGGGCTGCGTGTAGGGACGAGGCCCCCCGAAAACTCGCCTTGATAACGGATGCGTTATCAAGGCGTCAAGCAGAAGTTTGCGGGCCGAGCAATCACCCGCTTTGTGCCCGCCGAGTTGGGCCCCCAAGCTCCTGCCCTGGAGCGGGGCGGGGGCGATCGCTGGCGGGGCCCCGGGAGCGAGGGTAGTTGGGGGTGTGCCGAACGGCA
>CAISJI010000191.1 GCA_903885565.1 uncultured Planctomycetaceae bacterium
ATCCTCGTGACCTGCTCCTGCTCCGGGTCAGTGTCTCGGGATGATTTTCTTGTGATGCTCTCCGGTGTGGCCCAGCGGAGCGGTCGCACGATCCAACTGCTCGAATGCCGTGGTGCCGCCCCCGACCATCCCGTCAGCGCCAGCTGCCTGGAGGGGGAGTATCTCAAGTGCGTAATCGCCCGCGTGGGCTGATCGCCACAGGCCCCTACAGGGGCTTCACCTTGATGGTGCGGTATTCCACCCAGGTGCCTTCGTCGCCCGAATGGCTGTCCTGCACGCCGATGAATCCGCTCATCTGCTTGGTACGGGTCTTGTCGGTGGTGGACTGATCAAAGTCAATCACCTGCGTGCCATCGACAGCCACCGTGATCCTGTTTCCGACGGCCCGGATGCGGTAGGTGCGCCAGCGCTCGGGCGTTTCGTCGGGGCGGGGGCTCACCGCGGCATACCCATAGAGCGAGCCTGAGCAGTGCGTCTCGTCGCGGGGCGGCTGCTCGTTGGAGATCTGCACCTCATAGCCTGTATCCCACGGCCATTCCCGGAACGGACTCCGGATAAACACGCCGCTGTTGCCCTTCGGGGAAACGCGCCACTCCACCACCAGTTCGAAGTCGGCGAACTCCTGCCCCATGTAGAGCATGAACTGCCCGTCCCCACCGCGCTGGCAGCGGACGATTCCGTCCCGAATCTGGAAATCGCCCTGGTTCTTCCAGACCTTCCACCCGGCCAAGTCGCGGCCGTTGAAGAGCGGAAGATAGCCCTCCTGATCAGGCACCAGGGCCACAGCGGGGGACTCCGCACAGGCCACGCACGCCAGCCAACCCGCTAGAAGAATCGCTGCTAATGCCTTGATAAAACCGCTCCTCATTGTGGAACCGTGGGAAAAAGAGGCTTCTGCCAACCCGGGACTCCCGCCCTGCAATTTTCCTTACAGCTTCCGCAGCCGCGTGTACTCATCCATCGTGACGGTTGTCAGTTCGCCGTCGTCGCGGGCGAGGATCAGCACGTCGCTGAAGACCTTGTCGTCGGGGCTGCGGCGGAAGTGGAGGCCGTGGCGGCGGCGCTCGCGGCGGAGCACCTTCCCCACGGTGGTCGTATTCCACTGAGCACTCGAGCCCACCGTCACCCCATGGAGCACCTCCACCCGGTCACCCGGATGAAGTTGCTCATAGAGACTGCGGGACTGGTATTCCTCAGGCGTCATCTCGGCCCTCCAGTTGCGCTCTGGCTTCCATTCCACTCAAAAAAAACGACTTTTTCCCGCGGGCGAAACCCCGGTGAATCAGGGTGAACAAAAGCCGTGAATGCCTTCGTCCACGGAGTCATCAGACCTCCTTGGACTCAATCCACTTCATCATCTTCCGCAGGCCACGGCCGGTTTCCGTGAGCTTGTGCTCGCGCTCCCGGCGGCGCGTGCTCTTGAACATCGCCGCCCCACCGCGGTTTTCCAGAATCCAGTCGCGGGCAAATTCACCCGAGCGAATCTCCTCAAGGATCTTGCGCATCTCCTTGCGGGTCTCTTCGGTGATGATCCGCTTGCCGCGGGTGTAGTCGCCGTATTCAGCGGTGTTCGACACGCTGTATCGCATGTATTCGAGCCCACCCTGATAGAAGAGATCGACGATCAGCTTCATCTCGTGGAGGCACTCGAAATAGGCCATTTCCGGCTGGTAGCCAGCCTCGACAAGCGTGTCGAAGCCAGCCTTGATCAGTTCCGAGACACCGCCGCAGAGCACCGCCTGCTCGCCGAAGAGATCAGTTTCAGTTTCCTCGGCGATCGTCGTCTCAATCACGCCGCCGCGAGTGCCGCCAATCCCCTTGGCGTAGGCCAAGCCCAGCTTCTTGGTCTCGGGAGAAGCCCCTGCGCCGAGGGCAATCAGGCAGGGCACGCCCCCACCCTTCACATACTCGCTGCGGACAAGATGGCCTGGCCCCTTGGGCGCCACGAGCATGACATCGTGGCCGGGGGGTGGCTCAATCTGCCCGTAGTGGAAATTGAAGCCGTGGCTGGCCATCAGCACGGCCCCCTTTTTGAGGTTCGGCTTGATCGACGCGCGGTAGACATCGGCGGCCAGTTCGTCAGGCAGCAGAATGTTGATGAGGTCTGCCTGCTTGACGGCGTCCTCCACCGACATCGGCGCAAAGCCATGGCTCTTGGCCAGTTCGTAATTCGGTCCGCCCGGTCGCTGCGCCACCACGACATTCAAGCCGCTGTCCCGCAGATTCTGCGCCTGGGCATGTCCCTGACTGCCATACCCGATGATGGCGATGGTCTTGCCGGCGAGGGCCTTGAGATCGGCGTCGGCGTCGTAATAGATCGTGACGGGCACGGGAAACTCCTGAACGAGATGGGAAGTGGCTACGGGATAGGAAGTGGCTACGGGATAGGAAGTGGCTACGGGATAGGAAGTGGCTACGGGACAGAAAAGTGGCAAAAACAGCGAGATTGTGAACGCTCTGACAACAACTGGCGGTGTGGACCAGATCGACGACCTCCCCGCCAGAGAAGGCTCACAGGCAGCCGAAATGGCCACCCGCCAAGCCTGCAGAAACGGGATCCATTGCTTCGATTCGCATGTCAGGCCAGCGACTCGCGGATCGGTGCGGAATCAGCGGGACGGGCTCCGTCGGCGGCCTCGGTGAGTTCGCGGGTGGGAGGGCTGCCCCGCACCATGGCGATCCGTCCGGTACGCACCAACTCCAGGATCCCCAGGGGCCGCATCAGCTCGATGAACCCCTCGATCTTCTCTTCGGTACCGGAAATCTCAATGATCACGCTATCGGCGGCAACATCGATAATCCGGCCCCGGAAAACCTCTGCCAACTCCTTGACCTCGGTCCGCGTGGGGCCAGCGGTGGCGGCGACCTTGATCAGCATCAAATCGCGTTCAACGTGATTGCGGGAAGAGATGTCGTCGACCCTGACCACCGTGACGATCTTTTCCAATTGCCGGCGCACCTGATCGAGCACCCGGTCGTCGCCACGCAGCACGAACGTCATCCGGGAAAAGCCCCGGTCTTCAGTCTCACCAACAGCGAGGCTGTCGATGTTGTAGCCGCGGGAGGCGAGCATGCCCGACACGTGTGCCAGCACGCCCGGGACATTCTGGACGGTGGCCGATATAACGTGTCGCATGGATGGGGCGGCTGGGCCGCTGCAAAAGGCTGAAAGGGGGGGGTGGGAACCGCTGGCAACCAGCGGGGGACACCGGAAAGGCCCCGGCGAAGTGTAGTTTGAGGCCTCCGCCCGATTCAAGCCGGGGGGCCAATTGGGGTGCAGGAATCGCCTCCGCCACGGGAGAAGTGGAGTGTGCGTTGACATCGGGCCTGAAAAGTCGATAACCTGCGGGACTCTGCTGGCGCTCGTCTGCCGGCGAATTTCACCATCCACAGCGAGTGTTCAGCGTGTCGAACGTCTTGGCTCAGGAATTGATCGAAGCTGGCGTGCATTTCGGCCACCGTGCCAGCCGCTGGAATCCGAAGATGCGGCCCTACATCCACGGCCGTCGGAATCTGATCCACATCATCGACGTCCGCGAGACGATTCGCGGGCTGCTCCGTGCCCGGAAGTATCTCGGCCAGGTCGCGACCACCGGAAGCCTTGTGCTCTTCGTGGGCACCAAGCGGCAAGGTGCTGAGGCGGTGGCCCGCGAGGCCGCCCGCTGCGGCATGCCCTACGTCAGCGATCGCTGGCTCGGCGGCACGCTCACCAATTTCCGCACCATCCGCAATCGGCTCGCCCGGCTGGAGCAGTTGGAAAAGCTGATGCCCTCCGAGGAATTCGGTGCTTATTCCAAGAAGATGCAATCGTCGCTGCGGCGTGAATTCCGCAAGATGGAGCGGAATCTCGGTGGCATCCGCACCCTCTCCCGCCTGCCCGAATGCCTGGTCGTGTTTGATCCCAAGAAGGAAAAGAACGCGGTCAACGAAGCGCGGAAGATGGGCATCACCACCGTGGCCCTCATCGACACCGACTGCGACCCAGACATGATCGACCTGCCGATCCCGGGCAACGATGATTCCATCCGCTCGATCGAATTGGTCGCGGCTCGGCTGGCTGATGCCATCCTGGCCGGCAAGGCCCTGACCACCGCCGAGGCGGTTATCGCGGCTGAGGGTGCTGATGGTGAAGGCGCCGAGGGGGGCCGGGCCAAGGCTCCACCAAAGCCCCGCGCCAGCGTGGCCAAGCGTGCCGCGCCCAGGCCTCCCAAGACCACCTGATCACAACCTCCGTCCGGGGGTATAAGCGATGTGGCCTGCCGACACCTGCGTGCCAGACCGGCGGCCGCCTCCGCTCTGTTGAGCCGGCGGGAGTGTCGCCGTTTTCATCCGATCTGATCCGATCATTCTCATTCTGTAGCCTGTAAGGAGAAGCACGATGGCAGAGATCACAGCCGCTGCGGTGATGGCACTGCGAGACAAGACCGGCCTGCCGATGATGGAGTGCAAGAAGGCCCTGCTCGAGAGCGGCGGCAACACCGAACAGGCGGTGGAGTGGCTGCGCAAGCAGGGTGTGAAAACGCAATCGATGCGTGCCGATCGGGAAACCACGACCGGCAGGCTCGCGGTCTACGCCGATCCGGCCAAGGGTGTCGGTTCCATGATCGAACTCAAGTGCGAAAGCGCCCCGGTGGCGGGAAGCCCGGAATTCAAGGCCCTCGCCGAGGACATGGCGACCACGCTGGCCCTGGGCCCCGGGGCCGCCACGCCGGCGGCGCTGCTGGCCCAGAAGAGCCATGCCCACCCAGACCGCACACTCGAAGACCTCAAGAACGATCTGTTCAACCGGATGCGGGAGGTTTTTGATCTGGCCCGCATCTGCCGGATCGACGCTCCCTGCGGCGGCTATGCCCACCACGACGGCACGAAGGCGGCTCTGGTGGAGATCGCTGGCAAAACATCCAGCCCCGAAGCCGCTGCAATCGCCAAGGATGTGTCGATGCATGTGGTCGCTTTGGCGCCCCAGGCATTAACCAAGGAAAACCTCGACCCTGAGGTGGTGGCCAAGGAGCGCGAGATCCTCACTGAGGCCGCCCGCGCCGAAGGAAAGCCCGAAAACATCATCGCCAAAATGATCGAAGGTCGGCTGCGCAACTTCTTCAGCCAGTGCGTGCTGCTGGAACAGCCGTTCGTGAAAGACGACAAGCAGACCGTCGGCCAGTTGGCTGCTGCTGCCGGACTGCAGATCAAGCGGATGGAAAACTGGAAACTCGGCAGCTGATTGCGTCTTTCCTGGTGGGCCGGTTCCCTGCTGCTGCAGCCATTCGTCCCGGCCCGGCTGTCACCGCTTCGGCTCCGCTGCTTCCCCCCTGACAGCCTATGGAAACCCCCCAGCAACCCGCCGGACTGCACCGCCGCGTGCTCCTGAAAATCTCGGGGGAGAGCTTTGTGCGCCCCGGAGAGCGGGGCATCGCGATGGACGAGGTCCTCCATGTGGCCCGCCAGACGGTTCGGGCTGCGGCCCGCGGGGTGCAGTTGGCCGTGGTGATCGGAGGGGGCAACATCCTGCGGGGCAGCGCCTTCACGGCCGGCAATAGCGGCGTGCAGGAAGCCACCGCTCACTCCATGGGGATGCTCGCCACGGTGATCAATGGCTTGGCGCTGCAGGATGCCCTGGAGAGCCTGGGGGCCCAAACCCGCCTGATGACCGCCATCCGCATGGAGGGCGTGGCCGAACCCTATATCCGCCGGCGGGCCAAGCGGCACCTGGAAAAGGGGCGGATCGTGATCCTCGCCGCCGGCACAGGCAGCCCGTTTGTCACCACCGACACCGCTGCCGCCCAGCGGGCGTTGGAACTCGAGGCCGACATTCTGATGAAGGCCACCCGAGTCGATGGGGTCTATTCCGATGATCCAGAAAAGAATCCCCATGCGATGCTCTACCGGGAACTGACCTACCAGCAGGTGCGCGAGCAAAACCTGCGGGTGATGGACGCGACGGCGCTCTCCCAGTGCATGGAACATGGGATGCCGATTCTGGTTTTCAACTACCGCCGCGATGGCAACATCGAGCGGGCGGTGGCCGGAGAACGCATCGGCACGATCGTCAGCGGACGCCGCGACGGCTGACCGCAACCTGCTTCTCTGCAAGAACTTGCGCCGCCAGCGCAAAGAAACCTTTTTTCTTAGGCAAGGCACCTCTTATACTGCCTCTTGCTACGACCCCCTGCCGTCGCTCCCCTGCCGCGTGGCCAGATGGAGACGTCAGGTCCTGCGGAGTTTTCCCACCATGGTTTTTTCAGCACTCTGTCGTTCGCGAACCAATGCCCGCTTGAACACACTCAGAGTGCGAGGACTGCCGGGGGGATTCACGCTGGTGGAACTGCTGGTGGTCATTGCGATCATCGGCACGCTGGTCGGCCTGCTCCTGCCGGCCGTACAGGCAGCCCGCGAGGCGGGCAACCGTCTGGCGTGCACCAACAATCTCAAGCAACTGGGCCTGGCCGTCACGCTCTACCACGACGCCAAGAAAACGTTCCCATCCGGCCGCAACACCCGCGATCCCTACGGCGTTTCCTGGGCCTTCCGGATGCTCCCCTTCATGGAGCAGATCAACGTCTACAACGCTTACGTGCCTGCGAAGCGCTGCGATGACACTGCCAATTCCGCGGCGATGCGGACCCCGGTTTCGACTTTTTTCTGCGCCAGCCGCCGCAGCCCGGTAAACGACCGCAATTTCGACAACAACAACGAGCCGCCGCTGGTGCTGGCCTCCGCCGCTGGCGGCGACTATTCCGCCGTGGCTGGCACCTATTTTCTCTACGCTCCTGCCGACAACGGCTCGATCGACCCAAAACAGGCCGGCCCGATCCACACCTTCTCGGCCGTCCGCTCCCAGCAGGTCACTGATGGCTTGAGCCGGACGTTCGCCATCGGCGACCGCCATATTCCCAAGGCCGACACCAGCGTGCGGGCCGACATGCAGCAGTTTGAACAGGGGGACACTTCCATGTTCTGCGCCGATACCCCCCAAACCCTCTTTCGGGACACAGCCCGCGGCTTGGCCATTTCGACAGACGACCTCAACTACCGAAAGTTCGGCAGCCTGCACACCGGGTTGACCAACTTCGTGTTCCTCGACGCGCATGTCGATTCCATCGATGCCAATACCGATCTGACCGTGCTGCGGTGGTATTCAACCATCGGCGATGGCAACGATCCCACCGCCCCGCCCGATGGAGCCAACAGCGGCACCTGAGCCGGCTGGCATCTTCTGGTGAACCAATCCTTGATCGTGATCACCGGCTTCACAGGCCGGCCCGCCCCGCTGCTGGCGCGTGAGCCCGCGCAACTCCATTCCCCCCGCCGCCTTCCCCCGCACTTTCTGGAGGCCCTCCCATGGCATCCGCTCCCCGCCCACGCACCCGACCACCGCTCCCCACTCGGGCTCCGGCGCCCCGCCGCTTTGGCCGCCCCGCTGCCATTCTGGCCGCCAGTCTGGTGGTGCTTTTAGCTGCAGGCTGGTGGCTCGCCTCCAGACCGGACGGGGCGCTGGAGAAGACGGTCGAACTCCAGCGGCAGGTGCTCCAAGCTGACCCGCGGGCGAAGGAGGCCAAGAAGGCCGTGATGGAGATCATCCGCACCGTCGACACGATGGACAAAAAGGAAGTCCGGGTGGCCCGTACCGCCCTGGAGAAAGACTGGCGTGAGCTGTGCAAGGAATCGATGGACGCCTATTTCAGCAAGCCGGCGCCTGAGCGGAAGGAAGTTCTCGATCAGGCCATCCAGCAGACGCTGGCCTACCGGGAGCTGCGCTTTGGGCTCAATCCCCAGGCGGTAAGCACTGCCGGCCGCTCTCTGCGACGCAGCAGTAAGGCCAAGCCTGGCAAGAAGCCCTCTGCCGACGAACTGGCCCGCCAGCAACTCTCTGACCGCTACGCCGAGGCGCTGCAGACGCGGGCGAAGGAACGGGGGATCGATCTCCCCGAATGGAAATAGCCACCGCCTCTGCGCCAGACTGCCCTTCCCCCCGTGCTCCAGCCGCTCTGCTTGCGGCCCCCGGCAGCGGGATGTCACGATGCCACATCCCATTGCCCCTTTGAGGAGTTCTGCGCGTGAGCCAGTCTTCCCGTGATCACCACTATGCGTGGTGGCTGATCATGTGCCTGTGCGGTGTGGATTACTTCAGCACGCTCGGCTATCAGCCATCGATCGCCTTCGAAGGGGCCGGCACGCTGGCCCCCATTGCCACGCTGGTGCTGGTGCTGGTGACGCTGCTGGGAGCCTATCCTGTCTACAGCTATGTCGCCGGGGAAACGCCCGACGGCATCGGTTCGATCGGCATGATCGAACGCCTCGTCGGGGGCTGGTCGGGCAAGATCGGCGTGTTGGTGCTGATCGGCTTTGCGGCCACCGATTTTGTGATCACCAAGACACTCTCGGCCGCCGACGCCGCCGCGCATCTGATCAACAATTCCCTGTTCGCCGGGGGGGCTCCCCCGTGGATGCAAAACCAGATCCTGGTGGCCATGACGCTCCTGCTGCTGCTGGGAGGCATGTTTCTCAAGGGTTATCAGGAGGTGGTGGGACTGGCGACGATCCTCGTAGCTGCATTCCTGTCGCTGTCGTTTGTTATCGTCGGCTCCGGCCTATGGTATCTGTTCACCCATCCCGCCCTGCTCCAGCACTGGGCGGGGGAAATCGCCTCCGGTTCCTACCATCTCGAACATGCCCCAATCAGCGGCAGCGGCCTGCTGGTGGCCATCGGTATTTCCTGTCTCATTTTCCCCAAGTTGGCTCTCGGCATGAGCGGGTTTGAAACCGGCGTGCTGCTGATCCATCTGGTTCGTGGCACGGAAGCCGAGCCCCACAACACGCAGGCCCGTATCGCCAACACCCGCAAACTGCTGCTGGTCGCTGCGGTGATCATGTCGTTTTTCCTGCTGGGATCGTCCTTGATCACCGGCACCAACACGCTGATCCCGGCAGAGGAACTGCAACTGGAGCCGGTGAAGGGCAAGGCGATCGACCGGGCCCTGGCCTACATCGCCCACGGCGAGAGCCCCTATCCGATCTGCCCGTTGTTCGGTCCGCTGTTCGGCACCGTCTATGACATCAGCACGATTCTCATTTTGTGGTTTGCCGGCGCTTCGGCCATGGCAGGCCTGCTCAACATGGTGCCCCGCTATCTGCCGAGGTACGGCATGGCACCAGAATGGGCCGCGGCATACCGCCCGCTCGTGATCGGTTTCACGTTTATCAACCTGCTGGTCACATGGGCCTTCAGTGCCGATGTCACCGCCCAGGGGGGCGCGTATGCCACCGGTGTGTTGGTGCTGATGACCAGCGCCTGCATCGCCTCGCTGGTTCACATGCAACATGAGGCGCAGGAGGGGCACGACCACAGCTGGTCGAAACGGCTGGCCTTCGCCCTGATCACGCTGGTGTTCATCTACACCACCGCAACAAATATCTCCGAACGCCCCGACGGCATCATCATCGCCTCGATCTTCATCGCCTGCGTGATGTTGATCTCGTTTGTGTCGCGGATCTGGCGCAGCCAGGAACTGCGGCTCAAGGAATTTCGGTTTGCCGACGATGGCGCGAGAATGCTCTGGACCGACATCTGCGCCGAGGGGGCTTTCCGGGTGCTTGTGCCCCACCGCCCCGGGCATCGTTCTCTCGACGAGAAAGAGGCGGAGATCCGCCGCCGCCACCGGATTCCGGCCGATGTGCCGATCGTCTTTCTGGAAGTGCATTACGGCGACACCAGTGAATTCCAGAATGCGCCCATCATCTCGGTGCGACAGGAGGGAGACCGCTTCATCATCGTGGCCCGCGATGTCGCCTCCGTCTCCCACACGATTGCCCAAATCGCGATGGAAATGACCAAAACGGGCACGCCGCTGGACGTGGTCTTCGGCTGGAGCCAGGGGAGCAGCGTGAAGCTGGCGCTGGAATTCCTCCTCTTCGGGCAGGGAGACATTCCCAATGTGGTTGTCGATCTCCTCGACAAGTCGGTTGCCGATCCGGCCCGCCGGCCGACCGTAATCGTGGGCTGAATCGGCCGGGGTGCTTGCGTGCCCTTCGGTCGGCCTGCGACAATCCCCGATCGGGGGCCGCTCCCCCCGGTTTTTCGGTCTGGGCTACCGTCTCAGATCTTTCACACAGTTTTTCCACACATTTTTCCACACACAGGAGTGGGTGCATGCCGGTCGACGACATTCTGCTGGATGCCGAGGAACGCATGGAGAAGGCGGCCGACGTTTTCCGTCATGCCCTGACCGGCATCCGGACTGGCCGTGCCAATCCGGGCCTGGTCGATTCGCTGCGGGTGGATGTGTATGGATCGCCCACTCCCATCAAGGCGCTGGCCAGCGTGGGCGCCCCCGAGCCGAATCAGATCGTGGTGCGGCCCTTCGATCCCGGCACGATCAAAGACATCGAAAAAGCCCTCCATGCCAGCGACATGGGCTTCAATCCGCAAAGCGACGGACGGGTCATCCGGATCACGGTGCCGGCCCTCTCCACCGACGTTCGCCGCAAGATGACTTCCCGCATCAAGGAACTGGCCGAAGAGGCCCGGGTGGCGATCCGCAATGTCCGCCGCGATGCCAACAAAGCCTCCGACAGCGAAAAGACCGACGGCACCCTCACCGAGGACGATTGCGATTCGACCAAGGAAGAGGTGCAGGAGCTCACCAAGAAATTCGAACTGCGAGTCGGGGAATTGGCGCGTCTCAAGGAAGCTGAAGTGATGGAGGGTTGATCGGCCGATGATCCCCTCCGCTGCCGCTCTGCCGGTGCACCTCACCAATGTCGTCAAGCGCTACGGCCGGAGGACGGTGCTTGATGGGGTGTCGCTGGAAGTGCTCCCCGGGATCACCGGCCTGGTGGGCCCCAACGGCGCCGGCAAGAGCACGCTGGTGCGTGCCATGTTGGGGCTGGTGCGATTGGCGGCGGGCACTGTGCGGGTGTTTGGCCTCGATCCGCAGCGGTCACCGCGGGCCGTGCGCCAGTCGATCGGAGTGGTGCCGGAGGATGAATGCTCCGTGCCGGGACTCTCGGGCGTGGAGATGGTGCGGTACGCCGCCCAACTCGCCGGCCTGCCGGGCATCGAAGCCCTGCGGCGGGCGCACGAGGTGCTCGATTGGTGCGACGCCGGTCAGGAACGCTACCGGCCGGTGGAAACCCTGTCTGTTGGCGTGCGGCAGAAGGTGGCCTTCGCCGCAGCCATCGTCCACGACCCACAACTGGTGATCCTCGACGAGCCGACCAACGGACTCGATCCCCTGGAACGGCGGGCCATGCTGGGACGGCTCACGACGCTGGCTCGCGACCATGGCAAGACGATCCTCATCTCCACGCATGTCCTTCCCGATGTTCAGGCGATCTGCGAGCGGGTGATCGTGCTGGCTGGTGGCCGCGTTCGCCTGTCGGGCTCCATCCGGGAACTCACGCTCCCGCCGGCGCCGGAAGACAGGCTTGAAGGGATCGGGCCGCTCGACGACATGCTCATGTCTCTGGCGGGGCGGGGGATTACCGCCCGCCGCGTCGCTCCAGCGCCGGAAGCGGCGCCGGTCTCCCCGGCCCAGCGCGGCGCGATCCTGTTCGATGCATCATCCGCCAGCAGCGTGCCTGCTGTCTGGGAAGCGGCCCGGGCCACGGGGGTGGTGGTGCTCTCGCTGGAACGGGCCCAGCGGCCACTGGAGGATGTTTTTCTGGAGGCAATAGCTCAAGCGGACGGGCCTGCCCACGCGGCCCTCAGTTCCTCCTCTGGAGATGATGATGCCGCTGCATGATGTCGGCTATCGGCCGTGGCGGGGAGAGCGATGCGGTTACGGCCACGCCGTGGGCGTTATCGCCGGCACCGGCATCCGGCTGGCGTGGACCAGCCGCTGGCTGCGCCGGGCGGTCTTCTTCGCCTGGAGCCCGGCGCTGCTGTTTGCCGCCAGTTTTTTTGCGTTTGAGCAGGCGGTCGACCAAGGGCAGTTGGGCACGATGCAGGAGCAGGCTCGGGCGGGACGCAATCTCGACGGCGTGGGGGTGCTCGGCGCGGTGCTGGCCCGCAGCTTGGGGGCTCCGCCGCCGGACGGCCGGCCGTTGGATGCCAACTCCACCCGCCACATGGTTTGGGCGCGTCTCCTGCTGGCGTTCATGCGGGCACCGCAGGCGGTGCTGCTGGCAGTCGTGGTGGGACTGGTCGCTCCGACGCTCATCTCCCGCGATCTGCGGGCCAAGGCTTGGCTGGTCTACTTCACGCGGCCGGTGGGGAAGCTGGAATACATCCTGGGGAAGATGGCCATCCTGGGAGTGCTCGTGGCGGCGATCACCATGCTGCCGGCCCTGGCGCTATGGGCCTTGGGGGTGCTGGTGAGCCCGAGTGTGTGGGTCGCGGTCGCCACCTGGGATCTGCCGCTGAAGATCATCCTGGCGAGCCTGACGCTCGCCGTGCCGACGGTGCTGATGGCGCTGGCCTATTCGTCGCTCACGGCCGAAAGCCGGATCGCCAGCTTTGCCTGGTTTGCCACCTGGGCCGCCTGTTGGATCGCCCACACGGCGCTCACTACAGCCGATCTGGTGGCTGCCGCTGAGGTGACCCGCCTGTCGCGTGAAGAGGCGGCGCAGGAGAGCTTCTTCGCCGACGAAGCCTTTGGCGAGTTTGCGACCGTTCCTCCCGCGCGGCAGCGATCAGCCCCGCGCGGTTTTCGCTGGCTCTCGCGGGCTGCCGGACTCGATTCAGAAATCGATCGCTGGGCCTGGCTTTCCCCATACCATGCCCTGGGGGTGGTGCAGGCCTGGATCTTCGGCATTGAAACCAGGTGGCGGGCTGTGCTGCCTCCGCTGGTCTCGCTGCTGACCGTGACGGCGGTATCGAGCTTGGTGCTGTGGCGGCGGGTCGATGCGCCCGCACGGGCGTGAATGCTTCCCTTCACTCGTGTTGTTGGATCGTGTTGAACGTGGCCCGGCGGCCACTCTGAAAGCCTGCGATGCTCTCCCTCTGCCATGTCACAAAGCTCTACGGCTCGGTGATCGGCGTCAACGACGTGACGGTTGAACTCGGCACCGGTGCCCACGGTCTGCTGGGCCCCAACGGAGCGGGGAAGACCACCTTTCTGGGCTTGGTGACCGGCCAACTGCGGGCCTCGATCGGGGATGTGAAAGTTTTCGGTGAGCCCCCGTTTGCCAATCCGCGGGTGCTGGCCCGCATCGGCTTCTGCCCGGCGGCCGATCTCACCGAACGCCACGCCACCCCGCGCCAGTGGGTGCGGTATCTGGTGCGACTCTCCGGCTATTCACCTGCCGCCGCGGCCGTGCGCGCGGAGCGGGCGCTGGAGCAGGTGGGATTGGGAGAGGCGATCCTGCGCCCGCTGGGCACACTCTCCAAGGGGATGCGCCAGCGTGCCAAGCTGGCTGGTGCCATGGCACACGAACCTGATCTGCTGGTTCTCGACGAACCCTTTGACGGCCTCGATCCGCTGGCAAGGCACGAACTTGTCGGGCTGGTGCGGAAATGGGCTGTGGACCGCAGCCTCCTCGTTGCCAGCCACCTGCTTCATGAGATCGAAGCCCTCAAGGCGGGGCTGGTGGTGATTCTCGGCGGCCGTCTCGTGGCCAGCGGAACAGTGGGGGAAATCCGCGATCTCGTCGAGTCGCTCCCGACAGAACTCCGGGTGGTCTGCGACCAGCCGCGCCGGTTGGCGGAAAAAACCTGTCAGTCTGCGGCGGCGGAGAGTTTGCGGTTTGAGGGGGAGAATGTTTTGATCGTGGGCACGCGCTCCCCGCAGGCCTTGGCGGAACGGATCGCCGAGGGAGCACTTCAGGCGGGAATCATGGTGCGTGAACTGGTGCCCGGCGATCGTTCCCTGGAGGGGCTCTTTGGCAGGCTCGTGCAGCTGCACCGCGGGGTGGCACCATGACAACCACAAACACCATCGGCACGATGCTGCAGCAACCCGCCGATGACGCCCAGCCTCTTCCGCGTGGAACACTTCTGGCCGCGGTGTTGGCCGTGGCGGGATTCCAGCTGCGGCGCCTGTTCACCCTCCCCCGGCTGGCCATCGCCGCCCTGGGCGTGCTGTTTCCGGCAGCCGTGCTCCTGGCGGTGCGCAAAACGCTCAGTGGCTCGATGGATGGCACCGTTGTGGTGATTCTCTACGCGCTCATTCCGGAGGCCCTCTGCATGCTCGGCCTGCTGGTGACGATGTGCCCGGTGGTGGCGGACGAATTGGAACGGGGTACTTGGGCCCATATTGCCGTGCGTCCCCATGGACGCAGAGCTCTGCTGCTGGGAACCTTCCTCGCGGCGGTTGCCTGGACGGCAGCGGTGGCGATTCTGGCGCTCTGCCTGGCTCTGGCCGTGAGCGGGATGGCGCATCCCTGGAAGCGATTCCCACTCTTCGCGGCTCTGGTGGGTCTGTCGTGCCTGGGCCGCGCTGCCCTCTTTGCCCTGCCGGCGGTGATCGTGCCCAAACGGGCTCTTGTGGCGAGTGTCGGCGTGGCGATTGTCGTGGAATATCTGGCCGGTTTTCTCCCCGCTGTCGTCAACCAGCTCACCGTCAGCCTGCGGCTGCGCAGCCTGCTGGTGCAGGGGATGGGATGGGGCCGCCAGATGCCTGCCGGGATGCAACTGCTGATCGACACCAATCCGGTGTGGATCCAGTGCGGGGCGGTGGTGCTCCTGGCCGGAGTGCTCCTTGTGGCCAGCGTGCTGATTCTCGACCGCCGACAGTTTCCTCCCAGCGAGGAGGGCTGAGATGATCGAGGTGCTCGATCTGGTGAAACACTACACAGCGGCCGATGGGCAGATCGTCCGCGCTGTTGATGGAGTGTCGTTTGCGGTCGGCCCGGGGGAGATGGTCGGCTTGCTCGGCGCCAACGGTGCCGGCAAAACCACCACCCTGCGTGTGCTGGCAACGCTCCTGCGGCCCACCTCCGGAACTGCCCGGGTGGCCGGCTGCGATGTGGTGCTCGACCCGGTGGGGGCCCGCTGCCAACTGGGCTACGTGTCGGCCACTACCGGCGTGCCCGACCGGCTCACGCCGCGCGAAATCCTCCAGTCCTTTGGCCGGCTCCACGGCGTTGCGGCAGAGACACTCGATGATCGCGTGGAGCAGCTCCTGGGGGTGCTCGACCTGGTCAGCTGCGCCGATCGGCCGGCCGGGAGGCTCTCATCCGGGCAACGGCAGCGGGTTTCGGTGGGGCGGGCGCTGGTGCACAATCCACCCGCCCTGGTGCTCGACGAGCCGACGAGCGTGTTGGATGTTTTCGGGTCGCGGGATCTCCTCGCTTTTCTGGCCAATCTGCGCAGCGAAGGCCGGGCTATTCTGCTCTCGACCCACCGCCTGCACGAGATCGAAAATCGCTGCGACCGGTTTGTCATCATCCATGGAGGGCGGGTAGCTGCCCAAGGCACGAGGGCTCAAGTGGCCGGGCCGGGAGGGTCGCTCGAGCAGGGATTTTTCGCCGCCGTGGAGGGCACCAGAGCATGAGCGACATTCCTCACCCCCAGCGCGGCGGCCTGCGGGCCAGCCTGGCGATTGCCCGGCGTGATCTGCTCGAATTCGTGCGCGACCGCCGCACCCTGCTGGTCACGCTGCTCTTGCCGATGGTCACCTACCCGATCATCGCTCTCTCGACCGCCTTTGGCGTGCGGACGGCCGTGAGCGATCTGGAGGATCGTCAAGTTCCGACACAGCTCACGATCGCCTTCAGTGGCTCTGAGGCCACTTCTCTCGCCGAGCGCATCGCCGCCGTGGCGGCCGCCTTCACATCTGATTCGCCTGCCGAGCAGGAGAACTGGCCTGCGAGCCTGCGGTTTTTACTGGTCGATGCCACCGAAGGCCAGCAGACCATCGATGGCGGCGATGCCGATGTGTGGCTGGATGCCGCACCGGGCCTGCTGGCGGCTCTCGATGGGAAAGGCACGACCGAGTTGCTCGCGTATCTGCCGAAAGCGCGTCCGTCCGACCCGCGCGTGCGCGACGAGTTCATGGCCGTGATGCGGCAGGTTGCCGAGGATGCCCGCCAGCGCCGACTGGCCGACGCCGGCCTTCCGGCGAGCACGCTGCTGCCGCTGCGCGTGCAGTTTGCCGAAGATGGTATCTCCGCGCCGCTGCATACTCCCGGCCTGCTGCCGACACTGGCCGGTGCGATTCTGGTGCTGCTGGCTGTTCTCACCATGACAGGAGCGTTCTACCCGGCCATCGATGCGATCGCCGGGGAGAAGGAACGGGGCACCATAGAGACACTCCTGATGGCCCCCTGTGGGGCGCAGGAGATCGTGTTCGGCAAGTTTCTGGCGGTGTTTGCCGTCACGCTGGCCACGCTGGCGGCCAACTGCCTGTCGATCGCCCTGACAGCTGGCGTGGCGCTCCATCTGCTCCCGGCCAGTATTGCCCTGGGGTTGCCCAACATGGCTGGCGGGGGGGTGGTGACGGTGCTGGCATTTATCGGCCTGGCAGCACTGGCCGCCGCCACCTGCCTGGCAGTGACCACCGCCTCCAAAAGCGGTAAAGAGGCGCAGAACACGCTCACGCCCGTGATTCTGCTGGTGAGTGCTCTGGCCGGGGCGGCACTCCTGCCCGGTATGCGCAGCGACGGCCTCCTCGCGCTGGTCCCCTTTGCCGGACAGGTGATGGTGGCCAGCAGCGCGCTGACGGCAGTCGAGGCGGGCCCGGAAGCGACCGCCGCCGTCAGCTCCACCAGCCCCGCCATCCTTCTGCCCCTGGCCCTCACGCTCCTCTCTTCGGCGGTGCTGACATGGCTGCTGCTGCGCGGCACCGCAGCCATCCTCACCGATGAGGAAATTCTCTTCCGGGGTCCCGACAGTGCCACCAGCCCCCTCACCCGGCCGGCGCCCAGAGCGCTTCCTTCAGTGGGGCAGGGAATGATGCCGATCGTCATCGGGCTGGCCGGGCTGTGGTATCTGCAGGGACTCGCCCCCAAGAATCTGCTGCTGGCCATCCCCCTGCACCAACTGATGGCGGTGCTGATCCCTCTGGGCGCGACGCTGTGGTGGCAGCGCGTCGATCTGCGGCGCACGCTGGCATGGGCCTGGCCACCGGCATCCCCACAATTCGGCCAGCCCGTCTGGTGGCGCACCGCCGCCTGCCTGGGTGGGGCAGGCCTGATTGGTGCCGCCCTGTTTCTGCTGGGAGCGGCCGTGCTCCTTTCCGCCCGTGGCACGGGCCTGTCGGCAGAAGCCCGCGACCTCTCCGCACGACTGGTGTCGCTGCTGCTGAAGAATCCCTGGTGGCTGTCGTGGCTCCTGATGGCGCTCCTGCCAGCGGTCTGCGAGGAGCTCCTCTTTCGTGGCTGGACGCTGGGAGCGTTTGCCGGCGACGCCCCCACCTCGCGGCGCATGACAGCCGCGGTGGTGGCCCAGGCGGCGCTCTTTGCCTTAGCGCATCTCATGCCTGAGCGCATGCCCTCCACCTTCGTGTTGGGGCTGGCGACCGGAGCCCTGCGCATCGCCACGGGCAGCCTGCTGCCGGGAATCGTCTGCCATGCGATCCACAACAGCATTCCGCTGCTCTTGCTTGCGCTTTCGGGGGAAGCTGGCAGTGGCCTGGCCGAGCGCCTGCGGGAGATGGCAACGGGAGCGTCTGCGCAGCTGCCGCCCGGTGCGGTGGCGCTGGCGATCGCGGCCTTGGCAGGCGGGGTCGTGCTGGTGGCGGCAGGAATCGCGGCGTTCGGTGGCCGCGGCGCCGCGAAACTCCTCTGCGGCAGCCTGACGCTGTGGTTGCTCTCCACCGGGCCGGCGCCGGCTGCCGGAGAGGGAGGACCGGAGGTGTGGCGCGTGGCTGTGGCGCCCATCGCCTCTGCGGTGACCTATCAAAACGGCAAACCGATAGGCGTGGCGGTCGCCCTCTGGGAGGAGATGGCACAGCGCATCGGGGTGACCACCGAGTATGTTCGCGAGCCTTCCTTGCAGGTCGCCATCGAGTCGGTGGCGGCAAAGAAGGTCGACATCCTGCTGGGGCCGCTGGCACTCACGCGGGAGCGGGAGCAGGTGATCGATCTCACCCATCCGATATTCCATTCCGGCCTGCGCATCGCCGTGCCCGACAAATCTTCCTCCGGCTGGCTGGGATCGGCTGGGGCTCTCCTGTCTTGGGATCTGCTCAAGCTCACCGGAATGGTGATCGCTTTGGCGCTGGTCACCGGCCACCTGCTCTGGTGGTTTGAACGCCGCGGCAACCCCGAATCCTTTCCCCGCAGCTATCTCGCCGGCGTCTGGGAGGCGACGTGGTGGAGCATCTCCACGGTGATTACCGGCGGGTGCGACAACAAACATGTCTCGAGCATGGTGGGCCGCCTGATCGCTCTGGGCTGGATGCTCGGCGGCATCTTTCTGGTGGCCCTGTTCACCAGCACTCTGACAGCCACCATGACGATGGAACAGATCCAAGGAAATATCCATGGCCCCCGCGATCTGGCCGGCCGCACCATCGGGTGTCAGGCGGCCTCTGTCGCCGTCGCGGCGGTGCGGCAACGGGGCGGGGTGCCGGTCGAATTCCCCACCCTCGAGGATGTCTTCGCCGCTGCCGACGCCGATCTGGTGGAGGGTGTGGTGGGGGAAAATCTGTCGCTGATGGCGGGCATCAATCAGCCCAACAGGAGCAATTTCAGGCTCGTGGGGCCGGTATTTGAATCGCTCGACTTCGGCCTCGCGCTGCCCAACGGCAGCCCGCGGCGCGAGCGGCTCAATGAAGTGATTCTGGCGATGCGGGAAGATGGCAGCCTGCAACGCATTCTGGATAGCTGGCTCGGCAAGCACGACTGAAATCAGTGCCACTTGGCCTGTGGCTCAGGCCAGAAGATCGCTCACCACCCGGGCCTGCTCCACCCCCGTGAGCTTCGCATCGAGGCCCTGATACGGAACCGTAAAGCGGTTGTGATCGATGCCCAACAGATGGAGCATCGTGGCGTGCAGATCGCGGACATGCACCCGATTTTCCACGGCGTGGTAGCCGAAGTCGTCGGTGGCGCCATACGTGAGCCCGCCTTTGATGCCGCCACCGGCCAGCACCATGCTGAACCCCTTCACATGGTGGTCGCGGCCAATCGATTTGGCGAGATTCTGGCCCATCGGCGTCCTCCCAAACTCACCCCCCCAGATAACCAGCGTTTCGTCGAGCAGTCCCCGCCGCTCCAGATCGATGAGCAACCCAGCCGTGGCCTTGTCGGTCGGCGGGCAGATCTCCCGCATGTAGCTGTCTATGCCGTTGTGATGGTCCCAGTCGCTGTTGTAGAGGTGGACAAACCGCACCCCCCGCTCCACCAACCGCCGGGCCATCAGGCAGTTGGTGCCGTAGGTGGCCTTCCCTGGCTCGGCTCCGTAGAGCGCAAGAGTTTCCGACGTTTCGTCGGAGAGGTCGGCGAGGGCTGGCAGGCTCGTCTGCATCCGGAAGGCCAGTTCGTATTGCTTGATGCGGGTGGCCACCTCCGGATCGGCCACCGTCACAAGCCGGTGCCGTTCGAGCGCCGCCACCGTGTCGACCAACTCCCGCTGGTGGGTCGCCGAGACCCCGGGCGGATTCTCCACGTAGTGCACAGGCGCACCGGAGGTGGCAAACTCCACCCCCTGAAATTGCCCCGGCAAGAATCCTGAATGCCATTGCCGCGCGGCAATCGGCTGGGGATTGCGGCCGATCTTGCTGGTCATCACCACGAAGCCGGGGAGGTTGTCTGCCTCGCTGCCCAGCCCATACGTCACCCAGGCCCCCATGCTCGGACGACCAGCCAGAGCCGTGCCGCAGTTCATGAAGGCGTGAGCTGGATCGTGGTTGATCTGTTCGGTCACCATCGACCGCACGATCGCCAACCGATCGGCCAGTCCAGCCATCTGCGGCAGAAAATCGCTCACCACCGCCCCACACCGGCCGGCAGGAGAAAACGTGGCCCGCGGCCCCAGGCAAATCAGCTTCTTGCCCTGCAATTGCGCAATCGGCTGACCGGCCGTCACGCTCTCGGGCATATCCTGCCCGTCGAGCCGGGCCAACTCCGGCTTGTAATCAAACGTTTCCAGATGGCTCGGACCGCCAGCCATGCAGAGGAAGATCACCGCCTTGGCCCGGGGAACATGGTGCAGAGGATCGACCGCCCCGGCAAAACGCTCCGGCAACCGGCGGGTGTTTCCCTCAAGCGCCGCCGCCAACCCATCCCGGGCCAGCAGGCCCGAGAGCGCGCAGGCCCCCAGCCCCACTCCAGCGCGGGAGAGAAACGTGCGCCGGCAAACATCCTCCGGGGAAGGGTGCATCAATACCTCGCCGTCGTTTCATGGAGGTTGAGAATCGCTCGAGCGGCCGCCGTCCACGCTGCCAGTTCGGCTGGCTCGAGTCCCTCGTCGCGCGGAGCGATGCCCACGCTCAAGAGCGCCGCCGTAGCCGCGGGATCGGCCCGGTATTCCTCGCGGCGGCGCTTGAGCAGACTCGCGGTGAGGGCCCGTTCCTCGGCGTCGGGCGCCCGCGACGTGGCGCGCCGCCAGAGCACATCGATCCGGGAATCGTCGCTGGCGCCGCCGGAGGTGAGCGCCAGTTCGGCAAGTTTTCTGGCCGCCTCGACAAACGTGGGGTCGTTGAGCAGCACCAGCGCCGCCTTGGGCGTGTTGGAACGCATCCGCGCCGCGGTGCAATCATCGCGGGCCGGGGCATCAAATGCCAGCAGTTGCGGATGCAGAAATGCCCGCTGCCAGTGCATATACAATCCCCGCCGCCACTGGCTGCTGCCGGTGTCGGAGGTGTACTCCCGCTTGGGGAAGTTGAGATGCTGGTAATAGCCGGCAGGCTGGTAGGGGCGGCAGCTGGCACCGCCAAGTTTTTCCTCCAGCAGCCCGCTGGCCAAGAGCGCCGCGTCGCGCACTCCCTCCGCCGGATACCGCCAGCGGCCCTGCCGGGCGAGCAGCCGGTTGTCGGGATCGCGGGCCAACAGTTCCGCCGCGGCCGCCGACGACTGCCGGTAGACGCGGCTCGTAACGATGAGCCTGATCAAGTGGCGGAGATCCCAGCCACTGCCGCTGAATTCCAGCGCCAAAGCATCGAGCAGTTCGGGATGGTCGGGCGGCTCCCCCTGGCCGCCGAAGTCGCCAGCACTGCGACACAGCCCGCTGCCAAAAAACAGCGCCCAGATCCGGTTGGCCTCCACGCGGGCGGTCAGTTCTCCCATGCCCCCTAAAGCCACGGGAGCCACCAGCCAGCGAGCCAGATCGGCGCGGGTCAGCCGGGCGGGCTCTGCGGCACCTGTGTCCGATGCCAGCGGGGCTGGCTGGAGGGTGCCGAGAAAGGCCGGGATCGCCGGCGCCACCAGCGGGCCGGTCTCATCGAGCCAGTTGCCCCGCGGCAGGATGCGGACTTCGCGGGGAGTCGCCAGCACCTTGGTCACCATCATCCGGCGCTTGAGGCTTTTGAGTTCCCGTTTTACTTCCTCCCGCTCGACGCGCATGGCGACCACCGCCTCGGCATCCTCTTCGGCCGGCTGCAGGAGCGGAGGGAGAGTGAGCGCGGGAATCTGGTCGTCGAGGTGGCGCAGGCGGGCCTGCAGCGACTCACTCCTCTCGCGGTCGAAGGGGCCGACGATGTCGATCTCGGGATCGCGCTGCGTGAAGGCTCTGTTGGTGCCGTTTTCGAGATGTTTTTCGTCATCCACATCGGCAAAAAAGGCTCCCATCGCATGGTAATCGCGGGCAGTGTAGGGATCGTATTTGTGGTCGTGGCACTGGGCACATCCCAGCGTTGCCCCCAGCCACACGCTCGCCACATTGCGCACCCGGTCGCCCATGTAGGCAGCCCGGCATTCCTTGGCCTGTCGGCCTCCCTCGTGCGTGGTCTGCAGCAGCCGGTTGTAGGCACCCCCCAACACCAGATCGTCGGCATGTTCGCCCGGCAGAGGCGCCAGGAGATCTCCCGCCAGCTGGATGGCGGTGAACCGGTCGAATGGCTGGTTGTCGTAAAATGCCCTGATCACCCAATCTCGGTAGGGAGAACTGGCATGCTCCTGATCGCCGTGGAGGCCGACGGTGTCGGCGTAGCGTACCAGATCGAGCCACCACATCGCCATCCGCTCGGCATGCCGCGGCGAGGCGAGCAACCGCTCGACCAACCGCTCGTAGCGATCGGGCGCGGCATCGGCCAGATATTCCTCCACCTCCTGCAGCGCGGGAGGCAGGCCGGTGAGATCAAACGTCACCCTGCGGAGCAAGGTGGTGGCATCGGCGTCGGGGGCAGGCTGGAGGCCTTCCGCCTGCAAGCGGCCGGCCACGAAATCGTCGATCCAGTTGCGACGCCACTCCGCGGAAGCGGCCGCCGGGAGCGTTTTCTGCGGCGGCACGTAGGCCCAGTGCTGGGCATAGGGAGCCCCAGCTGCGATCCAGGCCTGGAGTATGTCGCGTTGCTCGTCAGTGAGCAGATGGTTGCTCTCCGGCGGGGGCATGATGCTTTCGGGATCGGTGGCGCGAATGCGGGCCACGAGCTCACTTTTCTGCGGGTCGCCCGGCACGATGGCCACAGCGCCACTGGCCAGTTCCGCCGTCGCCGCCGCCTGAACATCGAGCCGGAGGCCGCCCTCGCGATGATGTTCGTCGGGGCCGTGACAGGCAAAGCAGTTGTGCGACAGGATGGGGCGAATGTCGCGGTTGAAATCGGGAGCCAACCGCTTGCCCGCGGGCGGAGTCTCAGCCCCCCAGGCCACACCCGCTGCCGAGAGCATTGCTGTGACCACGATCCCGCCAAGCCACCCCCGCGGCAGCCTGTGGCGATCGGTCAATAGGCCAACGCGCCGCCGCAGGGCAGGGCCCTGAGCCGCTTCTCCGCGGTCGCCAATCGTGCCAAAACCGGCCATGACCCTTTGCTCCACGAGAGCCAAGCCCAACGGGAATGCTCCCCGAAACCGCCCTCCTGGGCAGCCACCAAACGCCCTCTCAACCCGAAATTATACCACCGTTCCCACGTCCCGAGCATTCCGGGCGGCTGGCGAACCTGAGCCCCCCAGCCAGACGTCTCGTTGACGCGGCCCCGGTCGCGAACGTAGATTCTGGCGAGTTTTCCGCTCTACTACCCCTTCCCCAACCGCCCCCCTCTTTGGAAAGGTCTCGATTCGCCCATGGCCAACTCCCTCGGAAAGAAGTCTGCCGGCAAGAAGTCTGCGAAGAAGGTGGCGGGAAGCGCCAAGGCGGGACGGATGATCTACTACTTCGGGGTGAAACGCTGCGACGGCGATGGCTCGATGAAGGAGCTCCTCGGCGGCAAGGGGGCCAATCTGGCCCAGATGACCAAAATCGGCCTCCCCGTGCCCCCCGGCTTCACGATCACCACCCAGGTCTGCATCGACTACTACACCTCCGGCAAAAAGTTTCCCAAGGGACTGGAAGCGGAAGTGGCCGATTTCGTCGCGCTGATGGAGAAGGAAACGGGCAAAAAGTTCGGCGATCCCGCCAACGCCCTGCTGGTGAGCGTGCGGTCCGGGGCCCGCGACAGCATGCCGGGCATGATGGACACGATCCTCAACCTCGGCCTGAATGACGCGACTGTGGTGGGCCTCAAGAAAGCGACCGGCAACGGCCGGTTTGCCTACGACTCCTATCGGCGTTTCATCCAGATGTACGGCGACGTCGTCATGGGCGTGCAGAAGCGGCACGAAAACGAGCACGATCCGTTCGAGGAGGTGATGGAGGAGGTGAAGCACCACCATGGCGTGCATGCCGACACCGACCTCACCGAGGAAGCGCTGCAGGAACTGATCAAGCGGTATCTCCGCCTCATCAAGGATCGCACCGGCAAGACCTTTCCCCAGGAACCCTTCGCTCAACTGATGGGGGCCATCGGCTCCGTGTTCGGCAGTTGGATGAACGAGCGGGCGATTCTCTACCGCCGCAAATACAAGATCCCCGACGAATGGGGCACCGCGGTGAACGTGCAGAGCATGGTGTTTGGCAACATGGGTGATGACTGCGCCACCGGCGTGGCGTTCACCCGCGATCCGGCCACCGGCGAAAACGTGTTTTACGGCGAGTATCTCGTCAACGCCCAGGGGGAAGACGTGGTGGCTGGCGTGCGGACCCCGCAGCCGGTGCTGGAAATGGCCACAGACCCGATGTTTGCCGCCACCTACCGCGAATTGGAGAAGGTGCGGGAGCGGCTGGAGAAGAAGTTTGGCGATGTGCAGGACTTCGAATTCACCGTCGAAAAGAAGAAGCTCTACATGCTTCAGACGCGCAACGGCAAGCGCACGGCATTGGCCTACGTGAAGATCGCCCACGACATGGTCAAGCAGAAGCTGATGACCCCCGAGCATGCCATCCAGAGCGCCGATCCCGACGCCCTGTCGCAGTTGCTCGCCCCGATCTTCGATCGGGCCGACTACGCTGCCGCCAGCAAGAGTTCGCGCCTGTTGACCAAGGGCCTGCCGGCGGGGCCTGGTGCCGCCACCGGCCAGATGGTGTTCACCGCGGCAAAGGCGGAAGAACTGGCCAATGCCGGTAAAAAGGTGGTGCTGGCGCGAGTGGAAACCAGCCCCGAGGATCTCCGCGGCATGATCGCGGCCGAAGGCATCCTCACCAGCCGTGGCGGCGTGTCGAGCCATGCGGCGCTGGTGGCCCGCCAGATGGGCAAGGTCTGTGTGGCGGGGGCGGGCGAGATCGTGATCGACTATGCCAAGGGCACGCTCACCTGCGCCGGTCAGACGCTCCGCGAGGGAGATGCCATCTCGATCAACGGCAGCACCGGCGAGGTGTTTGCCGGTGCGATCAAGACCGCCGACAGCGAACTGAAGCAGGTGCTCATCAGTCAGACGATGAAGCCTGAGGAGTCGGATGTCTATCGCTACTACTCCTCGATCATGAAGCTGGCCGACAAATACCGCTCGCTCGGCATTCGCACCAATGCCGACACCCCCGAGCAGGTTCGCCATGCCATTGCCTTTGGCGCCGAGGGGATCGGCCTGACGCGAACGGAGCACATGTTCTTCGAAGGCGACCGCATCGACGCGATGCGCGAGATGATTCTGGCCGACACCCTGGAGGCGCGGCGGGCAGCGCTGGCCAAACTGCTCCCCTACCAGCGGGAGGATTTCGAAGGGATTTTCCGTGCCCTCGACGGCCGGCCCGCCACGATCCGCTTCCTCGATCCGCCGCTGCACGAATTCGTGCCGCACGACGAGAAGGCACAGGCCGATCTGGCCAAGAAGCTCCGCATGCCGCTGGATGTTGTGAAGCGCCGCGTGGAGGCCCTGCACGAATTCAACCCGATGCTCGGCCATCGCGGCTGCCGCCTCGGCATCAGCTATCCGGAGATTTCCGCGATGCAGGCCCGGGCCGTGTTTGAGGCGGCTGCCAAGGTGCAAAAAGACGGCATCAAGGTGAAGCCTGAGATCATGATCCCGCTGGTCGGCTTCAAGAAGGAGCTCGACAATCAGGTTGAGATCGTCCACTCCGTGGCGGCCGAGGTGGCCAAGGAGACGGGCGTGAAGGTGAAGTATCTGGTCGGCACGATGATCGAGATCCCACGCGGCGCCCTCACGGCCGACGAGATCGCCGAGTCGGCGGAGTTTTTCAGCTTCGGCACCAACGACCTGACGCAGACCTGCCTGGGCATGAGCCGCGACGACATGGGCTCATTTCTCCAGCAGTACACTGATTTGGGGATCTTCAAGGCCAATCCGTTTGCGTCGCTCGATACGACGGGCGTCGGTCAGCTGATGCAGATCGCGGTGGCGAAGGGTCGCAAGACCCGCGAGGACATCAAGCTGGGAATCTGCGGCGAGCATGGCGGCGATCCCCACTCGGTGGTCTTCTGCCACCATCTCGGGCTCGACTACGTCAGCTGCTCGCCATTCCGGCTCCCAGTGGCCCGGCTCGCGGCGGCTCAGGCCGCCCTCGGCAAGACCTACTGACGCCGCTGGCAGATCCAAAGAACCCATCATGTCGATGAGCCCAAAACCGTCGTCGGCCCCGCGGATGCTGTCACTGGACGGCCTCCGCGGGGCAGCGGCCATGGCGGTCGTGCTATCCCACTACACGAGCCTCTCGATTTGGTGGCCAATCATGGAAGCCCATGGGGTGCGGCCCCCCCTGCGGCTCAACCTGGGGGAATTCGGGGTCGAACTCTTCTTCATGATCAGCGGTTTTGTGATTCCGTTGTCGATGACGGGCAAAACCTCCGGCCAGTTCTTTCGATCGCGATTCATCCGGCTCTATCCGACGTTCTGGATCTGCCTGCTCTTTTCGACGGTGATCCACGCGATCTTTCTCCACGACGTCACGGTTGGCAAATTCCTCGCCAATCTCACGATGATCCCCCGGCAGTTCCTCGGGCCTGCTGCCTGCATTGAAGGGTCTTACTGGACGCTTGAATGCGAACTGTTCTTCTATCTGACATGTGCTGCTGCCGTGTTTCTTTTCCGCACATCTCTGGTGGCGGTGCTCTCTGTGTTGGCTGCGATCTATTTTCTGATTCTGTCCAGCAATTTTTCGGCCCTCATCGAACAGGCGCCACGCCTCCTGCAGGTTCTTTACTATCGACCATACGGATGGCTGTTCATCCCGTATGCCCACCTCTTTCTGATTGGAGCCGCCTCCTCACAACGGGCGCATCTCGGCAATCGCCTCTATTGGACGATCATTGGCTGCTGCCTCGCCCTCTGTCTCTATGAAGATGCCATCAACCCCACAGAAGATGAGGCTGGATGGCAGGCAGTCGTGAGCAACGTTCTGACGCTGGTCGCTTTTCTGGCGGCGCTGCCCGCCAGCAGGAACAGTGAGCCCTCGTCTGCCAGCAGGGCGGGGCTATCGGCCGGAATCGCCGCCTACCAGCGTTTCCTGACGTCGCCCTTCCTGATCTTTCTCGGCAGAATCAGCTATCCGCTGTATCTCGTTCATTTCGGGATCGGCATGGTGATCCTGCCCAGACTCGCTCAAACAAACGCCCTGGTCTATCCCTCGTTTTTTCTTGCTATTGTGTGTGCCATAGCTGTGGCGACATTCATCGCCGACTTTCTGGATACTCCCCTGCGGAATCGACTGCAGAAAGTGCTCTGATGTCCGCGGATGATGCCGCTGAGCACTGGCCTTGGGAACGACTCTCCGGACAGGGTCCACTCACCGGGAAGCCCAGCTATGCCCCTTTCCCCTGAAGCCCAGATGCTGGCCGCAATCATCGTGGCCACGGTGGCTCTGTGGGTGACGGAAGCGCTGCCGTTGCCGGTGACGGCACTGGCGGCAGTGGTGGCCTGTGTGGTGGCTGGCGTGGCTCCGGCAAAGGAGGTCTTTCGGCCCTTTTCTGAACCGCTGGTGTTTCTCTTTATCGGGTCGTTCATGCTGGCGGAGGCGATCCGGGTGCACCGGCTCGATCGGCGATTGGCGTTTACCGTGCTGGCTGTGCCTTGGGTGGGAGAGGTTCCAGGGCGGATCCTCGCGGCGGTTGCGGTTGTTTCGGCCACAATCAGTGCCTTCATCTCCAACACGGCCACCACGGCGATGATGGTGGCGATTGCGCTTGGCATTCTCTCCGCCGTGGAGGACGCCAGCCGCGCTCAGGCCACACCCGACAGCTCCCCTGTCCGTCCCCTCAATCCCCGGTTTGCCACCGGACTGATGCTCGCTGTCGCCTTTTCTGCCTCGATTGGCGGCTTGGCCACGCCCATCGGCACGCCCCCGAACGTGATCGGGCTGGCCTTTATCCGCCAGACGCTGGGAATTGATGTGTCGTTCTTTGGGTGGTGCGCGCTGGGAGTGCCGCTCGCCGCCGGACTGACGCTCGTGGCGGTGGCACTGCTGACCTGGCTGTTTCCGGCTGGGATCGAACGCCTGCCGGGGGTGGCACAACTTGTGGCTCAGGAACGCCGCCTGCAGGGGGGCTGGTCGACTGGGCAGCGGTCGACGGCCCTGGCCTTTGCCCTGACGGTGAGCCTCTGGACGCTGCCGGGAGTGCTCTCGCTCCTGCTGGGGCAGGGGCATCCCGCAGTGGCTTGGCTGGGAACCCATCTACCCGAGGGAGTGGCGGCACTGGTGGGGGCTATTGTGCTGTTTGTATTGCCGGGTGGCCCCGGTCGGCGGGCCTTGGAATGGCGCGAGGCCGCCGGGATCGATTGGGGCATCATCCTGCTCTATGGCGGCGGAATGGCGCTGGGGGAGTTGGCCTTCTCCACGGGACTGGCAGGGGCAGTGGGGCAGGGCCTGACGGGCTGGCTGCCCGCGGGATCGACCGGGGGAGCGGCGCTGGTCGTGGCGGCGACTGTCGTGGCGGTGGTCACCAGTGAATTCACCAGCAATACCGCCAGTGCCAATATGGTTGTGCCGGTGGTGATTGCGCTGGCCGAGGCGACCGGCGGTAATCCGCTCCCGGCGGCTCTCGCGGCGACGTTTGCCTCCAGCCTGGGATTCATGATGCCGGTGAGCACCCCTTGCAACGCGATCGTCTATGGCACCGGCCGCATTCCGCTGCGGGCCATGATGAGCAGTGGCATCCTGCTCGACCTGCTGGGGGCCATTGTGATCGCGGCGGCAATGATCGTCTTTGTCGGGTGAGCCGGTGTCGAGACCAGCAGGGATGGCCGCGCGCTCGAACGCATCCGACTTACGTGGTGCATCGGCTTCGGGGCGGCAAAAGTCTCGTCGCTAGCGCTCCTCGAGCGTTCGCCGACCCCTTCGCCTCCATCCGCCCGATGTGAGAAGTCAGCGCTCCAACAATCGCAAGTGCGATCCCCAACAAAAAACGGCCGCCCGGACGGCGGCCGCCCGGCATGCGAGGCGAACCTTGGCTTCGCCTCCGCATGCCGCAAGCCTGAAGGGGCCATGGATGGCCCTTCAG
>CAISJI010000192.1 GCA_903885565.1 uncultured Planctomycetaceae bacterium
GGTTGAGCGTGGGTGTCGGCTTCGGGGCGGCAAAAGTCTCGTCGCATGCGCTCCTCGAGCGTTCGCCGACCCCTCCCCTCCCTCGTGCGCTTTGGCAGTACGCTTTGGCAGTGCGCTTTGGCAGTGCGCTTTGGCAGTGCGCTTTGGCAGTACGCTTTATAAGCTCAAGATTTCGTGCGCTTGGCGCGGAAAAACTCGCTGAGAATGCCGCCGCAGGCTTCCTCCATCACATGCCCCGTGTGCTGGACGCGATGGTTGAGCCGGGCATCATCAAACAGCCGGTAGAGCGTTTCGACGGCCCCCGCCTTGGGATCGGCCGCCCCCCACACCACCACCGGCACCCGGGCCTGCACAATCGCCCCGGCGCACATCGGGCAGGGTTCGAGCGTCACATAGAGCGTGCAGCCCTCCAGCCGCCAGGAGCCCAGTGCCGCCGCGGCCTGGGTCAGGGCGATCATCTCCGCATGGGCCGTGGGATCGGCCAACTGTTCCCGCTGATTATGCGCGCTGGCAATCACCCTGCCGGCCGCCACCACCACCGCACCCACCGGAACTTCGTCCTCCGCCGCGGCGGCCCGCGCCTCCTCAAGCGCCAGTCGCATCCAGCGGTCGTGCAGCGGCTGGCCGAGCATTTCGAAGGGATCCATAAAAACCTGCGGGAGGCGAGGGAAGGAGGCAGCCGGCCGGAGTTGACGGCTGCGCCGCGGGAGGTCGGCGCCCCCTGAGACTTTACGACGGCCGCTCCCGGCGGCCAACCGGGGGGCAGACGACTGGCTGCTCCAGCCGTGCGGCTGGCCTGAAGAACAGCAGAGGGAGGCTGTCGGGACGGTTCGATCTCGGGTAGGATTGGCCGTGCAAAAAGGGCGGACAATCCGACCCCGTCTCAGCCAATCGCATCCTGGCCGAAAGGAAATTTTCATGGGGCCCGATCCTATTCTCCTCCTCTTGCGTTGGGCTCACATCCTGGCGGCGATCATCGCCATGGGTGGCCTCTTCTTTGCCCGCTTCGGCCTGCTGCCGGGGCTGGAGATTGTCGACGCTGAGACCCGCGACAGGATTCACGACGCCATCCGCCGGCGCTGGCTCCCCTGGGTGATCGGTGCGATCACGGTGCTGTTGGCCACGGGGCTGACGAACTTCCTGCTCTTCAACGCACTTGTTAAAGAAAGCGGTTGGGCGGGGGGAATGTGGATGAAGCAAACCGGCTATCACTCCCTCTTTGGTGCCAAGTTTTTGCTCGCGCTGGCTGTCTTCTATTTTGCCAGCGCTCTGGTCGGCCGTGGCGAGAGCACCCAATGGGTGCGGGACGATCGGGCCAAGTGGCTGGGCATCACGCTCTGGCTGGCACTCGGCACCGTGCTCCTCTCAGGCTACATGCGTCAACTCCACACCGGCCCCAACATTGCCGTCGATTCCGATGGCGGCGTCGGCATGGGGGGCCCGATGGGTGGGGGTGGCGATTTTGGCGGCATGGGAGGCGGAATGGATGAGGACGAGGCCCCTCGGAGTCGCGGGCCACGCGAGGGCGGAGGTGATGAGGGGCGGAGCTTCCGGAGGCCTGCCAGCGAGGATGATGCTGTGCCGGCAGTCGATCCCGCCGCAGCCGCGCCTGCTGCCACTCCTGCTGCCACTCCTGCTGAGGCTGTAGCGGAGCCGGCGGCGGCCCAGTAAGCGCACGGCGTCCAAGGGCATCGGTCACTCCCACCCGACCTTGGCCCTCACACCCTGGAAGGAACGGAATGGATAAAAAAGAGAAGAAGCGGATGGATGTGCTCCACCAGAAGGTGGCCAAGTTGCAGCAATTGCTGGCCGGTGCCAAGCAGCAACCGGATGACCCAGCTGAGGTCCCCCGGCTGGAGCAGGAATTGGCGGCTGCCCATGCCGAACTGGCGGAGCTGAAAAAACACTGAAGCTGGGGAAGCTTGAGCCATGCTGTGGGGCGCCCCTCCGAAAATGCTCTCTTCGGTAGTAACACCGCAGCATCTGCGCCGGTTGGCCTGGCCCTGTCTCGTGCTGGGACTCCTGGTGGCAGGTGGGGCCGAAACGCGGGGCGATCCTCCCCAGGCGAAGGGCGAGACCTACCCGGCTGAGGAATATCGCCTCAAGGGCGTCATCGATCGCGTCAACACCACCGCAGGAGTGTGGCTGGGGCTGACCGTGGCGTGCGCTGAGTGCCACGACCACAAATTCGATCCCATCTCGCAGGTCGAATACTACCGGCTGCTCTCGCTATTCAACTCCATCGAACACAGCGGGCAGGGTTTCCTCTGCGCAAGAGCGGGCCACCGGTGCTCGCTCTCGACAATCCGCCCGGTGTCTCCCCCGCTGACCGCCGCCATCAACTCGATCTGCTGCGGTGGATGAATCAGCAGCAGCATGCGCGGCTTGGAGATCCCGACATCCTCGCCCGCATCGCTGCCTACGAGATGGCCTTCCGCATGCAGACGAGCGTGCCGGCACTTGCCGATCTGGCCGGAGAATCCCGCCATCAGCTGGAGGCTTATGGCGCGGATCCCGCCAAACCCTCGTTGGCCCGCAATTACCTGTTGGCCCGCCGGCTGGTGGAACGCGGGGTGCGGTTTGTGCAGCTTTACGACCGCGGTTGGGATTCCCATGGTGATATCGACACCGAACACCGCCGCCAATGCGCCGCCGCTGATCGGCCGATCGCCGCGCTCCTGGCTGATCTCAGGCAGCGGGGGCTGCTCGACGACACGCTGGTCATCTGGGGCGGAGAGTTTGGACGCACTCCTGTGGCCCAAACGGCGAAAACGACCTGGGGCCGCGATCAC
>CAISJI010000193.1 GCA_903885565.1 uncultured Planctomycetaceae bacterium
AGCCCCCCCCCCCCCCCCCCCTCCCTGAGAGGCGCTTTCGGTCCGGCTGCCGCCTCTTTTTGCCTCGGCAGATGCGACGTTTTTTGCGTGGTAGAATTTTTCTGATTCGTATTCCCCCCCGTCGCTCGCATTCCGCATAGCCAAACCATCCATGCCACTCCTCATCCTGCGGGCGATCTTCGTGATGGTTTCCATCGGGATCGCGGTTTCCATTTTCAATTCCGAAGTTCTCCGCGGAGGCCCTGCCTGGGTGCCGTGGGTGGTGCTCGCCGGCATGGTGGCCCTGCCCTGCCTGGTCATTGGCGTTGATGCCACAATCCGGCGCAAAGACCTGACCGTCGTGACGGCGGTCTATTTCGGGATGCTGGTGGGGGTGTTTCTCACCTATGTGGCGATTCTGGCTCTCGTTCCCATCATGCCCGCCCCGCCCCGCAGTCCGGTCTTCGACTGGCTGCCGCTGATCCTGGGGATGATTCTCTGCTACATCTGCACCAGCCTGCTCCTGCAGACGCGCAACGACTTCCGCTTCATCATCCCCTATGTCGAATTCGCCCGCGACGTGCAGGGGATGCGGCCCAACCTCCTCGACTCCAGCGCCATCATTGATGGCCGCATCGCCGATCTGGCCGAGGCGGGCATCTTCGAGAGCCGGTTCGCCGTCCCCTCCTGCGTCGTCGACGACCTGCAGGCGGCAGCTGAATCGACCGACAAACTGCGCCGTATGCGGGGCCGCCGTGGACTCGACGTTCTCGCCCGTCTGCGCGAGAGCACAACGATCGACATCGAGGTGCTGCCACCGGACGAACATGCCGACACGGAAAGCTCCAATGACGCGCAGGTGGTTTCGCAGGCCCGCCGGCTCGGCGGGCGGGTCATCACCAACGATCCAAACCTCGTGAAGATCGCCGCCCTGCAGGATGTGCAGGCAATCAACATCAACGACGTGGCCGTGGCGCTCAAGCCGACGTTTGTGCCAGGCGATCTGCTCAATGTGCGGCTGGTGAAGCCGGGCGAGGAGATGGGCCAGGGCGTGGGTTACCTCGATGACGGTACGATGGTGGTGGTGGAGGGTGGCCGCGACCAGCTCGGGCGAACGGTGCATGTCAGTGTGACAAGCACGCTGCAGACCTCTGCCGGTAGGCTGGTGTTTGCCCGTCCAGAACTCAGCCGCGGCTGAACAGACAGACTCTTTTCTTCCAGACTCTTTCTTCCAAAGGAGACCCCATGGAAAACAGGAACCGCTTGGTGAAGACTTGGGCAGACGTTTCTGCGTGCGTTCCCTCAGGCCGCTGGTGGGTGCGAGCTGTCCCGATGGGACTGACGCTTTGCCTGCTGGCCTGTCCGCTCTCGGCCGTCAGCGTGGCGGCCGATGGGCCCCGAAACTTTGCCTCGGCCGATCCATTACTCACCGACGTCGACTACCCCTTTCAGGGAGAGTATCTGGGCGACGTCGTCATGGACGGCGAGAAGGTGCGGCTGGGGCTGCAGGTTGTCGCTCTGGGGGATGGGGAGTTTGATGTCGTGGCCTACCCGGGCGGCCTGCCGGGCGCCGGTTGGCAGGGGGCGGAAAAATTCACCGGCAAGGGAAAGCGCGAGGGCACCGGCAAAGACACCAAGGTGGCGGTCACCGTTACCGGTCCCGACGGGAGTGCCCGGAAGGGCGAAATCCGTGACAATGCAGTGATCTCGCTGTCAGACTCCGGCGCCGAGCAGGCCCGCTTCCCGAAGGTTCATCGCCAGAGCCCCACGCTCGGCAAACAGGCTCCGCAGGGGGCGGTCGTCCTGTTTGACGGGATCACCACCAACGCTTTCCCGGGGAGCAAAACCACGCACGACTGCCTGCTCAAGCAGGGCATCACCAGTGCCGACAGCTTCGGTGATGGCCAATGGCACATCGAATTCCGGCTCCCCTACCAGCCCAAGGACCGCGGACAGGGTCGCGGCAACAGCGGCGCCTACATCCAGGGGGCCTACGAGGTGCAGATGCTCGATAGCTTCGGGCTCAAGGGAGAAAACAACGAGTGTGGCGGCGTCTATTCTGTTGCCGCGCCCCGCACCAACATGTGTTTCCCGCCACTTGAATGGCAGACCTACGACATCGACTTCACCGCTCCTCGCTACGATGGCGAAAAACAGGTTTCGGCGGCCCGCATGACGGTGCGGCACAATGGCGTGCTCATCCACAATAACGTGGAGGTTCCCACCATCACGCCGGGGGGCACCAAAGCCGATGGCCCACGCACCGTCGGGCCGCTCCACCTGCAGGATCATGGCAACCCGGTGCGCTACCGCAACATCTGGGTGGTTCCCAAGTCGTGACACGGGGCGACTCGATCTCCGGCCATTCTCCCAAGCGCTCAGGCGACGCCGTAGCGGCTGAGTTCCCGCCATCGGCACAGCAACTGGGATCGGCCTGCGTCTGCACCGCCTGCCCGCTGCTGTGCGAAGACATCCGCCTCCGTGACGGCGCGGCCGAGCACGCCTGCCGGCATGGGCAGGGGGCGTTTGCGGCTGCTTGGCAGGCAGCCACGTCCCCTAGCCCATTGGCGTGGGTGCGGGGCGCAGCCTGCCCCGATGCTGCAGCAGTCGATCTGGCGCTGGCTCAAGTCGCGCAGCGGCTGCAGTCAGCGCGGCGCGTGCTCGTAACCGGCCTGGGAGACGCCACGCTGGAGGCGATCGGCGTGGCCTGCGACATCGCTGAAGCCCTCGGGGCCGCCGTCGATGCCGGGAGCCACGAGACGGCGCAGACGACCGGCCCCGGAATAGCCCGCAGCGGCGAGGTGACAGCCGCCTGGGAAGAAGTGCGTGACCGGGCTGATCTGGTGCTGTTTTGGTTCCATGATCCGGCCCTCAGCCACCCCCGTTTTCTGGAGCGGTTTGTGGTGCCCGGCCCACTGGCGGCATCTGCATCCCCCTCTCCAGCGCGGTCGCTGCAGCGGCGAACCATCGCCGTCGGCGAGGCCCCTGTCCTGCCGCCCGGCCCCCACCACCAACACCTCCCCCTGGCGCCTGGGCACTGCCTGGAGTTGACCCGCGCCCTCCATGCAAGCTTGGCTGGTTGCTCCTCACCGGCCGAGGCGGCCACGAGCCTCACTGCAGCCCGCACGCTGCTGCAGGAGGCGATCGGGGCTGCAGGCTGCGTGGCAGTGGTCACCGGAGCGGACCACGACAGCGGGCTGGAGGATTGGAGTGTCGTGGAACTGGTTCGCAGCATCAGTCGCACCAAATCTGCGTTTGCCATTCCCCTCCAGGATGGGCTCAACCGCGGCGGCAGCCCCGGGGCCAATGCTGCAGGGGCTGCGGCCGTCTGCACATGGCGGTATGGAGCCCCCGGTGCCGTGGCGAGAGCCGATCGCTCAGGCGGGGCATTTCTCCCGGCAGAGGCCGATGCCTGCCGGCTCATCCTCCGGGGCGAAGTGGATGCGGTTTTGGCCGTGGGACCGCTGCTGCCGAGCGTGGAGGCCGCCCTGGCTGTCCGGGGTGCTCCCCTGACACTGGTGCGAGTGGATGATCGGCTGGCACAGCCAGCCCCCGTCGCTGCCGACATCCACCTGGCTTGCGCCAGCCTGCTGTGCGGCGGCCCGGGCACGCTGCTGCGCGCCGATGGACGGGAAGTTTGTCTGGGGCATCCACTGGCCATCTCCACCGCGCCGCCGATGGTTGCCGTGCTCACCACGCTGCTGGCGCAAATCCGGGCTGCCACGGAGGGAGATGCGGCATGACGCCTGAGCGATCGACATCCAAACAAGCCTGGGTGCTGCGCGGCGGCCGACTCCACGACCCCGCCCATGGCAGAGATGGCGTGCTTGCTGATCTCTGGATTGAGGGGGGACGCATCGTGGCCCCTCCTGCACAAGCACACGGCAGCGGCTGGAAACAGATCGATGCCAGTGGGCTGGTGGTGATGCCGGGAGGGGTCGATCTGCACAGCCACATCGCCGGGCCGAAGGTGAACGCGGGGCGGCGCATCGCTCCGCAGTTGGCCCGCCAGCGCCCCGCTGCAGTGCCAACGATCCACGCCACCGGCGCCCTCTACGCCGGCCTGGGTTACACCACCGTCTTCGACGCCGCCATCGCCACCGGCGCTGCAGGACTGGCCCACCGCGAATTGGCCGAGCTTCCCATTCTCGACAAGGGGATCTTCCTGCTGGCTGCCGACGACGCGGCCGTGCTTGCGGCGCTGGCCAGCGATGATGCCGCGACCGTGCAGCGATTGGTGCGGCAGGCGCTTGAGGTGGGCCGCGGCTGGGCTGTGAAGGTCGCCAATCCGGGCGGAACGCTGTTTTGGAAACATGGCCGGCGGGGGGATCACCACGATCTCGATGCGCCGCTCCCGGGGCTGCCGCTCACTGGTCGCCTTGTGCTCACCCGTCTCGCCCGGGCAGTCGAAGCGCTGGGGTTGCCCCATCCGTTGCACGTCCACACCGCCAACCTCGGTCTGCCCGGCAACTGGCGCACGCTGCTGGAAACGATGCGCAGCTTCGACGGCATCCGCGCCCATCTGGCCCATGTCCAGTTTCACAGCTACACCGGCGGCAACCTCGATGCCGACACGTTCGGCTCGGGGGTCGAACCGCTGGCCGAATGGTTCAATGCCCACCCGGAACTCTCCCTCGACGTCGGCCAGGTGCTCTTTGGCGACACGGTGGCGATGACGGGCGATTCGGCTGCCGCCGAACATCTGGCTCGGGCCACCGGAGTGCCCTGGATGTCGCACGACCAGCATCTCGCCGGTGGCTGTGGCGTGCTGCCGATTGCGTACCGCGAGAAGAGCCTGATCCATGCCTGGCAGTGGGCGATCGGGCTGGAGTGGTTTTTGCGGGCCGCCGATCCGTGGCGTGTTGCGCTCTCCACCGACCATCCCAACGGCGCCCATTTCCTCGCCTATCCGCTGCTGATGCGGTTGTTGGGAGACGAGTCGTTCCGAAGGGAAGCGTTTGCCAGGCTGCATCCCGCGGTGCGCAAACGCAGTCCGCTGGCCGGTCTGACGCGGGAGTATTCGCTGCAGGAACTCTGCATCATCACCCGCGCTGCGCCAGCCCGGCTGGCAGGGTTGCCCCACAAGGGGCATCTGGGCGTGGGGGCCGATGCCGACATCGTGCTCTACCGACCAAATGCCGATCTGCAGCAGATGTTTGCCATGCCAGCGGCCGTGTATAAGGGGGGCGAACTCGTCGCCGAGAATGGCCACGTGCGGGCCCACCCGACAGGCACCACGCTCGCCGCGGTGACCTTCCATTCCTGAAAATCCCCGCCGGAAGTGACGTGGCTGATGAAACCTTGGGCTCTTTGCCTCGCGTCGGCTGCGCTTGCTGCGATCACCCCCGCGCGCGCCGGTCCGCCGGCAGTCATGCCCGACAGGCATCGTGACCTTCTCCAGCATCACTGCGCGGCCTGCCACGGCCCGGAGAAACAGGAGTCGCGGTTTCGCGTCGACACGCTGCCCTCCGCCATCACGAGCATCGAGGCCGCCGAACGCTGGCAGAAAGTGCTCAACGCGATGAACGCGGGCGAGATGCCGCCGGAGGATGCCGCGCAACTGCCAGACGACTCGAAGGCCGATTTCCTCGATGACCTTGCCAAGGCTATGGTCCATGCCCGCCGCAGCCTGTCTGACCAACAGGGGGCGAGCACGATGCGGCGGCTCAACCGCCGTGAATACGCCAACACGATCCGCGACCTGTTGGCCGTGAACGCTGATGTGCGCAGTCTTCCCGCCGACGGCAATGACGGCGGGTTCGACACTTTCGGAGCATCGCTCTTCATGTCGTCGGACCAGTTTCAGACCTATCGAACCATCGGGACCCAGGCTCTCGAAACAGCGTTCAAGCTGGCCGAGACGCCAAGCACTCCGCAGAAGCACCGGGTGGATCCGGAGGAGAGCGAGAACAGGCAACTGCACAACGAACTTGAGCGGCAGGTGAGCATCCAGAAGCGCTTCCGGCTCTGGAAGCAGGGGGTCGACGCCGCGGCTGCGCGGCCGGAAAACGCCACCGTGGTGGCTGAAATCAACGCGCGTCGTCAGGGAGATCCGCGTGGCGTCTATCTCGATTGGGAGAAACTGGCCGGTCATCCTTCACCCGTGCCGTTCGGCTTCCCCGATGCGGACGATGCCTTTCACCATGACGGACAGTGGGATCTCTTTGTGCCCGCGAACCTCGACTCCCTGACGCGGACGGCGGCCAGACAGGGAGCATTTTTGGGGGCGAACCGCAGATTGGTGGTGCAGGTTCCCGATGGCTGGCCAGCCGGCGACTACGCCGTTCGCGTGCGGATCGCCCGTGCCGGATCACAGCATCTGGTTCCGTCGCGGACCGACTTCCCGCCTTACGAGATGGTGGCCCCTGACGAAAGCCGTTGCTTCCTCGACGTGCTTGCCTGGGGCGGGCCTCCCACCGTCCTGGGATCCTTTCAGGTGACGGCCGGCATGGAGAGTCCTCAGGAGATCGTCTGGATGACGACGATCGACACAAGCGGGGCCCGTCATTTCCAATTGCGTGAGCGGGGCGACGAGGAACAGCGGCCGGCAATTCTGGCCCAGCGGGCCCGTGGAGGGGTTGGATTTGGAATCGATCCCGCGATCTGGATCGATTGGTTTGAGGTCGAGGGTCCCCTGCCTTCGCCTGCTGCATCGGCCAGGCTGGCCGAGATCAGGCGCGAGCTCCAGCGGTTTGACAACGGCGCCGTGGATGCCCGAGGGTTCATCGCCGACTTCGCCTCCCGCGCGCTGCGGGGCCGCGATCCGTCCCCCACGTTCATCGATCGGCTCGCGGCCCGCTATGAGAGGCAGCGTCAGGATGGCGTCCCCCCGCGGCAGGCGCTTACCGATGCGCTCGCGCTCCTGCTCGCATCCCCCAGCTTTCTCTATCAGGCCGAGCCCGGCGAAGATAACGCGCAGCGCACTCTCTCCGACGTGGAACTGGCCTCCCGGCTCTCCTATTTCCTCTGGAGCGGGCCACCCGACGCCGAACTGCTGGCCCTCGCAGCAGGCGGCACGCTGCACACCTCGGAGGTTCTCCGCCGGCAGGTGGATCGCCTGCTGGCCGACGAGCGGGCGAATCAGTTCATCGAGGCCTTCGTTGGCCAGTGGCTGCGGCTGTCGCGGCTCGACTTCTTTCAGTTCGATCTGAAGCGTTACCCCGACTTCAATGCCAGCGTGAAGGGCGCAGCCCGCGACGAGGTGTTTCAGACCTTTCGCCACCTGCTGCACAGCGGCGGCAGCCTCTCCCGGCTGCTCAGTTCTGACACTGTCGTGATCAACGCACTTCTCGCCGACTATTACGGGATCAGCGGAGTCTCGGGAGATACGTTTCGCCCGGTGGCACTTCCGGCCGATTCACCACGCGGCGGGCTGCTCGGCATGGCAGCGATCCTCGCCATGGGAAGCAATGGGGAGCAGACCAGTCCGGTGGAACGCGGAGCCTGGGTGTTGCGGAAGCTCCTCCATGATCCGCCCCCCCCTGCCCCACCAAACGTGCCCCAGCTCAGCAGGCTCGAGGGCCAACTCCTCACCACCCGGGAGCGGCTCCAAGCCCATCAAGACGAGCCACAGTGCGCGTCCTGCCACAGGCGGATCGATCCGATCGGCTTCGGTCTCGAAAACTTCGACGCCGTCGGCCGGTGGCGGACCGAAGATTCCTGCGAAGCCCAGGGGCTCGGCCAGAAAACCTGGACGATCGAAGCGGGCGGAGCCTTTCACAACGGACCGGCGTTCAAGGATTTCCAGGAACTGCGAACATGCATTGCCTCGCAGCCGGCTGCCTTCGCCACCGGGTTTGTTGAGGCTCTGATCGAATACGCCCTTGGCCGCCCATGCGGGTTTTCGGATGATCCGCTGGTGACGTCGATCGTCACCGCGGCAGCCAGCAAAGATTTTGCCATCCGGGAATGCATCCACGCCCTTGTGGAAAGCAGCGCCTTTCGGACGAAGTAGCCTTGTCAGCGGGTCGTGGATGGCTTGTGCCACGGCCGGTCAGGAGATCAGCGCCATGTTCTCAGCCTCTTCCCGCCGCCGGTTTCTCCGGTCGGCCGGTTCTCTGCTGGCTCTCCCCGCCCTGGAGTCGTTTGGCTTCCGACGGTTCGCTCGGGCGGCAGCTGTCGCCCCGCCGCCGAAGCGGATGGTGTTTCTCGGGATCGGCTACGGCGTGACCCAGGAAACGTGGTTTCCCCAAACGAATGATGTGGGCCAGAACTACACGCTCCCTGAGGGCCTCGCGCCGCTGGCCCGTCACAGGAACGACTTCACGCTCGTGCAAGGGTGCATGCACAAGTTCGCCAGCGATCCGCATGGCGGCAGCACGTACTGGCTGACGGGGGCCAATCCGTTCGGTGCCACCGGAAAGAGTTTTCATAACTCAATCTCTGTGGACCAGGTGGCGGCCGCACACCTCGGGCGGGAAACGCGTTTCAATTCGCTCCCCTTGAACGGCAGCGAACCCAACCTCGCCGGCCCCGGCCATGGTCAGGGTTTGTCGTTGGCGTGGGACGCCAGCGGCAAGCCGGTCGCCGGATTCAACAGCCCGGTGATCGCCTTCCACAAACTCTTCTCGGCCGAAGACATGCCGCTGGAGCAGCGGCAGAAGATGCTCCTCGACGAGCAGAGCGTGCTCGACGATGTGCTTGAAGATGCCAGAAGCCTGAAACGGGGCCTGAACCGGACCGATGCCGACAAACTCGATGAATATTTCGCGGGCATTCGTGCGATTGAAACCCGGCTCGGCAAAGAACAGCGCTGGCTCGGCTCCCCCAAGCCCAAGGCCCCCCTGCCCGAACCCGGCGAGGGTCTGGCCGGCCGCGACGAGATTCTGATCATGTACGACTTGATCGTGGCCGCCCTCCGGAGCGACAGCACCAGAGTCGCCACGTTTCGCCAACCGATCCAGCACCTCCTCACGAGCCTCCAGATCAAGGTGGCATCGCATGACATGAGCCACTACCACCCCGGGGGCCGGATGGAGGCTTCCCAGAAACGCGACCTTGCCCAGAGCGAAATGCTGGCGACGTTTCTGGACCGACTCAAGGCGACACAGGAGCCTGATGGAAGCAGTCTCTTCGACCATACGAGCGTTGTCTTCGGCAGCAACATCCGCTCCATCCACTATCTCGACAACTGCCCGACGCTGCTCGCTGGCGGCGGTGCCGGAGTTGTGCTCGGCCAGCACATTGTCATGCCGAAGGATACTCCGCTGTGCAACGTCTGGCTCACGCTGCTGCGGGGCACGGGCATCAACACCGCTTCGTTTGGCGACAGTACCGGCATGGTGAAGGAATTGAGGGGCTAGCTCCGCGACGGCATGCCGCCCCGCAGCACGACGCTTCACGGAGTGCGTAAGCGAGTGAGGGTGGCGGCTGCCGGCAGTCTTACTGCACGGCCTCAAGCAGAGCAGCTTCCAGTCCAGCGACATACTGCTCTGCGGAGAAGAATTCCGCGACCCGGGCTCTGGCGGCGGAGCCGTAGCGGGCCGCCAGCGCATCATCCTCGATGAGATTGAGCGCCCGGCGGGGAAACTCGCTCTCCGGATCGGCCGGAACGATGGTGCCGGTGACCCCTGGCAGGATCAGTTGCCGCGCGGCGTCGCTTTCCACTGCCACCGTGCCGATGCCATGGGCCATGCCGTCGAGCAACGCCCCCCCGCAGGCCACATTGCCCGATTGCCACACGAGGCGCACGCGGGGGAGCAGATCGGGCAGGCAGTCGAGCGTGGGAAAAACGTGCAGCCGTTCGGCGAGCTGCTGCACCCGCGCACGCCGCCGCACCTTTCCCAGCAGCGGCCCAGCCCCCACCAGCACGTGCTCCAGCCCCTGATGCACCACCCCCAACTGATCGATCGCCCAGATCAGGCGGTCGAGGTGGGAGGCTGGTTCCAGGGGAGCCACGCAGAGCGTCCAGATGCTCCGGGCCCGTAATCCCAGCCGCTCAGCCAGCTGCTCGCGGGAGAGCCCCGTACCGGCCGCTGGGGAGACGCCTGACGGCACCACGCAGACCCGCTCTGTCGGCACGCCCCTCTCCAGACAGGCCCGGGCCACTGCCGGCGATGCCGCCACCACCCGGTCAGCCTGCCGCAGGGCCCACGCCGCCAGAACTCCGCGCGGGGGGAGAGAAAGCTGGCAGACGACGCGGGGCACAGGCAACACCCGCCGCACCGCTCCCGCCACGAGGGCCTGCGAGCGGCCAAAGCTCAGGATCAAAGCGCTCGCATCGGCTTTGGCCAGGCGAGCCAGGCCAACCGCCACATCGGGGCCCACGCCAGGGCGTCGGCCGAGCCGATGAACGGGAAAACCGGCGCGAGCCAAACGCTCTGGCACGCTGCCGCCGCCGGTGGTCACCGCCAGCTTCACATCCCAGCCGCAAGCCCGTAGCCCGGAGGCAGCCAGCTCCACCTGCCTGCCGACGCCAACCGGATCAAGGCCGCGGGTCAACAGCAGGATCGATCGATGGGGGGCGAGGTGCATGGCTGACCGGAGGGACAAGATCGGAAGGTTCGAGAGCGGCGACATGGGCGAGCTGCCGCCACGCCCCGTTGTAGTCGAGACCATACCCGACCACGAAGGCGTCGGGAATGTCGAATCCGACGAAGTCGGGCTCCATCGTCACCTCCGCCCTGCCCTGCTTCCGCAGCAGCACCAGCGAACGAACCGTGGCGGCCCCGCGGTGCCGGAGTTCTGCCACCAGGGCCTCCAGGGTTCGGCCGGTGTCGAAGATGTCGTCCACGATCAGCACATCCTGTCCCGCCAGATCGGGAAGCAGATCGAGACGCAATTCGAGGCGACCGGGGCTGGTGGCAGTGCCGCGGTAGCTGCTGGCCCACACCATGCTCACCTGCACCGGGCCCTCCAGCCGCCGGATCAGATCGGCCACCAGCACAATGCTGCCGGTCAGCACCCCCACCACTGTCAGCGGCCGCCCATCAGCCTCCCGGCGGACGTCGGCGGCCAGCCGGTCGATGCCGTGAGCGAGTTGTTCGGCGGTGAGGAGAGTTTTCATCGTGGTTTCCTGATGCCAACACTTTTTTATACAACTCTGATGCCGTCCGCGCCCACGGCTCCACCCGCCCCCAGCCGCCTCGACAGCCTCCCTCCATGCCCGCTCCCCCGTCGCCAGCCTTCCCCGCGCACTGGTCCATGATCGAGGTGGCGGGCCATCCCTGCGAATGGTTTGAGCCCCCTGACGCCCTGCCCGGCCGGGCAGTGATCTATCTGCATGGTGTTCGCGAGCGGTTCCTCCGGGAATCGCCTGCCCTCCTGGCTGCCCTGGCAGCGGCACGCCTGCGGGCCATCGCCCCCCGCACCGGCCGATCCTGGTGGCTCGACCGCATCCAGCCCGAATTCGATCCGGCCGTCACGCCCGAACGCTTTGTGGTCGATGCCGTGCGCCTCCACCTCGAGCAGCAGGGCGTGAAGCCCGGGGGCATGGCGCTGGTGGGCACGAGCATGGGAGGCCAGGGAAGCCTGCGGATCAGCTACCGCCATCCAGCGCTCTTTCCCATCGCCGCGGCGATCGCGCCGGCGATCGATTTTCACCACGCCATGCGCGACAGCTATCTCGAGGACGACGGCGAGCTGTTCGCCAACCTGTGGGAGCTTTACGGCGACGTCGAACGGGCCCGGCAGGACACCGCCATTTTGCATGTGCATCCGCTCAACTGGCCGAGACATCAGTGGTTTGCCAGCGACCCGGCCGACCACCGCTGGCACGACGGGGCTCAGCGGCTCCACAGTAAGCTCGTAGCCCTCGGCATTCCCCACACTGCCCTGCTCGAGGCTCGTGGGGGCGGCCACAGCCCCGAATTCTATAATCAAGTTGCACCCGAGGCGGTGCAATTTATCGTGGCCGCGCTCGATGCTGACGCGCGGCGGATCGCCTAGCAGGGTGCGGAAAAAGTCATCGATGCCGTCTGAATCGAACGCAGTCCACTGAGTCGGCTGACACAGGCGGAGGGATCGGCGAACTTTTCGTGAGAGCAGGCGAAGATTTTTGTACCGTCCCGCAGCCGGAACGCACGCCGCTTTGCAAGATCGTCGGTGAGTTTTCTGGAGAGTTGGCTCCGGTGGATCGCGTTGTTCACACCCATGCTTGCGGAAGTGCCATTGGCCGGGCTATCCTCCGAGCTAAAAGAACAAGCAACATGAATAGCAACTCAAACGCGCAAACACCCACCGAGTCTCAAAGCCATCCACCCATCACATCAGCCGTGACAGGAATTTTCTGCACGTGTGACGTCGAGAACTACGGCGACCTTCTCTACCCCATCATGTTTAGGCACATGATGCAGTCCCGGCAGCACACGGGCGAAATCAAGTCTTACGGCTTCCTAGATGGCGCAGCGCCCGCACAGGCAGGGTACGAAGTCGATTCTATTTCCGGCGTGCTCAACGAGCACACTGCTCAGCTTACTGCGCTCGTCATCGGGGGCGGGGACATTCTTCGTACCGACAAGAATAAGATCGCTTCGCATTACGAATCCCTCTATCGACAAAGGGTCCTCAAAAGCCCATGGTATAGGATACGGAAACGGCTCTTCGGCGAATCTGATCTGATAAAAACATTTGTTCACAAATTCATGGCTGATCGTTCCATCGGGCCATTGATCCTTGACGCAAAAGATTACCCTGCATTGGGCTTGGTGGCCTACTGCTCCTGCGGGGTGCCTTTCGAATTTAAGGAGCAGGAGAAAGCGGCCGTCGCACAGGCTTTCAATCATGCGGATTTCATTTATGTGAGGGACCATCAATCTGCTGAGAAGCTACAACGTGCCGGTGTCATGCAGAATATTGAAGTGGCCCCCGACCTTATTGTTACCTTGAGCGATTTCTATGAGCGCACGGCAGAAGCCAAGCGTGGCCGTGCGATATTATATTCTTACGGCGTGGACACCTCAAAGCGTGTCCTGGGATTTCAGTGCGGACCGCAATCCGCAAGCGACTATGCCGAAATCGCCAAGCAAATTGCGCACTATAGCCAACAATCCGGGTGTGAGGTCGCTCTCGTTCCAGTTGGCTATTGTCACAATGACGACAAGGCACTCCAGCGGCTTGCGGCTGTTTCACAAGGGGCATTCAAGTACGTAGGTGTACGCTCGGTGCAGGATATGATTTCGGTGTTGGCAGCGTGCGGAATTTTCATGGGCACCAGTATGCATGCCAACATTACTGCCTTTTCTTTTGGCATCCCCCATCTTGTCGGCCCCCGGGCCGCGGACAAACTGGGCGGTTTTCTGGACATCACAGGTCTTGATCCGGGGCTCGGCCTGAACACATGGTCCGAAGCAGCTGTCAGGCTTCAATGGGTCGAAGAACTGGGCGCACGCTATTTCGAAGGAAAGGCCGTTCTAGCGAAGGGTTCTGTCCACAAGACCTTCGATAGGCTTGTCCAAGCGATCAAACCATAGCCACAATCGCCACCAAATGAGTACACCACCCCTTATGAGTGTTTGTGTCCTGCCCTTTGCCGGGGCGCCACATCTGAAAGCGTGTCTGGACAGCGTGCTCTGCCAGACGCTATCGGATTTCGAGATGTTGATCGTTGATGCTTTATCGACACCGGAAAGTGGCGGCGCGTCGATTCGGTTCTGAAGAAGGTCCCGGCCCGAATTGTTCTGCAGGTGGCTCAAAGTCATTGCCACGTTTCGCCGAACGATAACGGCGGAGGGATCGACAAACTCTTTGTGCGCGCATGCGACGAAACTTGTGCCGTCCCGCAGCCGATGCTTCAGGGAAGCCGAATGCGCTTGAGTCGACTGCGCTTTAGCGGCCGTCACCGTTGGCTGGCTTCTCCGCGTTCACTCCGGGAATCTGGTAGTAAAACGCGACCGATTCATAGTCGTCGCCGCGGGCCATGGAGGTGAAAACCAGCGACTCGCGATAGGGGATCGGGTCGGGGCCGAAGAATCGATAGAAGACCCCGTCTTGATCGTTCCGACCGCGATTGGCGCGATACGGGCAGCCGACCCAGCGGGACTGATACTGATTGAATCCCCAGGCAAAACCAAAATCATCTTCGACATTCATGCCGTCGATGTGCTGCGGATCGGTGGCACCATCGACGAGGATCCGGGTGCCGCTGTTATGAAACACCATGTCGTCGTGATTCTGCTGGCGATAGCCCATCAAAAATCCGGCCAGAAAGCCGATGCCGCGGGTTTCCAGAATCCGAAACGGCTCCGACGGATTCGCGGGCAAGGCGATGGTGCGCTGGGCGTGGAGGCGGAAGGCCGGTGGCTCGATCCCGTCGGCATAGTGCTGCCAATCGATCATCGACGCCCCCTGCACAGGAGTGGTCGATTCGAGCCAGATCCGGCATCCTTTGGCAAACGGGATCGGCAGGTAGCAATTCCAGCCCGGCTGCATGGCAGGGGAAAGCAGCGGATCATTCCCCACTGTGAAATTTGGAAAATTGACCAGGCCCGCGCTGTCGATGTGGTAATCATCAAAGCCGAGCAGGGCCCCAAAGAATGAGCGAAAGGGCATCCGCACCTGGGGCGTGCCCGTGCCGTCAGCCTCAATCACGATCTGCAGATCGGCGATCTCCCGCTGGCCAAAGACAAACCAGCAGTGACGAATGCACCCGGCACCATCCGCCTCAAAGATCGGAAACGGCTGCCCCGGTACAACCTGAATCCGGCTGTTGGTGCGGCGGGCCTGAAAGCGCCCCGGGAGCTGGAGCAGAGGCACGGCCGGATCAGCACAGACGGCCGGAAAGGGATCGGATGGGGGATCTCCCGCAGCAGGCAGACCAAGGGCGATCGTGACGGTGAGAACCCACAGCGAAACCATCAGCTGACGCATACAACACACTCCCTTGAAGTTCTGTGTCCTTTAAGTGTATGGAAAAAAGTCGCCCATGCACTTCCCCCCACGACGGGATGAGTGACGGCGCGATCAGCTACCGGGCCCAGGTCGCGCCGCCACCGGCGGAGCCGCTCCCATGCCGGGCAGCCGCATGCCGGCGCCGCCGAGCTGATCGAAATCGAGATGCCGGGCATCGTCGACGTCGATTCTGTTGAGGGCCCGCCAGTAGAGAATTTTTCCGGCCGAGGCGCTCGAGGTTGGCGCCCCCACGCGCTCCTGCCGGAAGAGCTGCGCGTCGCTGCGGCCATCCCCCTCGAAGACGAGCAGATCCTTGGCCTCGCTCCAGGAGAGCCTTGTGCTGCGGGCGGTGAAGGCATCCCCTTCAACCATCACATTGCCGCCGGCGGCCAGTTCCATCGTGGAGCGTTGCTGTCCCGGAGCCAGGGGCGTCTGCCCCACGCTCAGGCTGTCGCTGGTGATGCTGACACAGCGGGCGGCGAGCCCCCCGGGAGCATGTGGGTCGAGCGTCTCCCCCCAGCCGGCCACCGGGCCATAAATCGCCTCGACGCGTTGCTGAAACTCCATCACGCGCCGGTTCAGGTTGCCGCGCATGCTGCGCTGGAAATCGACCCCCAGATAGGTGAGTTCATCTGCGCGGGCAGGGGCCTGAGCGGGGGGCTGCGGGGCGGCTCCGGGGCCGGGAGCCTGCAGGCCGGGGGAGAGCCCCATGCCGGGCGGTTGCCCAAACCGGGTGGTGGCCAACCGGCCGGGGCCGCTGCCGGAGACATCGCCGGTGGCCCGATCGATGACCAGATCCCGCACAAAGAGCCGCTCCATCGATCGGCCGCCGTCGGCCGACGCAGTCTCGCTCTCGATCCGCACACCATTGCCACAGATCACCCGCGCCACATCGGCACGCTGCCCACCCCGCTGCGTGGCCTGAGCGCCAAAATCGATCGGCCGGTTGAAGACAACATCGAGCGTGCCGGCCCGCAGCACGCTCGGCCCGCTGGTGGTGACGACCCGATCGAGGAAGCGAGCGGTGAGCCCGTCGAAGTACATGCGCCCCTGCCAGGAGACATCGAGTTCGCCGGCGGGCGTTCCTGGTGCTGGTGCCTGCGGCTGCGTCCCTGCCATGCCGAGCGCATCGAGCCCACCCATGCCCCCGGCCAGCGGTATTTTCAGCCGGCCGGCACCGTCGACGGTCAGCCGGTTGCGGCCCCGGTCGAATTCGATCAGCGGGCCCTGCAGGTCGATTCCCCGCCCCGACACCTGCGCTGGCCGACCAGAGACGATCGCCAACGCATCAAATCGCGTGGCCCGCGAGAGCTGCAGCTGATCTCCCCTGATCTCCAGGGCGGCCTCGGCTGGAGGCGGTTGCCCGTCGGCCTGCGTCAGGCCACCGGGTCCGGGTGGGAGTGGTTCCTCCACCAGATGCACCTGACCTTCCAGAGACAGCTCATCCAATTGATTTCCCTGGGGCGACATGCTGACCAGCCCCCGTATGAGAGCCCCGGTGGCGACCAGCCGCCCCCGCGTGGGGAGCGACGGGTCTGCCGGTTTGATGGGGGCTGGGGAGGGCACGGCGGGGGCTGGCACGGCAGCCACAGGCGCCGCCGCCACCGGAATCGGAGCGGGACCAGCGGCGGCCATCTGAGCCGGCGGCGGCGGAACTCCCACGGCCGCCTGCACGGGTGGTGGCTGGGTGGGGGGATCGGTGTGCCGAAACCAGACTTCCATTTTGTCGGTGCGGGCGGTGAGTTGCTCCACGTCGATTTCGACCATCGTGCGGGCCAGCATTCGCGCCGGCTTGACGCCCGACAGACCGGCGCCGACTCCCTTGGCCGGCAGCGCAGGGCGTGTGCCCGGCACAATGTCGAGCCACAGATGCAACTCCCCGGCCTTGAGCCGCCCCTGCGACTCCACCAGCACATCAGCATCCCCGGCGAGCGAGGCGACATGGCCGCTGCCGTCGTCGGCGGGGCGCATGCGGAGCCACTTCTGCCATCGCGCCTGCAGCGGCGGCGAGCCTTCCGAACGGGCGCGCAGCCAGCCCGGGCCGACCGCCATCAGCGACCCCGGATCGCCCGGGGGCCCCGGAGAGTAATCGATCGACCGGGCCTCCATCTCTGTGCCCTGAACCACCAGCGACACCGGCTCCTCCCCGTCGAGCAGGATGCGCCGGCTGGCGATCTCGTAGCCCAACCGCGCCCCGCGCGCCTCCAATCCGGCATGCCCGCTCTTGGCCACCACCGGCATTCCCTTGGCTTGGATTTCCACCGGCCTCAGCCCGCCACCCACGCCGCCCGATCCCGGTGCAGCCGCTTCCCGCCCGAGCACGATGGCCAGCAGATCGCAGACCAGCTGATCGCTGGTGCCGCCGGGGAGCGTGCGCACCACATCGACATGGTCTTCAAAGGAAATCACATTCGCCGCGACATTCATGCAGAGGCTGCCGCGGCAGCTCACCAGCACCGGCGGGGCCTCTGCTGCAGGCGCGGATGCAGCCGCCGGCTCATTCTCCCCTTGGCCGGGCAGAAATCCTCCTGCCAGCCCCTCCAGGCGCAGCCGGACATCCCTGTCGAGCCGGATTGTGTCGACACCGCCAATGTTGGGCCCCTGGGCACCGGGCGTCTCGCGCGGCAGCATCCGTGCGACCATCGCCCGACCACTGCCGGTCGACCGACCGTAGCGAAATTGCACCATTTCACTGGTGCGGATTTCCATCTCCTCCAGTTCCACATCGCGGGTCTCAATCTCGATCTCATCGTCAGCTCCGGCGGCGCTTGGGGTGCCCCGAATGGTCACTTTCCCGCGCAGGCTGCCCCCCACCAGCTTGCCGAGCCGCCCCTGGCGTAAATCGAGCGGCTGATCGAATTCCAGCACCGCTCCCTGCGGGGCCCGCAGCACCAGCGTGCGCCCCTCCGCCGGAGCCGGGCTATCGCGTTTGCGGTCTGGCAGGATCACCAGTGTGCAGGGCACCAGATTCACCCGACCGTCAGGCAGGGTGTGGTATTGCTTGAACAACAGCCGCATCTGCCGGCTCTCAAGCATGATCGGCTCCTCCCGCTCCCACGAACCGGCGGGAAACAGCTCCCCGACCGCCGCCAGCCGGCGGTCGGCCCTGGCCCGCAGCGCCGCGGCCTGTTCCGGAGAGAGCTCCAGCCCCACCGACACGCTGGCCACGTTCGGCTCAACCCATGGCACAACGCTCAGCCGGTAGAACCCGGCTGTCGCCAACACCACGAGAAACACACGCAGTGTGCGTCCGAGACGATGTTCCATGAACGTGCCTCTGAGGTGCCCGGGTTCAGCCGCCAGTGGAAAAGCGCGTCACAATTGCCTCCCAGGCCCCGCGGGCCCGCAGCAACTGCTCGATCACTTCGCGCACGGCGCCCCGTCCTCCCGGTAGCCGCGTGACAAGCGTCGCGGCCGCCGCGACATCGGGACAGGCATCTGCTACCGCCACTCCCACCCCACAGCGGATCAGCACTGGCAGGTCGGGCAGGTCATCGCCGATAAAGGCGGTCTGCTGCCATGACACCCCGCGTTGCTCAAGAATCTCACCCACAGCCGCCAGCTTGTCGTCGATCCCCTGGCGGAGGATCTCGATCCCCAACTCCTCCGCGCGTTTCTGCACCGCTGCGCTCCTGCGACCGGTCACCAGCCCCACCTCACCCCCCGCCCGCTGCCAGAGCTTGATGCCCAGACCGTCGCGGATGTGAAACGTTTGATGCTCGCTGCCCGCGCTGGTCCAGGCGACGCCTCCGTCGGTCAGCACGCCGTCCACATCCATTAAAAGCAGTTGCACCGCCGCCATTCGCTGCGAAAGATCGTGCGGGGCAGGATTGGTCATGGTGGCAGAAGCTCCCGGAAAATCAGTTCAAGCGGCCGCCACCGGACTGGCGGCCGGCAGACCGAGCAACTCCGGAGAGACCAGCCCCACGAGATCGACAATGTCGAGCAGCCCCAGCGGCCGGCCTGTGGCATCCACCACCGGCAACTCGCTCAGCCGCCGCAGTTCCATCAGCAGCACCGCATCGCGCAGCCGCGTGCCGGCCGGAATCGTGGTCGGACGGGTGGTCATCACGGCGCCGATCGGGGCATCGATAGCGGAGTCGTTGCGGCGCTCAAACAGGCGGGCCAGATCGCTGTCGGTGAAAATGCCCGCGAGCGTGCCGCCAGCAGCAAGGATCATCACAGCGCCGGTTCGACGGGCCGGAAGGGGCCGGGCGAAGACCTCGCGCACAGTCTCCGCGGCGCCGGCAGTGCGGCACTGCGGCAGCGGCCGCATCGCCTCCTCTACAGGCATCAATTGCCTTCCCAGGCTGCCGCCGGGATGCCGAGCGGCGAAATCCTCGGGGGTGAATTGCCGCAGGGCACTGATCACCAGAGACAACGCATCCCCCAGGGCCATCAGCAGGCTGGTGCTGGTGCTGGGGGCCAGCCCCAGCCGACAGGCCTCGCGCACCTTTCCGGTGAGGACGACCACCTCCGCAGCGCGTCCCAGCGTGCTGTCGCTGCGGCCGGTGAGTGCCACGATCCTGATCTGTCGGTCGGTGATGTGGGGCAGCAGGCGGGTGATCTCCTCCGATTCGCCCGACTGCGACAGCGCCAGCAGCACATCATCCCGGCGCAGCGCCCCGAGGTCGCCATGCATCGCCTCGGCCGGATGGAGATAGTGGCTGGGGGTACCGGTGGAGGCGAGCGTGGCCGACACCTTCCGCGCCACCAGCCCCGCCTTGCCGATGCCGGTCACCACCACGCTGCCGGTGCAGGATTCAATCAACCGCACCGCTCTGGCGAAGGCGGCATCGAGGCCGTCGGCCGCACCGAGGATCGCCTCTCCTTCCGCGCGGAGGATGCCCCGCGCGAAATCGATCACTCCAGGATCGCTACGATCGGCCAATTCCGCAGGGGCTCCCGTGGCCGCCCCGTGGGCACTCACGGGGGGCGGCAAACAGCGCAGCGTGAGGGGTTCGTCCATGACAAGTGGTTCCGGCGGACAGTTCCACGCAGACTCTGCGCGGAGGCCGGGACGATAGGGATCATGGGCAACCACCGCAACGCTGCTTTCCCGGCCGTTTTCCGCCGGGAAAGCAGCGTCTTATCAGGCCTTACCGTAAACCTGCGCCATCGACTCAAGGCTCAGCAGCGGCACCTTGCGGGCGTTCCCGGCTTGGCCGAACTGCACCATCCGCTCGGCACAGACCTTCTTCATCGCATCGCGGGCCGGCTTGAGAAAGTCGCGGGGATCGAACTTCTCGGGGTGTTCCCAGAGCACCTTGCGAACGGCCCCGGTGATCGCCATGCGGCAGTCGGTGTCGACATTGATCTTCCGCACTCCATGCTTGATGCCCCGCTGGATCTCCGCCACCGGCACGCCCCAGGTCTGGGGCATCTTGCCGCCGAACTGGTTGATGATGTCCTGCAGGTCCTGCGGCACGCTCGACGAACCGTGCATCACCAGATGGCAGTTGGGGAGGCGGCGGTGGATCTCCTCGATCCGGCCCATCGCCAGCACGTCGCCATCCGGCTTGCGGGTGAACTTATAGGCGCCGTGGCTGGTGCCGATGGCCACTGCCAGAGCGTCGACCCCCGTGGCCTCCACGAACCGGGCGGCCTCATCGGGATCGGTGAGAAGTTGGTCGTGCGAGAGTGCGCCCTCGGCGCCGTGGCCGTCCTCCGCCTCGCCATGACCGCTCTCAAGCGATCCCAGGCATCCCAGCTCCCCCTCCACCGACACACCGCGGGCATGGGCCGCCTTCACCACGTCCCGGGTGACCTTCACGTTGTAGTCGAAGTCGGCGGGAGTCTTGCCATCTTCCTTGAGCGAGCCGTCCATCATCACGCTGGTGAAGCCGTTATCGATGGCGCTGATGCAGGTGGCGGCGGAGTTGCCATGATCCTGATGCATCGCGATCGGAATCCAGGGATAGAGCTCGGCGGCGGCCAGCATCAAATGGCGCAGGTAGTTGTCCTGACTGTAGCTCCGCGCCCCGCGGGAGGCCTGCACGATGACCGGCGACTCGGTCTCCTTGGCGGCCTCCATGATCGACTGGATCTGCTCCATGTCGTTGACGTTGAACGCGGCCAGTCCGTAACCATTTTCGGCGGCGTGATCGAGGAGGATGCGCAGGGGAACCAGCGGCATGGGAATGACTCCGGTGGGAAAATGGCGGGGGAGGAAATTCGGCAGGGCCGGAAGAATCTCTGCGGATCATACGGAAAAATTCGACGTGGTAGAATCCCTGCGGAGTTTTGCCTGCTTCCGCCGGACCCCCGCACCATGGATCTCCGCCCCACAAACGACCCGATCCGCAGCTTTTTGTATGTGGCGGGGGGCTGGCTGTGTGTCGGCCTGGCAGTGGTGGGGGCTGTGCTGCCGCTGCTGCCGACAACGCCCTTCCTGCTGCTGGCGAGCTGGTGTTTCTACCGCGGCTCCCCCCGGATCCACGCCTGGCTGCACCGATCCAAATGGTTTGGGCCAACGCTCGATGACTGGGATCATTACCACGGCATCCGCCGCAGCATGAAATACCGCACTGTCATGCTGGTGTCGGCTGTCGTGCTGGGCAGTTTCGTGATCAACAGCCTGCCGTGGTGGATGCAATACCTTCTGCTGGGACTGGTCGCCTGCGGGCTGTATACGATCCTGAAGATCCCCACGCTCCCCGACGACGCTCCGCGTGCTCCGCGCACGCTGGTGGAGTAAGAGCCTCGGGCGAGGCTCCCTCCGCGAACCACCCGGCGTCAATGGTCGAGCGTGGCATCTGGCTCGGGGAGCCAGTGGGTCAGCAGGGCGCCCACCAGCGCATAGGCCCCGGCCACGCAGGCCCCCACCACGGCGATGCGCACCGGATCAGGGGGCGTCGCAGCGGCGAACGTGAGCGTCAGCCAGGCCGCAGCGGTTCCCAGCACCCGGCCACCGATATTGGCAGCAAAGCTCTCGCCGGTTCCACGCAAGTGCGTGGGGAAGACCAGCGGAATGTAATTGCCCCAAAAACTGAACTGCGCCACGGTGAGCAGGCCGGCCAGAAAGATGCCCGCCTTGATCCAGGGCAGAGACTCTGGATTTTGCAGTTGGGTGGAGATCCACCAGAACAGCGCCGGCACAACAACCAGGCTCGGCAGTTGAAACATCCGCAGAAGCCTGCGCCGGCCCACCACCTGCAAGGCGGCAAGCGCCAGCAGCACCCGGCCCACCAGCCCACCCACCTCCTGAAAGATCGTGACGGTGGCCACGGCCTCGTCGGTGGCGTTGCCGGCGATGCTCTTGAGCTTGCCGGGAGCGGGAGCGGGATCGCCCCCCTGCTCCGCACGGGCGACTGCCTCCGCCTGGGCCTGTTTGGCCACCTGCAGGATCGCCGCATGCCCCTTCGGACCGCCGAGAATCTGTGGCAGTTGCTGGATCGCACCGAAGGCCAGCCCATAGCTGGCGGCGAACACGAGCGTCGTCATGACGGTTGTCCGCACCAGCGCCGGGCTGAAGAGTTCGCGGATGCTGGGGCGCCGCAGCGTGCCGGTCGCCTTCTTCTCGGCCCACACCGGGCTCTCCGGCAGGAATGGCCGAATCAGGATCAGCGGCAGTGCGGGGATCACGCCGGAGATGAGCGTGTAGCGCCAGGCATCGTGGCCTCCCTGAATCGCCGGCAGCAGATCGGCAAACCGTGCCGCCAGCACGTTGGCCAGTCCTACCAGCAGTCCGCCCAGGGAAGAGAACGCCTGCGTCCATCCGAGCGCCCGCTCGCGTTGGTCGCGGTCGGGGAAAAGTTCGGCCAGCCAGGCAACCGCCGCCACAAACTCAACACACACCCCGATGAACACGAGGCAGCGGAAAAACAGCAGCATCGACAGGCTGGTGGAAAACCCCGCCAGGAGCGCCGAGAACGCATAGAGCAGAATGCTGTACGTGAGAACGCGGCGTCTGCCCCACAGATCGGTCAGGTAGCCACCGAGCAGGCCAAACACACCACCGGCGAGCGCCGGCACGAAAAACAGCGTGCGGGCCCAGCCGGTGTAGCTCTTGCCACCGGGGCTCCACAGCCCCAGCGCCTCGGCCTGCGGCATCCCGCCGGCGACGAGTTCGGCCACGGAAGACTTGCTCAGTTCCGCGATGGCCGGCTTGATGATCAGCGGCAGCATCAGCAGTTCGTAGATGTCAAACGCGAAGCCGAGCGCCGCGATCGCACATACGAGCCAACCGGTGAACGACAGTTTTCCAGAGGCGGTGAGCCCGCCCCCGGCGCCAGAGGAGGAGCGGGGGGACGAACTGCCTGAGGAGGCCATGGGAAAATTCTCCGGGGAGGTGGGGACGCGTCTGCCGTGTCACCCCGGAGAGATCCTAATGGCGGACACCAGCACCAAAAAGGGCACACCGTCCAGGACTTGGCTCACGGGCCGATGGAGGGAGGGCACTTGGAGAGGAAATCACGCGGGCCGCGGGTCGTATAGTAGGGATACGCGACGGCTCCGGACGGGGGACCAGCGGGGCCGGTCTGGCCGTAGTTCGATTCCGCCAGAGCAGCCTCTTCCTCGGGCGTCAGGTGGTGCCGGGCCAGCCCGCCGTAGCGGCCGAGGTGGCGGCACTTGGGACCACCATGGCAGATCCCGGCCGGGCATTTCTTGGGGGCGCATTGGCCGTCCTCACAGCCGCTGGCCTGACAGACCCCACCTTGGCAGGCGCCACTCTGGCAGGCGCCCCCCTCACAGGCCCCGTCCTGGCAGGCCCCGTCCTGGCAGGCCCCATCCTGGCAGGCTCCATCCTGGCACTCACCCCCCGCATGGTGGCGGGCGCTGCTGGCGTAGGGGCCATCGCAATTGGCCAGAAACAACCGGTCGACGATTGAGCAACCGCTCGACATGCCGATCACCGCCATCACCACAGCCAGGCCGACAGAGCGTTTCATGTGCGGAAGTTCCCGATGGGCGGCCGGCTGAGGTGAAGGCAACGTGCCATATCCCTGCGAACCGCGATCTTCCGGTGGTATCGGATATGCGGAGGGTAACAGTTGAGAAAACCCTCCGGGTGGCAACGGTGGCAACCTGCACCGGCTGCGGGGGGAGTGCATCCTGGAATAGCTGGAGCGATGTCTGGGTCAATACACCGGGTGATGAAGGCGGAGGGGTCGGCGAACGCTTGAGGAGCGCAAGCGACGAGACTTTTGCCGCCCCGAAGCCGACGCTCCAACGAAGTCGGATGCGCTCTGGAGCATATTCCGCTACCGCCGCCTGAGCACTGCCCGCAGCGCTTCCAGCGGGCGGGGATCGACGCTGCGCCAGAAGAGCCCCCACACCAGCATGGCCAGCCCCGTCGTGACAGCGATGCGCACGACCCCCTGCCAGCCCGCAGCGGACAGCCACCAACCCACAGCCGGCCCCAGCGGCAGGATGCACAGGGCCAGCAGCAACGGCAGCGCCAGCAGCCCGCCAATCCTGCGGGGTGAACGCCGCGGCGGGCTGAATGCATAGTAGAGATAGGCCCCCTGTCCCACCGCGTAGTAGACGCTCTCGGCACACGCCGCTCCGAAGGCTCCGGCATACCACACAGCCGGCACGATGGTGGCGAAGAAGAGCACCGCCAGCGCCCCTCCCAGGAGGATCAGCAGCCGCAACTGCCGCCGGGCATAGAGCACGCTGGAAGCGGCGCACGACACCGCAAACACCCCCATCCCGGCCGCCAGCATCTGCAGCAGCGGAATGACCGGTTCCCACTGGGCACCAAAGCAGACCCGCACCAACGGCTCCGCCAGAATGACCAGCAGAGCGGAGGCAGGGATGGAAACCGCCGCCAGCAGCCGAGCGCTTTTCTCAAACAGGCGATCGACATGGGCATCGTCATCGCGGATGGCGGAGAGAGCCGGGAAGAGAGCCGCGTTGAGATTGCCTGCCAGGAGCATCACCGTTTGCGTGGCGAGCGTGAAGGCTAAAAAGTAGTAGCCCACCTGCCGTTCATCGAGCAGCAGCCCCAACACGACGTAGTCTCCCTGCACAACCACATTCTGCAGTTGCCGCGCCAGCAGCATCTGGTTGCTGTCGCGCAGCAGCGACCGCCAGCCGGAGCAGAGCCGGCGGCCTGCCGCCCCGAAGCGCAGCGGCGGCCGGGCCACCCACCAGAGCACTCCGGCCCGCAGCGGTGCCACGGCCACCGGAGGCACCGCGAGGCTGTAAGCGCCGCAGCCTGCCAGCGCCATCGCGACCGCCAGCCCCCACTGCACGACGATCGTCAGCAAGGAAACCACTGCCAACGTCCGAAACTCAAGCCCACCGGTGAGGCTGGCCTGCGGCACAGTGGCCAGCGCCTGCAGCGGGCAGCCCACCGCGAGCACCAGGATCAGCGGCACCAGCTGCGGTTGGTGGTAGAGGCCCGCTGCCACCGGTGCCAACACAGCCACCACCACCCCCGCCACACATCCCAACCCCAGCGTGAGCCAGAAGGCCGGCGTGGCCCAGCGCTTGAGGTGCCGGTGCCGCTGGATGAGCGCCTCGGAAATCCCCGACTGCTCCACCAGCGGCAGAAAGCCGGTGACAGTGCCCGCCAGGCCCATCAGGCCAAAGTCTTCCGGGATGAGAATCCAGGCACACACGATCTGTGCCAGCACCGACACCAGGCGGGCGGTGAGCGTGTTGAGCCCCAGCCACATCACGCCGCGCCCCACGACCACGCCGAGGGAGTCGTCAGCCATGCCTGCGGCGGAGGGAATGTCGGCGCCGGCGGTGGGTGGGGTGGGTGATTGCATCGGCATGCCGGTGGGAATAGCCTCAAAGCTCGCGGTGGCAGATGGATCCCTGCCGAAGTCTGGCGGGGATCCGTTTCCGGAGAATCCCATGGCTGACCAACCCGAGAGCGTGCTGGTCCGGCTCGATGGGGGCTTGGGAAACCAGATGTTCCAGTATGCCTGCGGCCGGGCCGTGGCACTGGCGACTGGCCGGCGGCTGCTGCTCGATCCCAGCCCGATCTCCGCCCGCCGGGCCGATCGCTCGTATCAACTCGAGGCCCTGACTATTCACGGGGCACGCGCGGGGCGGAGCACCAGGCTGGCGGCGCGGCTGGCCACCGGCCAGCGCCTGCCGCAGCTCCTCCGCAGGCTGGCCGCTGCGGCTGGAGGCCGCTGGACGCTGCTTGGCGATCGCGGGAGTGGGGCCGACACGCGTCTGCTGACGACGCCGGGCAATCTTCTGCTGGAGGGCACCTGGCAGGACACGAGCCTGTTTGCCGGCTGGGCCGACCAGATCTACCGCGACTTCACGTTCCGCGAACCGCCCCGCCCTGCCGACGCGGGCTTGGTCGCCAGACTCCGGCAGGAGGGATCGGTCTGCGTGCATGTGCGGCGTGGCGACTATGTGTGGCAGGAGGATATCAGGCGCGTGCACGGGGCCCTCCCGCTGGAATACTACCACGCTGCCGCCCGCCTTCTGGCCGACCGCGGCGGCGCGCAGCGCTACTTTCTCTTCTCCGACGATCCCGACTGGGCCGAGGCGCATCTGGCGGGAGGTCCGACGGCGCTTCCGGGCCCCACCACCGCCGTGCGGTCGCCCGCGGGCAGCCCCGCCTGGCGCGATCTGCAACTGATGGCGGAAGCTCGGCACTTCATCATCGCCAACAGCACCTTCAGCTGGTGGGCGGCCTGGCTGGCCACACAAGGAAAGCCCGACCGGCAGGTGGTGGCACCGGCCCGCTGGTTTGCCGAGCGGCCCGCCCCGCCCGGCTTGGTGCCAGCGGCATGGCACACGGTCGCAGCTGAAGATGCACGGTAGGCGAATGTGATTGAGCCAGAAACTCCCGCTCATCGGGTGATGGAGGCGGAGGGATCGGCGAACGCTCGAGGAGCGATAGCGACGAGACTTTTGCCGTCCCGCAGCCGATGCGCCAGCTGCCCGTGGAAAAAGTCATCCATGACCTTTTTCCACTTGGTCGACCGGTGAAAACGCCGAGGGTTTCCACGGTCGACTGGCATCGCATCCGGCGATGGCGCACTTTTTCCACAGCCTGCTAGGGAAGTCAAATGCGTGCTAGCCGCGATACCGGCCGGTGATCAACGCAATATTCTGACCGCCAAACCCGAAGCTGTTGGACAGCGCCACATCACAGCGGGCGGCTCGAGCCTTGTTGGGCACGTAGTCGAGGTCGCAGTCGGGATCGGGCTCCTCGTAGTTGGTCGTGGGAGGAACCATACCATCGCGGATCGCCAGCAGGCAGACAATCAGCTCGGTGGCCCCGGCGGCGGCGATCAGGTGCCCCATCATGCTCTTCGTGCTGGAAACCGGAATCTTGTAGGCCCGCTCGCCAAACACCGTTTTGATTGCCAGCGTCTCCACGCGGTCGTTGACGCTGGTGCTCGTGCCGTGGGCGTTGATGTAGTCGATCGCGTCGGGATGGAGCGCGGCATCCTCCAGCGCCAGGCGAATGCACGACGATGCCCCGCGTCCCTCCGGGTGCGTGTCGGTGATGCGGTAGGCATCGGCCGTGGAGCCATAGCCGAGCAGTTCGCCGTGGATCCTGGCTCCACGCCGCTTGGCATGCTCCAGTTCCTCCAGCACCACCATCGCCGCTCCCTCACCGAGCACAAACCCATCGCGGTCGCGATCGAAGGGCCGGCTGGCCCGCGTCGGCTCGTCGTTGCGGGTGGAGAGGGCCGTGAGGAGGTTGAACCCGGTCACGCCAAAGGGATGGATCATGCTGTGGGTGCCGCCGGAAAGCATCACATCAGCATCCCCACGCCGCACCAGTTCCACTGCCTCGCCGATCGCTTGGCTCGAGGCCGCGCAGGCCGTGAGGCAGTTGAGGTTGGGGCCGTTGGCATCAAACATCCCGGCCAGGTGGCCCGCCGGCATGTTGGGCTCCTGCTCCACTTCCGAGAGCGGATGGAGCGTTTCCAAGCCCAGCTTGGTGAACTTCGCGACATCGAGACGGTCCCCCTCGATCGCGGCCATCATCATGCTGGTGAACGACTCAAAATCCTGCTGCCCCTCGCCGCTCCCCAGATAGACACCCAATCGGGTCGGATCATGGGGGAGGCCCTGCGGCAGGCCGGCATCACGCATCGCCTGCAGAGCCGCTCCGGCGGCAAATCGGGTGTGGCGTCCGCAGTACTGCCAGCGGGCGGGATCCTCTCCTTCATCGCCGATGTTCCAGTGGCGAACCTCGGCGGAGATCCGGGTGGGAAACCGCGACGCATCGAAGACGGTCGTCAGGCCGACGCCGGAGGCACCAGCCATGAGGTTGCCCCACAACTCCTCCACCCGCACACCCAGCGGCGTGATGCAGCCCATCCCGGTGATCACCACCCTGCGTCTGCCACTGGCCATCGTGTCTGTCTCCAAGTCACGTGTGGTTGATTCAGCACCGGCTGCGTCACCCACCGGGGGACGCCGCGGCCGCACAGGCGGCATAGCCCCAAGGCTGCCGGACCGCTTTGGGAATCACCAGTCCGGACGGGCCAAAGGCTGCCCCGCCTCGTCCCGGCCGATGTCGTAAATGTGCATATGATCGAGCCACTTCAGGAGTTCCTCCGGCTCAAAGAGCTTGGGCACTCCCTCGCCAGGCTCCAGGTGGGCGAAGAAGAGTTCCGCCTCTCCCTGGAGACGGTCCCCCACGGAACTCGATACCCGCGTGAGCGAACCAGTCGGCTTGAGATCGAGGATCTCGGCCCGGAACCGGATCGAATCCCCAGGCACCGCATCAAAATGGAAATCAGCGTTGGCCACCTTGGCCAGCACCACGCGGCGGCTGTAGTCGATCGCATCGGCCACGAGGAGGCCGGCGGTCTGCGCCATTCCCTCCACGATCAGGGAGTTGGGCATCAGTGCCGCTCCCGGAAAGTGATCGTGCATATGGTCTTCGGCCAGCGACACGTTCTTGACCGCCACGGCGGTGCGGCCGCGCACGAACTCATCAAAACGATCGATCCAAAACCAGCGCATGAGGCAATTCCGGCCGGAGCCGGCCATTCGGGATTCGGCGCAGACTGCGAAAGAAGAACGAAAAACGGGCAGACTTTAGGCAGCCAACTTGCTCTGCACGTAGCGAACCATGTCTTCCACGGTGAGCGTATTGGCAAAATTCTGCACGTTGGGATTGGCTTCGAACTTGGTCAGGTCGGCAAACGGCATGCGGGCCTTGAGCGCCGCCAAGCCGGCCGCGTTGACCTTTCCATTGGAAACAAATTCCGAACTGGAAAGAACGTCTTCCGGGAAGAGTTCGCCGCGCGGGATTTTGATCCCGAACGTCTTCTCCAAACGAAACACGATGTCGAGGAAGTCGATCGACTCGGCTCCCAGATCCCCAACCATCGTCGCCTGCGGGGTGACTTCGTCTTCATCAACACCCAGAGCATCCACTAGAGCTGTTCGGACCTTCGCAAAAATTTCTTCGCTGGACGGCATCGACGTGGCACCTTGGAAACGAGGACGGGGGAAATCGTGACAACTGCCATGTCGGTTTTAATGCGTTCGCTGCTCCATGGGAACCCGAAAGCGCCCGATTTTCCCCCCAGAGAAAAAAAGCCCCCCCTTCCCCGCCCCCTGCCAGCCCAGCGACGACGGGAGCAGGCGGGGCAGTGGAACGGAAAACAGCGGGCAAAAAGCGGAGAAACAGCTCGTTTGAACGACACCCGGCAGGCTGCGGAAAACGTGATCCGCCGCCGGACGTGGCGGCTGTCGACCCAGGAAACACTAGCCGGCCCCTTGGCGGGGGGCGTTTCCTGCGGTCGACCGACTGGAAAAAGGCCAGGGATGGCTTTTTCCACCGACAGCTAGCGAACGGCGACCGGCACCCCGGTGGCCGCGGAGGGTTGCCCTGCGGACGTTCCAGCCCCCAACCCCGCTGCAGTCTTGAAGGGAGCCCCGTACACAACCGGCCGGCTGACGCCCCCCGGGCGGGACGAGGGATGGATCACTGCCCACATCTTCCGCATTTCGGCCCGCACGCGGGCATCGAGGGCGTCGCCGTGGGGCAGCCTGTCGGCGAGGTTGTACCGCTCCAGCACCAGGCGGGCGGTCAGGCTGGTGCGGTCACCAACCCGGCCGCTGGCTTTGATCTTGGTGGTGGTCTCATCTTGGCTGAGGACCTCTGCCGTGACCGTCAGCACCTTCCCGGGCTCAACGAAATCGCCATATTTAACATTCTTGGCCGACCGCAGGACGACGATGCTGTGGGCGAAATCTTCCCCCAGCCGGATCGTCCACGCTGCAGCCTGCGTCATCGATTCCAGCATCAGCACTCCGGGCATCACCGGAAACCGGGGAAAGTGATCGCCGAGGTAATCTTCGGCCAAGGACAGCGTCTTGATGGCCGTGATGCTCTGGCCGGGAACGATCTCCAGAACGCGGTCGAGAAGTGTGAATCGCATGCAGTTTCCGTTGCCATGGGTTTTGACTCGAGCGGTTTGCAGCCACGACCCGGAGGCCGGACGGCACACCACAAATCCGTTCCGATCGAAGTCAGCAGTATAGGAAATCTCCTCGTGCTCACAACACGTGCGGAAGCCCCTGCACCGCAAAAATATCTGCGCCGCAGCGACGCTCCCTGTGAAAATCGGTGCATTCCCCAGAGCTTGACACCGCAGCTTCACATGCGGATCACGATCACAGCCAGCGAGGCCCCCAGACACGCCATTCACGACGCGTCCTGCCCAGCGAATTCTGTATGATGAAGAGGGCAGAGATGGAATCGTTCCTGCGGCCCCACATCACGCCTTGCTGTCCCCCGCCATGCCGCTTGTGCTCCAGCCGCGACAACTGCCTCACCCCCCCCTGGCGGTCGATTTTTCGGGCATCACGCCCGATCGGCTGGCCGGCCGGCCTCTGGAGGAGTTGGCTGGAATGATGGTGCTGGCAGACGGAAGATCCTCCCCACTCGGATCGCTGTTTCATCTCCAGGGCTCCCCCGCTGACGAAGTGCTGCAGATGGTGGGGGATTTTTCACACGTGCATTCGATCGGCGCGAAAATGGCCCGGGGCCTGCTTTTGGTGCAGGGCTCTGCAGGACGCCACGCGGCCGAGGGAATGACCGGCGGCCGCCTGGAAGTTGCCGGGGATGCTGGCGACTGGCTGGCTGCCGAAATGGAGGGTGGGGAGGTGGAAGTGGCCGGCCGGGCTGGCCACAACGTCGCTGCTGCCCTGCCCGGCAGCCCCCAAGGAATGCGGGGCGGTGTGGTGACAGTGGCGGGCCCCGTGGGCGACTTGGCAGGTGCGCGGATGCGGCGGGGCTTGCTTGCCATCGGCGGCGGTTGCGGCGAGGCAGCGGCCCTGGAACTGCGGGCCGGCACTGTCGTCGTTGCCGGAACACTCCAGCGCGGAGCTGGCTTGGGCATGCGCCGCGGCACGCTCCTGGCCATCGACGGCCCACCGCCGATTCCCGCCACTTTTGCCCGTGGCGCGCTCTGGCAGCCCTCGTTTCTCCCGCTGCTGGCGATGCGGCTGGCACGGGCCGGATTCCGCCCGGGAGGCCAGGCACCACACCACCTCTTCCATGGTCTTTGGCAGCACTGGCACGGCGATGCGACTGGCGGCAGACGCGGCGAAATCCTCCACCGCCCCCTGCCAGTGGCACGATAGGCAGGCCGCAAAAACCCGGCAAACAGGCCGCTTGCCGGAATTTTCCCTCGATTTTTGCGCCCCGCTTCCGCCGCTACGGGCTTTCGGCTACTCTTTGGGATTCCCGCCCATGTGGGCGCCGCGAAACACCTTCTGAAGTCAATTTGGTTATGCCCACGATCAGCCAACTCGTCCGTGCCCGCCGGCACCCCAAGCGGAAGTTCTCCAAGTCGCCAGTGCTCGACCGCTGCCCGCAAAAGCGGGGCGTGTGCCTGCAGGTGCGAACGATGACTCCCAAAAAGCCGAATTCCGCGCTGCGAAAGATCGCCCGCGTTCGCCTTTCCAATGCCAAGGAAGTGACCGTTTACATCCCTGGCGAAGGTCACAACCTGCAAGAGCACTCCATCGTGCTGGTGCGCGGTGGCCGGGTGCGCGATCTTCCCGGCGTGCGGTATCACATTGTCCGCGGTGCCCTCGACACGCTTGGTGTTCAGGGCCGCAAGCAGTCCCGCAGCCTCTACGGCGCCAAGAAGGGTTAATCCATGGGAAATATCACATCCAGCCGCGAGCAACTGATCCCCGATCCTCGGTACGGGTCGTTGCTGGTCAGCAAATTCATCAACTGCCTGATGCATGACGGCAAGAAGAGCATTGCCCAGAGCGTGTTCTATGATGCCATGGACATCGTCGCCCAAAAGGTGACCGATCTGGAGCCGATCGAGGTCTTCAATCGGGCCATCGAGAACGTGAAGCCTTCGGTGGAAGTGCGTTCCAAGCGGGTGGGCGGTGCCGCCTATCAGGTGCCAATGCAGGTCAATCGCAACCGCCAGCAGTCGCTCGGCATCCGCTGGATGCTGCAGGCAGTGCGGGAAAAGAAGGGGCGTGCCACGCACCAGAAACTGGCCGACGAGATTCTCGCTGCCTACAAGCGCGAGGGTGCCGCCGTGACCAAGCGTGACAACGTCCACCGCATGGCTGATGCGAATAAGGCGTTTGCCCATTTCGCCTGGTAGTCCTGCCGCCTCGCTGCCTCGGAAATCATGGACCAACCAACATCGCTGTTGCTCGGTTCGCTGGTTCTGAGTCGTCCTGTGGCTGCACTGGCCACGACGCACGACGGGAAGCCGTTTGCGTCGATGATTCCCTACGCCGTGCTCGGATTGCGCAGGCCTCTTGAGCCTGCAGCCTCCGAGGCCACCGGGCCGGGCGTGGTGTTGGTCACTCATGTCAGCCGGCTGTCGGCGCACACCCGCGACATGCTCGCTGCTCCCGACGTCTGCCTTCTGATCATGGCTGCCGATCGGGCGGAGGATGATGCGGCGGCCGTGCCCCAGAGCCTTCCGCGGGTATCGCTCCCCTGCCTGGCCACATTCATCAGCCCTGAGCATGAGGCCTATGCGGCCTGCCGGGATGCCTACCTGACCAAGTTCCCCTTTGCGGCCGAATGGTTTCAGCTGGGGGATTTCTCGCTGGTGGTCTTCACACCCACCTCCGCCCGGCTGATCGCCGGCTTCGCCCGCGCCATGACGCTCTCCCCCCATCAGCTTCACGCAGCGGTCGTGGCTGCAGCGGAAGCCTGAGCCGGAACCAGCCAGCTGATCTGGGCCAGCAAAAGGCTCGTCGCTGACGGGTACGAAGAGTTCGCCGCGCCCTCTGCCTCCATCACCCGCTCTATTTCCAGCTACCTGACTGCGTCTAGCGAATCCGCACCCGCACCGGCATCAGCATCAGCGGCTGGCCGGAAGCCAGCTCGGCCAATGCCCCCACATGGGCAGTCAGCGATTCCAGGCCGGGGATGCCCGCCTGCCGGGCCAGGATGAGCGCTCGCAAGAGCGTCTCATGGCCGACCAGCTGCGCCGTCGGCGAGCCATCCTGCCCCGTCATGGCGAACAGATCGTCAAACAAACCCCGCGGTTCAGGGAGCAGCAGCCGCTCCAGCGGCTCATCCTCGGCGATGCCTGCCAGCGTGCGGGCCTCGTCCACGGCGTCGTCCAAGGTCCCGAGCCTGTCGACCAGCCCCGCCTCGAGCGCCATACGGCCGGTAAACACCCGTCCTTCGGCGAGCGTGGCGAGTTTTTCCATGTCGAGCTTCCGCCCCGCGGCCACCTTCGATGTGAACAGCCGGTAGACATCCTTCATCGTCGCCATGAAGGCCTCGCGTTCTGGCGGCGTGAAGGGGGTTTGCATCGACAGCCAGCCCGAATTGCGTCCCTTGCTGACCACATCGGTATGCACCCCGAAGCGTTCAAGCGCTCCGCCAACGGCAATCTTGCCCCCCACCACGCCGATGGAACCGGTCAGCGTGCCAGGAGCGGCCACGATTTTGTCTGCCGCCACGGCCACATAGTAGCCCCCGCTGGCGGCCGTATCAGACAGACTCGCCACAACCGGCTTCGTGCAGCGTTCCGCCTCCCGCCAGATCAGGTCGCTGGCCAGCGCCGACCCGCCAGGGGAATCGATCCGCAGCACAATCGCGGCCACCTTGGGGTTCGCCGCGGCGTCACGCAGCGCCTTGATCACCGTCTCGCTGCCAGCCGAGCCACCGCCGAGCAGATCGTCGGTTCCCTTCCCCTGCTTGATTTCTCCAGTGAGGTGGACGATGGCCACCTGCCGGTTTTTACCCGCGGGGGCATCCGACTTCTGCCCCGAGAGCATCTCCATCAGCTTCACCAGCCCGCCGATGCCGGAAAAGTCGTTTTCGACCTTCTTCTCGGCGTAGTCCCGCATGATTTTTGGCTCATCGAGCTTGATCTGGCCGGCCAAGGCGCTCAGCGCCTCGTCCTCGTAGCCGACGGCGTCGATAAGCCCTGATTCGTGGGCTGTTTCAGGAGTGAAGACCCCCACGTCGATCAATTCGCGAACGCGTTCCGCCGAGAGCTTCCGCTCGGCAGCCACCCGTTCCACCAGCTGTTCGAACAGATCGCCCACGAAGCTCTCATACTGCGCGCGGAGCTGAGGGCTCATGCTCGTGCGTGTGAGCGGCTCCCCCGCCCCCTTGAATTCTCCCACCTGGAGGATTTCGGCATCCACGCCGAGCTTGTCGAGCATCTCCTTGTAAAACGTCACCTCGGCGCGCACCCCGGTCAGTTCGAGCGTGGCGGCCGGGGGCATCGTGATCGTGTCGCAGGCCAGCGCTACCACATAGTGCACCGGAGCCCCGCCCACCAGATGGGCCGCCACCGGCTTGCCCGTCCGCCTCACCCGCTGGATCGCAGCACGAAGTTCCTCGGCCCGCCCCCGCCCCAGATCGGGCGCACCAATCGCCACGAGAACCCCTTTCACGCGGGAGTCGGTAGCTGCCTTATCGAGCCGCTCCACGATTCTGTGCAGATGGGGCGAAACATCGGCGAGCAGCCCCCCCTGGCCCACGCCATCGGGGATCGACCCGGCCAGATTGATCACAGCGATGCCGGCAGTATTTTTCTTGACGGCGGTCTTTCCGCTGCCTCCGGCTTTCTTTTCCTCCGCCTTTTCCTCCGCCTTCACGTCCGTCTTTTCCGCCGTTCTTTCCTCCGTCTTTTCTTCAGTCTTCTCTTCAGTCTTCTCAGCCACCGCCTGTTCGGCGTGGAGTGCCCGCATGCCAGCCGCCCCCAGCAGCGCTATCACCACCATGAGGCTCGTCGCCGCAATCAGGTCCCGCACTCGCACACGCCACAGGCAGCAATCCATGTCTGGCACTCCAAGAGAGGAAAAAGGGGTCGTGGCCGATTGTACTCCACCCACCACCCAGCAGCGGGTGGGCGAATCAGACTTGAAAATGAACGGGAGTATAGTAGGATACTTTCGTCCATCGTTTCACCACCCCTCCCCAATCTGGCCGCCGCGGCGTGCCTCCCCATCCATGCAGACCAAAAAACGTTCGCGAATCGCCGTTTCAGCCTCTTCCGCGTCCGGAACGACCTCGGGGGGGGCGGGCGCCAAGGTTCCCGCGGCAACGGCTGTCGAACCGCGGGGGACCGTTCCTGCCGCTCCCCGCAAACCGGCGAGCAAGGTCCGCCGCCCCGCGGCCTCAGGCGGGGGCTCGGGAGGAAGCGGAGCAGTGGCTGGGGGAGGCCCTGCGGCGATGCGCAATGCGCTGCTTCTGGGAGGCTCGTCCACGCCGGTCGATCAAGGAATCGACACCCCCACCTCCAGGCAGTTGGAGATTTACGGATTCATCCGCGACAAGATCCACTCGCGGGGCTACGGCCCGACGGTGCGGGAGATCGGGCTGGCGTTCAAAATCCGCTCCCCTAACGGCGTTGTCTGCCACCTCAAGGCCCTGGAGCGCAAGGGACTGATCACCCGCGGGAAAAACATGTCTCGCGCGATCGAACTGGTGACGGAGCCTGCCCACCTGCGGGGGCTCCCGATGGCCGGTTGGGTGGCTGCTGGCACGCTGCGGGTGGCCGAAGAACAGAACGAACGGATCGACTTCGAGGAACTTTTCAACCGCGACGATCACTTCGTGCTGAAAGTGATGGGCGATTCGATGGTGGAAGCGCAGATCGCCGACGGCGATTGGGTGGTGATCAAGAAGAAACAGACCGCCCACTCCGGCGACATCGTCGTCGCCCAAACCGAAGATGGTGAGGCCACGCTCAAGTATTGGTTTCCCGAACGCGACCGCATCCGCCTGCAGCCGGCCAACGCGGCGATGAAACCGATCTACGTCAAAAATGCCCGCGTGCTCGGGGTGCTCGTGGGAGTTGTGCGGAAAACTGGCTGACGCCCAGCCGGCCCTTCGCGCAACGCTCCTGCCAGCCAACCGCAGCGGTCCAAACCCCGGAAATCCATTGCCGGAGACCGAACAGAGTCGTCATGCCGAGCGGCGGGCGACAGGCTCCCCTGCGGCAGCAGCGTGCGCCGTTTCCGCCTTGGACTGCTCTTCGCTGGTCGCTCCCGGCTGCCGTTCCCGTTCCTGGCTCTCAATCGTCTCCTGGAGCTGATGGAGTTTGTTGTAGAGCGTTTTCAGGCTGATGCCGAGGTCCTCGGCGGTGCGAGCCTTGTTGCCCTGATTGCGCTTGAGCCCTTCGTGGATGGCCTGCATTTCCAGTTCCCGCAGACTCACCGGCTTGGCGGCTGTGGCGGCCCCCGGCTCCGCTGCCACCCGCGGTGTTCCCATGGCGACTCCCGCAGGAGCCCCGACATCGGCGGATGGTCCTGGCACCGCCGGCTGAGCCCCAGGGGGCTTCGGCTTGAGGCCTCCCAAGCGTGCCGGGAGATGCTCCACCCGGAGCGGCAGTTCATCGCACAACACCAGCGCGTGTTCGATCACATTGGCGAGTTCACGCACATTCCCCGGCCACTGATGGCCCGCCAGCACGGCAAGCACCGCGGGCTCAACAACCTCCGCCTCCGGAGGCGTCTGCGGCCTGAACCTGCGCACCAAATGGCCCACAAGGCAGGGCAGATCGTCGGTCCGCTCGCGCAGCGGCGGAATGGCAATCTCAAAGGTGTTGATGCGGAAGAGCAGATCCTCGCGAAACGAGCCCGCAGCCACCATCTCCTCGAGCGACCGATGGGTGGCACACACAACACGCACATCGACGGTGATGGGGTGGTTGTCACCTACTCTGCGGATTTCGCCACTTTCCAGTGCCCGCAACAACCGCGATTGGAGAGCCTTGGGGAGTTCGCCGATCTCGTCCAAAAACAGCGTGCCACCATCGGCCACCTCAAACAGCCCAGCCCGGTGTTCCTCGGCTCCGGTGAAGGCCCCCTTGCGATGGCCGAACAGTTCGCTTTCCACCAGATGCTCAGGCAACGCCCCGCAGTTGACTGCCACCAGAGGCCCACCCGCCCGCGGGCTCCCCTCATGGATCGCCCGCGCCACCAATTCCTTGCCTGTGCCGGTTTCCCCCCGCACCAGCACATTTGATTCGCTGGCAGCGACACGGGAGATAAGACGCTTCACTCCCTCCAGCCCGGCGGAATCGCCCACCAGGTGCGTTGTGCCCTCGGCCCTGCGAACCCTTCCCTCCAGCGCCCGCAGCCTCGCCGTCAACTCGCGCTTCTTGCGCACGCGTTCCAGCACAGCCTGAATTTCCGCGAGCTTGCAGGGCTTTGTCAGGTAGTCAAACACTCCCTGACGCACGGCCGCCACGGCGCTCTCCAGCGACGACTTGCCGGTGATAATCACCGCCTCGGTGTCGGGCGAAACAGCCCGTACCCGCTCAATCACTTCCAGCCCCCCCACGCCCGGCATGTCGAGATCGACAATCACGCAGTCGTAGGCGGTGCGATCGAGCGCTGCCAGAGCGGTGCGTCCATCTGGGCAGACGGTGGCTTCGTGGCCCAGCCGCGGCAGTTCGATCCGCATCAACTCCTGGAGCGACAATTCATCGTCGGCATACAGAATTCGCATGGGGCGTTTGTGCTGTTTCAAGTCGGTGGTTCCTCGTCGGTGGTGTGTTGGTGTTTTTCAACTGGCGATGAACTCACCGCGAGTCCCCGTCACGGGCCGGTGCCGTCCACGCCGGTTCAGGCCGCCCGTTCCCGTGGATCGCGTCCCTTCGCCCCCGCCGAGCCGGCGTGGTATCTCTGGGATGACACCGTGGCCTCCCCAACCTCCGCCAGTGGCAGCGTGACGCGGAACATCGCCCCCTTCCCTGGACCGGCGCTGGAGGCCTCGATCCTGCCCCCATGATCGGCCACGATCCGGTGGACGATCGATAAGCCAAGCCCCGTTCCCTGCCCTGCCTTCCGGCGCGTGAAGAAGGGCTCAAAGAGATGGTCGAGCACCTCGTCGGTCATCCCGCAACCATCGTCGATAAAGGAGATCACACCCTCCCGGCCGCTCCGTTTGACGCCGACGCGCACATGCCCCGATTCCTCAATCGAGTCGAGCGCATTGACCAGCAGGTTCAGCACCACCTGCTTGATCTCCTGCGGATTGACCATCACCAGCAAATCGCTGCCATCCTCGATCTCGATCGATCGTCCGGCAAAACGTCCCACGTGCCGGAGCATCTCGGCCACATCAGTCACCAGGGCCACGATCGCCGTCGGCTGCCTCCGCACCTCCCCCAGACGGGAGAAGTCGAGCAGTTTTTCGGTGATCCCCTTGCAGCGAAAGGCCTCGCTCTGGATCAGTTCCAGATAGCGCCGGATCACCTGCGCATCGGGATTATTCTGGGCCAGCCCCGACAACCGGCTCTCCAGCGACTCGGCGCACATGGCGATCGAGGCGAGGGGATTGTTGATCTCGTGGGCCACGCCGGCGGCCAGGAAGCCGACGCTGGCCAACTGCTCGCTGCGGATAACCTCGCGGGTTCGCAACTGCACCTGTCGATCGAGGTCATCGCGAATCTCCTGAAAGCGCTCTGTCATGTCGTTGAGCGCCTCGGCCAGTTCTGCCATCTCGTCGCGCGTATCGATCGCCAGACGATAGGAAAAGTCGCCGGCAGCCACCCGGCGGGAGCCTTGGCCCAACAGACGCAGCGGCCGGAACACCCAGCGGTAGGTGAGAACTCCAAGTGCTGCCAACAGCCCGGCGGCTGCCGAAGCGGAGGCCCAGGTGGTAAAGATGAGCGTGCGGTAGCCGGTGCGCACCTCGCGTGAGAGATCGTGGAGGTGTTCCTGCAGGAAGCTGGGAAGCGCCGCAGTGAGCATTGCCAACTGCTGCAATTGTGGTTCGATGTCGTCGGTGTCGGGGCCAGGCCCAGCCGCTCCATCTGCAGCGGCGGGCGTGGCGACGATTCCGTGGATGCGTTCCAAACAGGACGCGATGTGCATGGCCGTGTTGCGCTCGCGGCTGCGGTCGCCAAAGGGAACATCCCCGATCTCGCCGGCGGACAGCTCCGCGCAGTAGCGATCCAGTGCCCAGCCGGTGCGTGCGAGCTGATCAGCAAACGAAGCGCTGCAAAGGGGCTCGGTGGCGTCCATATCCTCGGAAGTGTCGGCAGGCGGAATGACCACCAGGGGCGAAGCGGCTGCCAGCAGGTGCCGGTTGCCAACACCCGCCCGCAGGTGCGCCAGCCGGAGGAGGCTCACACACTCCCCGAGTTCACTCGCCCGTGGCAACTCGGCGGCGCGGCAGCTGAGCGCTCGCACCAACCGACGGTAGGAATAGATGCCGAGAAAACTGCTCGCCGAAAGCGCGGCGACCATGATGCCCACCAGCAGGCCGCCGAGCATCAGCTTTTCGCGAATCGGCCTGCGTTTGGTCACGTGCGACCTCCTGGCTATCGGTGGAAAAAGTCGGGCCTGACCTTTCTCCACTGCGTCGACCGGCGAGAACGCCCCGGGTACGCTGCGCGGGGTGGGGAAGGTAGCACACGCAGCCAAGGACCAAAAGAGGACTTGAGCGCGGCACAACCGCTGCCAACGCCGGTCTTTTCCCGGGTTTCGTACGTCTCCGCCGGGCTACACCAGGCCCCAGCGTTTCCGCAGGAACCATTCGCAGCACAAAAGCGCCGCCAGCAGCAGGTACATCGGCCATTTGTCCCAGGGGGTGTAGGACCACTGTTCCTGCGTGTCGAAGACCGAGGGCTTGGTGCGAATCTCATCAAAGATCTCCGCCAATTCCTCCGGCGACCGCACCCCTCCCTCCGTAGCCTCGGCCAACTGCCGCATCAGCAGCGGGTTGGCGCGGGGATTGGCCAGTTCAAGATCTTGGCGGAAGACCGTGAATCTGGCGGTGCGCTCGACCGGCGTGGCGGTGCCCGGCCGGGCTGCCCGTACAACAAGCTTCCAGTCTCCCGGTTCGGCCAGTTCGGCCAGCGCCCCGGAGAACGATTCCCCACGCCGGGCAAGCCTCACCGGCCGCGACGTGCCGCCAGGCGATACCACCGTCGCCTCCAGATTGGTGTCGGCCACCGCGGTGCCGTCCGGCAGCGTCAGGCCAGCATCGAATGCCAGAGTTGTGCCGGCAGAGATCCGCCGTTGGGCCAGGCGCACCCAGAGCGAGTCTTTCTCGGAGTCGTCCTGTTTGGCCAGCCAGAGGATCAGTTGCCGCCAGAACCGCCGGTGCTGCTCTCCCGCCCCCTGCATCACCCAGCGCCACGTCGAATCGGCGGCAAACGCCAGCACCCGTCCCTCGCCGTATTCCCGTCCCACCAAAAGTGGCCGGTCGTCGGCAGTCACCGCCAACGGCTTCGCTGTCGGCACCAGTCGACCCAGAATATTGGCCCCCTCCAGCGTCGGCAGCGCCTGCCACACCCCTCGCGAGGCTTGATCTCCCGCCGCCTGCCGCAGGATCGAGATGCTGCCATAGCGCCGATCGGGCAGCATCTGAATCGGCCCGGGCAGATGGAGTCCGGAACGGATCGGCTGATCAAAAGGCTGGCGAGCCAACCGATCGGGCTCGAAGGGGAGCAGGGGCGCCAGCGCGGAACTCCCCCAGCCACCAGCCTCAAAGGCATGAAAGCCACCCAGCATCGCCAGGCCTGCCCCGGCCTGCACCTTGGCCAGAATCCGCTGCTGATCTGCCTGCGAGAGCGCCGTCGAATCGAGATCACCGATAAGAAATACGTTGTAGTCGCCGGCGAGCGTGCGGCCCAGATCGATCGGCCATTCCCCACGGCGGGTGGAATCGATCCACTGGAAATCGACCTGCATGTCGGGGCTCGCAGACAGCACGCGCCGCAGGAAACGTTGCTCAACGCGCAGGGCCCCTTCCAGATAGAGCACCCGCAAGCCGCCGTCGATCACCTCGACAAACGTGGAAAGCTCGTTGTTGGTGAGAACCACCTCCCCCTCCTGCGGTTCCACGACCAGCGATAGTTTTCGTTCCCCGAGACTCCGCGGGGTCCAGGAGAGTCGCACCGCCTCTTCCGTTCCCCCAGCGGCGCCGCGCACGGTGGTGCGGGCCACCTCCTCCATCGCCCCACCTTCATTTTCGGCGAGCAATTTGACCACCACCTCCCGGTCGGCCAGTCCATCGAGCCGCACCCGCCCGGCCACCTCCAGCGCATTCTTCAGATAGACCGTCTCCGCCACCGCCAGATTCGCCACGACAGCGTCGCGCCCCTGGCCGGAGCCACGCAACTGCCCAAACGTGATGCTCCACAGCGGCACCGCCGCATCCCCCACCTCGCGTGCCGCCGCCTGCGGAGGGAGATCGCGGGGAGGATAGGCGTGCTGGGCGCCGTCGGAGAGCACAATGATTCCGGCCAGATTGCTGCCGGCAACGGAGCGCACGCAGTCGTCAATGGCGGCGCCGATGGCCGTCTCTTCGGTGGTGACGGCCTGCTGCCACGCGCCCAAGGGAAAGGGATCGGTGGGTGTTGCCGCGACAGCATGCACGGCCCGGTCAAAACGCCACACAGCCACTTCGGTGTTGCCTTCTGAGATGAGGGCCAGCGCCGCCTGACGGGCCGCTGCCAGACTCTCTGTTAAGTGCTGCCAGCGGGTCTGCCCATTGATACCGTCGGCGACAGTCATGCTCTCGGAGGCATCGGCCAGCACGAGCACCGTCCGCGGCTGCAGCGATCGCCGCGAGGCGACCAGCGTGGGCCGGAGCATGCACGCCAGCAGCGCCAGAAATGCTCCCAGGCGCAAGAGCACAAGCGCGCTGCGGCGGCCGGCCGAAATACGCGACCGGTCGGGGGCCACGCCCCACAGCACCGCCGCGAGGAGCAGCGTCACCACCCCCAGAAACCACCAGGAACCGACCGGATCGAAGTCGATCGCGAGATCCCGGATCAGGCCGAAAGGATTCATGCGCCCACTTCCTCCATCGTCGGCAGCGGAGGGGGGGTGCCGGGCAGCGGCGGCGGCGTGCGGGGGGATGGCGGTACCACCGCTGCCGGACTGAAGCCCGCAGTGGTGGCCGTGGGCGGCTGGGCATCATCACGAGGGGCGTAAAATCGGTTGGCCACGATCCAGTCCCCTGCCATGGCTGCAGCAGCCAGCAGAATGATCCAACCAGAAAGCTCTGTCCCCACCCGCTCCAGTTTCACATCCCGCACCAGTTCCGCCTCGGTGGCCGCCAGCTTCCTCCCCTCCCCAAACGTGGCCGCCAGTGCCGGCTCCGACAATCGCAACGTGTCGGTGGCGGCGGAAACGAGATTGGCGCTGAAGCCTTTCGTGATCCCTCCCACCGCTCCGCCCGAGCGGAGCACGTAGTTCCCCGGCATCTGTGTGGCGGTAACGGTGATCGTGCCCCGGCGCTGATCGACGGCCACGGGAAAGTCATCCCCCGCTGGCGTGCGCACAAAAGCGGAGGCGATGTCGCGGCGTTCCAGGTGCATGACGGCAGGGGTGCCGGCGAGGACATTGCGGTCATCCGCAGTATCGATCGAATGCAGGAGCGTTTCGTTGGCAAGCATCACAAACGGCCAGGGTTCAAAGCCGGTGGCGAGCGTGTTCCAGGCGGCTGGATCACCGGCCGACTGAGACACCGGCGTGGTGATCGTGATCACCGTTCCCTGGCCCACACGGTGTTCCAGAATGGCCGGCAGTCCATTGCGATAAGCCGCCACAGGGATGGCTGCCACCGCTTCCCCAGCCGCTCCGGGGGCCGCTTCATTTGGCTGGAATTCCCAATGCCTGTGCACAGGAAAATCCTGCCAGGGGACGGCGTCGCCGACACGTCTGAAGGCGGCGAGGACGGGGTGATCCAAACTCGCAGGGGCCAGAAAGTTGGCGTCGTCTGGACTGCGCCAGACGCGCACGATCTTCCCCCCGAGCACCTTCTGCGCGGCGTCTGAATTGAAGCGTCCGGCATCGGCCGCCTGGGGCCCGAGCCACACCACCAATCCCTTCCCTCCGGCCACCCATTGCCAGAGCAGATCCCAGGTGCGGACCGGCAGCGGCGGCGGATCGACCAACACCATCCCCTCATAGCCGTCCCAGGGAACCGCCTCCAGCTGGGCCACGTCCTGGAGCGTGGCCTCAAACCGGGCCTTCCCCGCCTTGCGCAGGGAGGCTGGCGCGATCGCCTGCATAACACACCGGCCTGTGGCTTGGGCGGGGGCGGGGGCGGCCACGAGCACGCGGGCCGGTGAACCGACTTCCACGGTGAAATAGCGCACATTGTCGGCCTCCAAAGCATCGGAGCCCTCGAGGATCACGCGCCCCTGCCGCACACCCGGCTCCAAACCCGAAATCTCAAAGGCCACCTGCCCCACGGCACCTGATTTCCAGGAGCAGCGCTTGATCGCCCGCCGCGTGTAGCGGCCATCATCCCCCAGCATCTCCACGGCGATGTCCCGATTGGCATCGGGGCCGGCCCGGCTGGTGGCCGCCGTGAGCGCAAGAGGGGTGCCTGCCGCCAGCAGATCGCCGGTCACATCGACCGAATCGATCGCGAAGTTTTGCGGGTTCCGCGCTCCGACATCGATATAGACAAGGGATATGTCGGGATGGGCTGCGGAGAGTTCCTGCGGCGCCTGGCCGTCCCAGGCCCCATGGGAACAATCGGTGAACACATACATCTCGCGATGGCGATCGGGCACCGTGGCGAGCAGTTTGTAGCCCGCCGCCATGGCGGCGGCGAGCGTCAGGCTCGGCGTGGCTCCCGCCAGGCGATCGATACGCGTGGCCGCCGCGGCCACCGTTGGCGAGAACGTAGCAATCCCTCCGGTGGTGTCGACAACGGCCACCTGGCTGGTCGGCGGGAGCTTGGCCAGAAGCATTTTGGCAAGCGCCGCTGCGTTCTCCAGACGGGTCTCGTTGGCCTCCACCAGCAGCATCCGCGGCGCCGTATCGACCACCAGCACCGCCGCCACCGGCCCCTCGCCATCGGCCAGCCACCCGGCGCCGCGCAGGGTCGGCCGCGCCAGCGCGAGGGCCAGGAGCGCCAGTGCCGCCATGCGAAGCAACAACAGCAGCAGATGGCTCAACCGCAACTGCCGCCGATTCGCTGCCGCCTTATGGCGCAGGAAGCGCAGGGCTGGAAAATCGAGCTTCACTGGCCGGCGTTTCATCAGCAGATGAAGCACCACAGGCACGGCGACCAGCGCCGCCCCGGCCAACAGCATGGGGGTGAGAAACGAAAGACCCATGAACGCATTCTATTCTTGTGGTGGGAAAAGCCTGCCGCGGCCTCTTCCTTCGTGCGGTCAGTCAGGAGTGAATCAGAACCGGTTGCGGCGGCTCACGAGATACTCCATCAGGGCCCGGTCGAACTGCATGCTCGTATCGAGCGGAACATAGTCGATGCCGGCGTGGAAGCAGGTGCGGCGGTAGTCCTCGCGAAAGGCCGCCACGCTCGCCACATACTCACCGCGGGCAGCATCGGCATCGACAACGAGCTGATCCAGCGCCTCTGGCTCCGTAAACTCCACCATGCCCTGAAAGGGAAACTTCACCTCCGCCTCATCGAGCACATGGAAGAGGATCACATCATGGCCGCGGTGCCGCAGCCGCAGGAGGGCATCCCGGATCGGATCGGGATCGGCCAGCAGATCGCTGAAGATCATCACCAGCGAGCGGTGGCGGAGCATCGCCGCGATCTGCACGAGGCTGCGGGCGATGTCGGTTTTGCCGGAGGGCTTCACCTTCGCCAAAACAGACAACACCTGCGCGATCTGCGATCGCTTCGAACGGGCCGGCAGGCTGGCATGCAGCTTCTCGTCAAACACAAGCAAGCCGCAAGGATCCTGCTGGTGCACCATCAGCCAGCAGAGCGCCGCCGCCAGCGAGATGGAATAGTCGAGTTTGGAGAGCCGCTGCCGGTAGGTGTAGGCCATCGACGCACTGGTATCGATGGCGAGATAACCGGTGATATTGGTCTCGGCCTCAAACTTCTTGATGTAGTGCTTGTCGGTTTTGGCGTAGACCAGCCAGTCAATGTCCTTGGGATCATCGCCGGGGGCATACCTGCGATGCTCACTGAACTCAACGGAAAACCCCTGATAAGGGCTGGCATGGAGCCCCTGCAGAAAGCCCTTGACGATGAACTGCGCGCGGAGATCGAGGCGGGCGATCTGCCGCACCACCTCCGGCTTCAAATATTCCTCGACAGCGCGCACCATCAGCCCGGCACCTCTCTGGCGTTCACTTCACGAGCTTCGGAATCTCAGGCTCGGGTATCTCCCGCACCAACCGCTCCACGATCGACTCGCTCGTCAAGCCATCGGCCTGGGCCTGGAAATTGGTGGCGATGCGGTGCCGCAGCACCGGCACGGCGATGCGCCGCACATCATCGATCGACACGCTGAATCTCCCGTCCATGGCCGCCATCGCCTTGCCTCCCTGGATGAGAAACTGCCCGGCCCGCGGGCCGGCGCCCCAATCGACCAGTTCGGCGACATACCGCGGAGCCTGAGGATCTTTGGGCCGGGTGGCCCGCACCAACCGGGCGACATACTTCACCAGATACTCGCTCACCGCCACGCTGCTCACCAGCTTTTGAATATTGACGATGGCCCGGCCCGAGAGCACCTTCCGCACCTCCGGCTTCTCCGCCCGGGTGGTGGACATCAGGATCTGCTCCTCCTCAGGAAGAGAGGGGTAGCCGACCTTGATGTTGAACATAAATCGATCGAGCTGGGCTTCGGGCAACGGATAGGTGCCCTCCTGCTCGATCGGATTCTGCGTGGCGATCGTGAAGAAGGGGTCGGGGAGCGGATACGTTTCCTGGCCGACCGAAACCTCCCGTTCCTGCATCGCCTGCAGGAGTGCCGCCTGCGTTTTGGGAGGAGTGCGGTTGATTTCGTCGGCCAGCAGGATATTGGTAAAGATCGGCCCCTCGACGAAGCGGAAGCTGCGGCGGCCATGCTCGTCCTCGTCGAGCACATTGGTGCCGGTGATGTCAGACGGCATCAGATCGGGGGTGAACTGCACCCGCTTGAAGCCAACATCCAGAATCCTCGCCAGCGTGGAGACCATCAGCGTCTTGGCCAGCCCGGGAACACCCTCCAGCAGGCAATGGCCGCGGGTGAAGATGGCGGCAAAGAGTTGCTCGATGACCTCGTCCTGACCGACGATCACCTTCTGCAGTTCCTCCTGCATCAGTTTCCGATGCTGGCTGAACTCCAACAAAATGTCGTCGAGCGTCTTGGTGCGTGGGGCGGTTGACACTGGCAGCATCCCTCCATGGCATGTTCGCAAGGCGTGGAAGACGCCGGAAGAGCCTCTGCCAGTATCGGCCCTGACTCCGCACACGGCAAACCGGCCCAGCCGGGCCCGCGTTTCCGGGGGCTGCCGTGCAGCGTTTCGCTGTCACGCAGTAGGATTGGGGAAGTGGTTCCCGCGTTCCCCACCCTGTGGGTTTCGCTTGGAACAGCGTTTGTTTTGCCGCGACAGCGAGGCCGGCCGTGCCGATTCCCCACCGTTTCCAGCGCGTTCCGTCCCCCCGCCAGCCGGCCGGCCGGGTGTGGCGGCGCGTGCTGCTGGCCCTGCTGCTGGTGCCGGTGGGCTGGAATGCCGTGAGGGCTGCCGAGCGGGAAGCGCCGCCGCTGTCGCCGGAAAAAATTCAGCGGGCGATCGAAAAATCGCGCGATTGGCTGCTGCGGGAGCAACTCGGCAACGGCGCCTGGGAATGCACGATCCGCACCGAGGAAACCCGCATCGGCACGACGAGCCTCGTGATGCTCGCCCTGGCCAACGCGGGCCTCGAGGCCAACCATGTGGCGATGCAGCGTGGCCTGGAGTGGCTGCGCCGGCAGCAGCCGGAGGACACCTATTCGGTGTCACTCCAGACGATGATCCTGGCGATCCTCTCCCCCGACGCCGATCGGGCGATTCTCCAGCGCAACGTTGAATGGCTCGAATCGGCGCAGATCTCGCAGGGGCCGTTGACCGGGTCATGGGGCTACGGTCGGGCCAAGGGCTCGGGCGATAATTCCAACGCCCAGTTTGCCCTGCTGGGGCTCCACGAGGCTGATAAAGTCGGCGTGCGGGTGCAACCGGAGGTCTGGATGAAGGCGCAGCAATGGTGGGTGTCGTGCGCCAATGCGGACGGATCCTGGGGCTATAACCTCGGCCTCGGCGGGAGCGGCAGCATGACCTGCGCCGGTATCACCAGCATCTGGATCACCGCCGAGCATATCGGCACCCCCGACGCCCGGGCCACCAAAGATATTGTCTCCTGCTGCGGCGGCGGCACATCCCCACGCGTGCTGGAGCGCGGGCTCGACTGGCTCGGCAGGCGTTTTTCAGTCGTGGAAAATCCTGCCTCCGGCCAGACCTGGCTCCATTACTACCTCTACGGGCTTGAACGCGTCGGCCGCTTCACCGCCCGGCGGTTTATCGGCGAATCAGACTGGTATCTGGAGGGAGCGCGGATGCTGGTGAGCACGCAGGACGCCTTCTCGGGGGCCTTTCGGGGCGGGCGGATCGAGGATGCGACCGTGGCCACCAGCTTCGCCCTGCTCTTCCTGGCGAAGGGCCGCCGTCCCGTGATCGTGGCCAAGAGCCGCCACGATCCCGATCAGGACTGGAACCGGCACGGCCACGACATCTCCCATCTGGTGGCCCATGTCGAGAGCCGCTGGAAGAAGGAATACCCGGCCGGCCTGTCGTGGCACGTGCTCGATACCCGCTCGGCGGGCCTCGAAGACCTCCTGCAGACGCCAGTGCTCTGGCTCTCCGGAAAAAACGCGTTTGATCTCGGCCCCAATCCGGGCCTGCGCCTGCGCCGCTACATCGATGAGGGGGGCTTCATCTTCGCCGAGGCCTGCTGCCCCAAAAGCATGGAATTCGATCAACGGCTCAGGCAACTCGTGGGGGAGATTTTTCCGGAACCGGAATACAGGCTCCACCTGCTGCCGCCGGAGCACCCCGCCTGGCACGCGGAGGAAGTGGTGCCGCCGGAATTGCACCGGCCGCTGCTGGGCGTGGACTACGGCTGCCGCACCTGCCTGATCTACGCCCCCCCCACCGAACTCGACAGGCAGAACCCCGGCATGCCGAGCCTGTCGTGCCTGTGGGAGATCGGCGGCAGTTCCCGGCGATCCCTGAAGCCCGAGGTGCGCAGGGAGGTCGATGCGGCTCTGGCGATCGGCACCAACGTGCTGGCGTATGCCACCAACCGGGAACTGAAGCGGAAGGACGAACTCTTCGCCATCGATGTGGCTCCAGCCACGGCCCGCGAGAAATTGGAGCGGGGCCAACTGGCGATCGGCAAACTGCGCCATGGGGGGATGTGCGATGCGGCTCCGGCGGCGCTGGCCAACATCCTGCGGGCGGCAGCGCGGGAACTGGGCATCAGCGTGGATGATGCCCCCAGCCAGATCGACCCCTCCGATCCGCGGCTCTTCGACTACCATCTCGTGTTTATGCATGGCCGCCAGGGCTTCAGCTTCGACGGCCCGCGGCGGGAGCGACTGCGGCAGTTTCTGGAGCGGGGGGGCATGCTGCTGGCCGACAGCATCTGCGCCTCGCCAGCTTTCACCTCAGCCTTCCGCGCGGAGATGGCCGCCCTGCTCCCGGAACAGAAGCTGGAGGAGATTCCGGCCAACGATCCCCTCTTCACGGCCCAGGAATATGGCGGCTACGACATTCGCAGCGTCACGCTCCGCGAACCCTCCGGCGGGGATGGCCCGCTGGCGGCCCGCAAGCGGCAAGTGGCGCCCAAGCTGGAGGGGATCCGGCTGGGGGATCGCTGGGGGGTGATCTTTTCACCCTACGATCTCTCCTGTGCGCTGGAAAAGCAGAATTCGATGGAATGCACCGGCTACAGCCGGGAGGATGCCGAGAAAATCGCCCTCAACATCCTGCTCTACTCGCTCAATCAGTAAGCCAAAAACGCCCATCCCTGCTCAGCGGGCCGTGGATACAGTGCAGCAGCGCTGGATGCGATGCCCGTCGACCGTGGAAAACCTCGGTTTTTCCACCGGGCGACCGAGTGGACTGGCTTCAATCCAGAGGTGCATGGAGGACTTTTTACACGGGCAGTTCGGTTCCCGGCGACAGTTCGCTTTCCTCAAACCGCCTTACGCAGCGACTGCCTCCACACCGACAGTGATCCTGCCGGCGACTCAGGCTTCATTTTCCATCGAAAATTCCCGTTTCATCGCCGCCGTGACGAACCGCCGCCTGCGGAGCTGCCATGCGGCCTTCAAACACTTCTTCCAGACAGGCCATGACATCGATGGAAGAACCACGCCACCAGTCTCGCTCAGGTTCGACCCGGTCGCTCGGCGGTAGATGGCCGCAGGAAAGGGAACGGGGTGCAGGCTCTTTCCCAGACGGGAAAAGTGCTCGACGATTTCATGATGCGGGAAGCGCAGCAGGGACGTTACAGAAGAGTCGCCGCTCTCTTCGAGGTTGGCAGGCTCCGTGTAGACAATGCCCGACGATCCACAAACCCTATGAAACTGATCGTTTATTGTTACCGTTGAAGCGCCACTCATCCAGGTATAACCCCGGGGCAGGTAGTATCCGACGGGGTGCTTTACGCGATGAACGTATTCCGAAAGCTTGTTGCTGACCAGATCGTCTGCATCAAGTAACATCGTGTAGCATGGCGTATACTGCTTCGACTCCCGTCGGCCAGCGCTATTCTTGAGCGACTTATCGGCGAGACCGGAATTCCAGTCCGACCCTACTTCAGGAAAGTCGCCGCGGAGCACCGTCAGCCGGGAGTCCTGAATGTCGCCGGGGTCGAATTCCTTGCAGGACAGGATCACCCGCACATTCGGATCGGTCTGGGCCAGCGCCGAACGGATCGTGTTTCGGCAGAGCAACTCACAGATTCGCCAATGCCGGGTGCTCCCGGGGCTTCGCAACGGGATGATGAAAACCAGCATAGGACGGCTCTTCCTCGACGACCAAGCTCCGCAGTGGAATGAGCCCTGATTATACGCCGCTGCTCCGACTGTGCGAATGCAATCAACCTTCGGAGTCTCTGTCGCCGCCGGTGAGAAACCCGGTGTAGTAGACGAGCGTCAGGATCGCCTGCAGCGTGCCGGCCACGTAGGTCCACGCGGCGGAGTTGAGCACACGGTTGACATGCCCCATGTCGCCGGGCGGCACAATCCCCAAGCTCACCAACTGCGCCTTCGCCCGATTGCTCGCGTCGATCTCCACCGGCAGGTTGACCAGCTGAAAGAGCACCGTGGCGCTGAACAGGGCAATGCCCAACCAGGCCAAGGGCCTCAACTGCATCATCAGCCCGAACATGAAGGCATAGAGCCCGAAATTGCTGCCGATATTGGCGATCCCCACCGCCGCATTGCGCAGTGACATCAGCGGATAGCCCTGAAAATCCTGCAGGGCATGCCCCGCCTCATGGGCCGCGATCCCCACGGCGGCCAGCGACCGGCTGCCATAGACATTGTGGGAGAGTCGAAGAATTTTGGTTTGGGGATCGTAGTGGTCGGTGAGTTGCCCGGGCACTTCCTCAATGACTACGCTGGTCGCCCCGGCCGAATCGAGGATGTAGCGGGCGGCGGCAGCCCCTGAAAGCGGCGCTGGCTCCTGGGAGGCGGATTCAAAGGTGCTGCGCACTCTCCACTGGGCCCACATGGCCAAAAGCAGTGCCGGGGCAACACAAATGAGATACCTGATGTCAAAAAAAAATGGCATGGAACTGGCTCGTCGCTCCAGAGGGAAAGATTGCCGGCACAGGCCGCGGGCGTGAAGTATTCTATGCAATCCGGGGCACTCGCTGCTGCGACCGCCCGATTGTGGGCAAATACGCTCGGGCAAACACCGCCGCCGGCATACGTTTCATGATGGCTCCATTGGTTTACGCATTCTCTGCGCAGAGGGTTCGCGGGCGGCACCTGCTGCTTCTGGCCGCCGGGGCTGGCTGCCTGTGGCTGGGGGGAGGCTGCAGCCGGACGGCCTCACCGACAAATCCCGCAGCCACGGAGGCACAGCCGGCCGACCGGGCCACCCTCTGCTCCCGGATCGACGCCGTTCTCGCCCAGGCTCGGCAGGGGCGTCGCCTCGATGCCGCGGTGCATGGGGCCTGGCAGGTCGTGCATGGCATTTTGGCCTTCGGCCCCGATCTCCCCCTGGCCCACGACGGAGAAGTCTCCGGCGCCCTCGACTATCTCCTCGCTGGCGGGCCGCTCAAGGGCTGGTCGCTGCGGCCGGGTTCGCCCGGCGTGGTGGCGCTGCTGGAAGAAGGAAGCAACATCGGCCAGGGGCATCCCGACCAATGGCTCGGCTACCTCTCGCAGTGCGGCACCAGCGGCGTTCCGCTCACCACCCGGTTGGTTGTCGCGGGCCGCACCTACACCGTCGCCGATCTGCTCGCGCAAGCCCAGGCCGACCTCCGCCCGGGGCAGGAAGCCACCTGGACACTCATGGCGCTGGCCACCTACCTGCCCCCCGATGCCGCCTGGACCGCCCGCGACGGCACCCGCTGGACCACCGAGCGCGTGGCTGAGATGGAGGCGGAGGCCGATATCTTTTCCAGCGCCTGTGGTGGAGCCCACCGGCTGTACGGGCTCGTCGCCGCGCTCAAGGCCCACCGCCAGCAGGCGAGCGCTGCCGGCAGGAAGACGACACCGCTGTCGGGCGGATGGGGAGCGGCGGAGGAGCGCATCGAAGACTGCATCGATCGGGCTCGGCGTTTTCAACAGGCCGACGG
>CAISJI010000194.1 GCA_903885565.1 uncultured Planctomycetaceae bacterium
CGACCTCGACGAACCGCTCACGGCCGATGGCGGCGATTCCACCTGCCGGGTGACGCCCTCGAGCATCCTGGAGGCGATGCTGTTTGTCGGCCTGCCGGGGGGCAAGCCACTGACCAGTCGAAGTGTCGCCGGGCTGATGCGCGGCGTGCGGCCCCAGGAAATCGACGAGATGGCAGTGGAGCTCAACCGGCGCTATACAGCCAACAACTGCCCCTATGAAGTGGTGTCGCAGGAGGCAGGCTGGATGCTGCGACTGAGGCCGGAATTCGCGCAGTTTGGGCAGATCCTGGAGACGCGCGCCCGCCTCGTGCGGCTTGACGCAGAAGCGCTCGATGTTCTGGCTGCGGTGGCTTGGAATCAGCCGGTGGCCCGCGACCGGTTGGTGGAATTGGGGTGCGATGCCTCGCCGAGCGTGCTCCGCCTGCTGGTGCGGCGGGGCCTGCTGGAGTTGCGTCCTCAGCCGGAGGGGCAAGCGACCTATCAGACCACACCCAAATTCCTCGAACTCTTTCAGCTGGAAAGTCTGGCCGACCTTCCCCCAGCCGACGCCCCACCGGGCTAGAGCGCATCCGGGATAATTGTAGCGACGACTGGGTAAATAGATCGAGCGATGTAGGCGGAGGGGTCGGCGAACGCTCGAGGAGCGTAAGCGACGAGACTTTTGCCGCCCCGAAGCCGGTGACACGTAAGTCGGATGCGCTCTAGCTGCCGGTCGCCGGGGCCTGCTGAATGGCCCACTCGAGCGCTTCTTCCCGAGTGTGCAGCCCGCCGTCGAGCTGCAACGCCCTGATTCTGGCCAGCAATTGCCCCACAGCCCGGCCAGCGGGGATACCAGCCCTCAGCAGGTCGCTCCCTCCCAGCAAGGGGGGAGGGTCGAGTTGCTCACGAGGGCGGGTGAGTTGTGCCCTGATCCAGGCAGCTGTCGCAGGGCTGCCAGCGCCATGAGTCGCGCGGGCCCGCAGGCAGTCGGCGAGCAGTGGGGCATCGGGGTGGGCCAGCCAGGGCTGAACCTGTGACCACGGCCGATCGGCCGGCCCCGCCGCACCCGTCGCCCCGTCGAACGCCTTCAGGGCAGCGTACAGCCAGGTGGCCGTGCTGGATTCCCGGTTGGAAAGCCGCAGCCGCGTGGCGATCTGCGACACGGTATCCTCCCCCGCTTCCAGGCTGAGCATGGCCAGAGCCGCCGGCAGGCCGGGCCCGTCGAGCGCTCCCACCATCCGAGCGCCCGCCAGCCAAGCACCCGTCGCCGCGGGATTCCCCCCCTGCCCTTCCTGGTCCCCCTTGCCCCTTTGGCCCAGCGGGCTCCATTCCGGGAAGACCTCATGCGCAAGCCCAGTTTCCGCCAGCAATTCCAGCGCCCGTTGGCGCCCCGGCCGCGAGAGCATGGTGCGCAGTTCTGCGGCAATCCTTTCGGGGCTGACAGATCTCACCAGCGGAGCCAGGCGGACGATCGCCGACCGGGTTCCCTTCTCCAGCAGAAATCCAAAGGCTGCCGCAAATCGCACAGCGCGCAGCATCCGCAAATGATCCTCGCCAAACCGCTGGGCGGGGATCCCGATCGCCCGCACCACGCCGCTGGCCAGATCGGCCTGCCCGCCGACATAGTCATCCACCCGCCCCGATTCGGGATCGAGAAACAGGCCGTTGATCGTGAAATCCCGCCGCTGGGCGTCTTCTTGTGGGGTAGAAAAGGTCACGCCAGCCGGATGCCGACCGTCGGTGTAGGCGGCGTCGGTGCGGAAGGTTGTCACCTCCACATGCCCGGCCGGCCGCGGACCAACCACGGTGATCACCCCAAACGCGGCCCCCACGGCGAGCGTCCGCCGCTGGCCGAAGAGCAGCCGCACCGCGGCTGGCTGCGCCGAAGTAGCGACGTCGTAGTCAGCGGGAATCCGGCCGAGCAGTTCATCACGCACGCACCCCCCTGCCCATAGCGCCTCATGCCCCGCCGCCCGCAACCGCCGCACCACATCCCGGGCAAAATTGCGGCTCACCACGGGATCGGCGGAAATTGCTGGCATGTGATGAGAATTCGACAAGAATTTTATGAGAATTTGGTTGACAGTCTTTTCCCGAACTCATAAAATTCGAAAATCAGGGGCGAACTTTTTCGACTGCTTCAGCGTATAGAGCGTAGCGTCTGGTGTTTGGTTTTGCGCTGGACCTGGTTTCCTGTCACTGCTTCCTGCTGGTCTCTTCGGTTTTGATCCGGATCGGCGTGCGTGCTGAATCCGCACGCCGCTGCTGGACAAGGATTCTGTTTTTTATTCCAGCTTTCCGGAATCTGGTTTTGCTTCCTTTTGCGTGATTTTTCATTTTTCATTTCAATTACTGCCCAATCTGGGTGGAGGTGTTTCATGACGGTTTCTTCTCTCAACTCTCGGCGGGGTGGTTTCACGCTCGTCGAACTTCTGGTGGTGATCGCCATCATCGGCACGCTGGTTGGCCTGCTTCTGCCGGCTGTCCAGTCGGCTCGTGAGGCTGCCAGTCGCTCGGCTTGCATAAACAAGGGCAAGCAACTCGGCTTGGCCGTCCTCAGCTACGAGAATTCCCGCAACTCCCTGCCGGCGGGTATCTCGATGAATCCGACGACAGCCCTTCTGTGGTCCACCGCGACGTCCGGTTGGAGTCCAATCACGTTTCTGCTGCCGAATCTGGAGCAGATGAATCTCTTCAACAACCTGAAGACCCAGACCAGTAATTTTGGGTTGGCTGGTGGCAATCCATTGGCGGTCTTCTCTTCTGGTTCGGCTGGTGCGCTGGCCTGCCAGACTCAGGTTCCCGACGTGCAGTGCCCCTCTTTCAAGGGCCAGACGATCTGCGTGGCTGGTACTTCGTCCGCCACGAACTACACCTCCAACGTGGTGACTGCCCTGCCGGTGACGAATGTTGCGATGACCAACTTCAAGTTCATCGAAGGCAACATCGATCCCGTAACGGCTGCCACCATCGGCACCACTGCCGCGGCCTACACCGGCAACGGCGCGTTTCCTCTGAAGGGCTCTGGCAGCACGAAGATTCCATCCCCTGGCATCACGCTGTCAAAGTTCCGCGACGGTACGTCGAAGACGGTTGCTATCCAGGAGTCGAACGAAGGTGGCAACTCCTCTTGGGCTGACGGCATGCAGACGGCGATCTGGACATTGGCCTCCGCCTCGACCGCTGCTCCGGTCATTGGCAACGGCGTCTTCTCCAGCACGGCTGGCTGCGTGTCGGCTCTGCAGTATGGTCCCACCGTGGCCCTCCCCAACCAGAACGCTCTGGTCATGGCGAGCCGGACGGTGCAGGCGAACGGTCCTACCGCTTGGATGGGCAGCAGCAGCCACTCCGCCTCGGTGACGAGCGTCTACGCTGACGGCCACGTCTCCTCGATGGACAACTCCATCGGAGTTGACATCTATCTGGCAGTCACCTCGGTGGGTGGCGGCGAGACGGCGGGCGAGTAGTTTCGATCGGCCTGGTGATCGTTGGTTACACTGCAGCCGGAGAGGCGGTCCTCTCCGGCTGCTTTTTTGTTTTTGCCCCGGTTTCAATCCCCAAACAGACGTGCTGGAAAGGTTTTGCTGATGCCGGAACTCCCGCTTGAGATCGATGTGGCTGCCGCCCAAGCCTTGCTGCAACAGGGACCTCACCCAGAATGCCTGCTGCTCGACTGCCGAACACCTGAGGAGCATACAACTGCTTCCATTGCCGGCGCGAAACTGCTGCCGATGCAGGAGATCACCGACCGGGTGGCGGAGCTTGAGCCGTGGCGGAACGAGCAGATCGTGGTCCACTGCCACCATGGGATGCGGAGCCTCAAAGTGACCCAGTGGCTCCGCGAGCAGGGATTTTCTCAAGCGACCAGCATGCGGGGCGGCATCGATGCCTGGAGCACGGCAATCGATGCCAAGGTCCCCCGCTATTAGCCGTCTTGAAAGCCGATTGGTGGCTCGCTTTTTTTAAGGCCCGCCAGCGTGGCGATCAGGGCCACCTGCCTCGGCGTGAAGGGAACCGGCCCCTCGAGCAACTCGGGATCGGCCAGTTCCTCAGGCACAAGCCGCTGGATAATGGCCTCTGCCAAGGCCTCGATCCCCTGGCCGGTGTGGGCTGACGTGACGATGCTGCTGCCTTCGGCGAGCCTCGCCCCCTCGGCCAGGTCGCTTTTGGTGACGACCTTGAGCATCTCGATTCCGGATTCGAGCGGTCTCACCTCGCCGAGCCGAGACGTTGGCTCGGCTCCCACGGGGTAAACCGCGAGTACCAGATCAGCGGCGGCCGCCGCATTCACGGCCCGTTCGATTCCCTCCCGCTCCACGGCCCCTGCCCCCAGATGCCCCTCGCCGCGCCATCCGGCGGCATCGAGCAAATCGATCTCCCAGCCCCGCAGCACCAGCCGCGTTTCCAGCAGATCGCGGGTGGTGCCCGGCTCCGGCGAGACGAGGCTTCTGGCATAGCCCGCCAGAGCATTCACCAGACTGCTCTTACCGGCGTTGACGGCACCAGTCACCACCACGCGCCACGGCCTGATGAGCCTTAAGCCCACGCGTGCCGCCCGCAACAGGCGGTCTACGCCCGCCTCGAAAGCGGCCCTGTCGCCAGCGGCCAGCAGCCCCCCCACCCGCTCGACCTCCCGCTCAAGATGGCCCGCCAACTGCCGGCAGAGAATCCGGGCCGCCTTGGGTCCTCCCGCGTGGGCCAGAGCGACCCGGGCCTCCCGGGCAATCAGGGGTTCCTCCTCCGCCAGCCAGTCTGGCCAAGCCTGCCGCACCGCCCCGCACGATTCGAGGCTGCGGAGCACCGCTTCAGAGGCGGCCGAGCCACCGTGGCAATGGATCTCCAGCCCCTCCGGATCGGCGGGCGTTCCCCGTACCACCACCAGTTCTTCTCCCTGCACAGCGGCAGATGCGGCCCCTGCCAGGAGCGGGGCCTGCCAATGCCCCACGCAGACACTCCCCCGCGGCCGATCTTCCAGCGGGGTTCGTCCGCGGGGAACGAAGAGGCTGGCGACCATGCGCAGGCTCTCTTCCCCACGCACCCCCACCACCGCCAGCGCCCCCTGCCCGAGCGCCGTCAGCAGGGCGATTCGGACTGCCCGTTTCTCCCCGGAGGCTGGCCGAGCGGTGTCGTGGCGACTACAAAAGTGGGGTGTGGTGTTGTCTGCAAACACGGGTGACGGAGCTCTGCTATGGCCGACTGGGTTTTGGAGGGTGAACTGGCCCCTGACTTCACGCTGCGCACGCACGACGAAAAGCCGCTGACGCTGTCGTCTCTGCGGGGAGTGCCGGTGGTTGTTTATTTCTACCCCAAAGACGACACCCCCGGGTGCACCACGGAGGCATGTGGGTTTCGAGATGCGGCCGCCGGCCTGGCCAAGCATAAGGCGGTGGTGCTGGGCATCAGCCCCGACGGCCCCGCCAGCCACGAGAAGTTTCGCACCAAATTCAATCTTCCATTCACGCTCCTGTGCGATGAAGACCATGCTGTAGCCGAGGCCTACGGCGCCTGGCGGGAGAAAAACATGTATGGCAAGACATCGATGGGGATCGTGCGCAGCACCTTCATCATCAATGCGGCAGGCCAGCTCGCCAAAATTTTCAAAAGCGTGAAGGCCCAAGGGCATGATCTCCAGGTGCTGGCGGCGCTCGAAAAAATCTGACGCCCAGCGGCGAATCGCCGACCGCCGCCTGTCGAATTGGCCCACCGACTCGATCGAAGGGCCAGGCGCTTTGACCGTCATAATCCGATCGGCTGGCGCCCGGTAGCAACCTCGCTTCCCATCTTTTGGCCGTCACTGTCCCGGACAGAGGGGCATACTTACCGGCAGGCATCAGGCAGGCTTCCCGCCGCGCCCTGCCGCCGCGCTGGGGTTTCCACCAGAGCGACTCGCCCGCCGGAAATACCGTAATTTTGATGCAGAATTTCTTCGCCAGGTGCGGCGTTCTGGCATTGCTCGTGGGTGGTTTTGTCTGCACTGGGGATCTCGGCCGACTCACGGCCAAGGGAGCCCGCCTGCTCAACGCCACCACGGTTCCCCAGGTGGAGAAGGCCGGGGAGCCCGCCTCCAGTTGGTCTCCGCCCGAGACTCCGGCTGGGGTGTCGGCTTTGACCCCGGCCAACCCAGCGGTCGGCAGCAGCAGTGGCTTGGATGTTCCCAGGAGTGATTCAAAAGCAGATCCTGCGCCCACCCTTCCTGCCCCCGCTCCCAGTGCTCGCCCGCTCAGTGCACATCCGACCGATGCCCCGGTGGGCTGGCCTGCCGATGTGCCTCCGCCACCGGCCAACGCACTTTCGACAGTCACCCTCGCCAGCCTCGCGCCGGGGGACCGGGTGTTTGTCTGGCTCTCGCGAGCGGCGCACGGCGGCAAGCACGTCACCCCACACCTGCTGGTGGCGTTTGACATCGTCGATGCGACTGCCGCAGAAGTGCTGGAACACCGCCATTCCGTCTCTCCCAGCGGAGGCGCTTTTGCTAGCGGAGGCGCCCTTGCTAGCGGAGGCGCCCTTGCCAGCGGAGGCGTGCAGGCGACGAGCCAGTCGCCGCCACGGCGGGTGAGGATTGTGGAGAATCCGCCGAAAAGCCTGCTCTCCGCCCTCTTTCTGGGAAGAGCGGCGCAGTCCAGCGGAGCCCCTTCTGCCACAGGGAACTCCCGGCAGATCGACTGCGGGGAGCCCCTGAGCGTCGCGGCCCTGGCTGGATCGCATGCCCCAAGCAGCCCAATGATGGTCGACCACTTGGGGGTGGTGACGGCACTCGCTGTCGCCAAGGCCAATCCGGAATAACACCTGCCTCATCACCGCCGCTATGGCGACGGCAGATGGGGTCAGACTTCCTCGACCGCTTCCTGAGCCTCGCGCTCGCTCGACCAGCCGACCCGCTTCCGCGAGAGCCCGATCTTGCGATCTTCGGTATCGACGCGGAGGATCTTGACCTCGATGGGATCACCCACCTTGACCACTTCCTCGGCATTTTCAACCTTATCTTCCGAGAGTTCGGAGATGTGGAGCAGGCCCTCCAGGCCATCCTCCAAGCCGACAAAGACGCCGAAGTTGGTGATCTTGGTGACCGCCCCCTTCACCACATCGCCGGGCTTGTAGCGGGCCGGAATGTCGGTCGTCCAGGGATCCTCGTGCATCTGCTTGAGGCCCAACGCGATCCGCCGACGCTGCTGGTCAACCGACAGCACCTTGCACTCGATCTCCTGCCCCTTCTCGACCATCTCGCTGGGATGGGTCACCTTGCGTGTCCATGACATATCGGTGACATGGAGCAGGCCATCGATGCCGTCGTCGATCTCGATGAACGCACCGTAATTGGTGAGGTTCCGAACGACGCCCTTGACGACCGCGCCCGGCGGATAGTCGGCAGCCACCTTCTCCCAGGGATTCTGCTGGGTCTGCTTCATGCCCAGCGAAATCTCCTGCTTCTCCTTGTTGATGGCGAGCACAACCACCTCGACCTCTTCGCCCGGCTTCACCAGTTCGCTCGGATGGCTGACCCGCTTCGTCCAGCTCATCTCGGAGATGTGAACGAGCCCTTCGACGCCATCCTCAAGCTTCACGAATGCGCCGTAGCTCATCACGTTGACGACGGTTCCCTTGCAGACGGTTGCCACCGGATACTTATCCGCCACCTTGGCCCATGGGCTCGCGGTGCGCTGCTTCATGCCGAGAGCGATCTTCTCCCGCTCGCGATCGATGTGCAGCACCTGCACCTCGATCTCCTGATCGATGGCCACCATTTCGCTGGGATGGCCAATGCGGCCCCAGCTCATGTCGGTGATATGGAGGAGACCGTCGATGCCACCCAAATCGACGAAGGCACCGAAATCGGCGATGTTCTTCACAATGCCGCGGCGCACCTGACCGACCTCGAGCGTCTCCATCAGTTGCTTCTTGCGTTCCGCACGCTCCTGCTCAATGAGGGCTCGGCGGGACACCACAATATTGCGCCGTGCCTCGTCGATCTTGAGCACGAGGCACTGGATCGCGCGGCCGCAGTAGTCGCCGATGTCGGCCGGGCGACGGATGTCGACCTGACTGGCGGGCAGGAATACGTTCACGCCCGAGATGTCGACGAGCAGGCCACCCTTGATCTTCCGCGTGACATAGCCGGTGACGACGTCATTTTCCTTGACGCTCTCCATCACCCGGAGCCAGTCCTCAATCCGCCGCGCCTTGCGCTTGGAGAGGGTGATCAGGCCGCGCTGTTCCTCAAGTTGGCCGTCTTCAAACTCCTCCAGCAGCACCTTGACGATATCGCCAACCTGGGGAGGTGGCTCGGAATCGTCCCATTCATTGCGGGGGATATGACCTTCGCTCTTGTACCCGACATCCACGAGCACGAACTCGTCGTCTACCCGCAAGATTTTCCCGTGCAGAACGGAGTTGACTGCCAGAGTGGAGGTAGCGATCGAATACTCGCCAGCCTCGGCTCCGGCCATGGCGAGTTCCAGTTCCTGGTCGAGATCGTCTCCAAGTTCCAATTCGCGGATGAGATTGCGGTTGACCATGCGTGTGGGGGTTTCGGGAAAACGGGTTGGAGGAAGGGTACAGCGGGCCACGTTATGGGAAGCCGCGCAGTGTAGCAGGCCAAGCGGGCCCGAACAATCGAGCGTTTTACCCCGGCCACCCCGTCTTCCCCATCGGCAATTCTGCGGCCGAGCATCAGTTCAACTGCCGGCCAACCCGATACCAGATGCGGGAATCAGCCCCGTTTCCGCCTGTGGCCGATCGCCCCGGCTGCAGCCGGGAGATTTTGGCAAGAGGGGCAAGAACGCCCTGGATTATCCTTCGAACAACAGAAGCCAGCAGGCTGCCCCCTGCGGCTCGAGGGCCACCGATGGCAACTTCAGCCCCGAGAACGTGGTTCCTCGCCGCCTGCCGGCGCGCGTCAATCAGGGCTCTGCGTCTGGCGATCCTGCTGGTGGTGCTCTCCCCGACTGGCGCAAGTGGCCAATTTGCCGCCACGCAACCAGACCAGACAGGCCCTCAAATGGGGGATCTCCGCGAGCAAAAGTATCGGGTGGGAGTGGTGGTCACCGCTCAGGGAGGCCCGTGCCGCGGCATCTATGCAACCATGCCTGTGCCCGCCGACTGGCCGGAACAGAAGGTGGAAATCCTCCACGAAGACCTCTCCGCCGATGTGCGTTCCCTGCGCTACCGCACGCTGCCCGGCGGAGTGAAGCAGATGCAGGTGGAGATTCCCGATCTGCCAGCCGGAGAAACGGCCCGGGCCGTGGTTACGTTCTCAGTCTCCAGAGCTGCGATTGAGGCCCCGACAGAGACGGAGTTCTTGACGATTCCGGAAAAACCCGACCGCTCGCTACGGCTCTATCTGGGCGCGAGTCCATACATCGAAACCCGCCACCCAAAAATCGTGAAACTGGCGAAATCGGTGGGGGAGGATCTCGAAGGGTGGGCCAAGGTGGAGGCCATCTACGACGCGGTCCGCGAACAGGTGGAATACCGCAACGGCACGCTCAAGGGGGCGGCCCGGGCCCTGGCCGATGGCTGGGGAGACTGCGAAGAACTCACCTGCCTGTTCATCGCCATGGCCCGCGTCAACGGAGTTCCCGCCCGCACGGTGTGGGTGGAGGGGCACTGCTATCCGGAGTTCTATCTGGAGGGCCCCACCGGTGAAGGATGGTGGTTTCCCTGTCAGGCCGCCGGTTCGCGGGCCTTCGGCTCCATGCCCGACCAGTTGCCGATCCTGCAAAAAGGAGACATCTTCCGCGATCCCGACCGCCCGGGGCAGACGCTCCGCTACGTGTCGGAATTCGCCAAAGGGGCGACCGGCTCGGGAGGTGGATCACCCAAGATCGAGTGGATTCGCGCTGGCGGATGACGGGCGGTTAACGCACATCCATGCCAGTGTAGATCTCTTCCCCGAAGCGGGGCCCCGACTCGCGAGCCACCGGCATGAACCAGCGTGGCACGATCGGCAGGGCAGCCTCCCGCCACACCGCTTCCAGCCGATCCCCGGCCTGCTTGACGATTTTCTCGCGGCCCCGGCCGGCCAGCGTGGAACGATCGGCCCACGGAGTGACCGGGCCGTCAAACCCGGCAGCCTGAGCATGCGTCAGCACGGCGGCGTTGGGAATGACGCCGGTGTCGCCCACCATCAACCGCTGGGCAAAGAGGAGTTCGGAGCCGGGCACGTCGCGGGGTGCGTCTGAGAGTCGCACCTCCACAATCCTGCCCTGCGGCACCTGAGCGATCATCTCCAGTGGTTCGCCAGTGATGTGCAGCGCCCATGAGTCAACCACTGCACCCACGGCAGGGTGGGACACCGACACCAGGCCGATCAGCCCCTCAAGGGTGTGGATGAATTGATGCGCCTTCTCGGCGCGGGCCTCTGTTTCCGGGGCGATCGCCAAGCCGAGCGTGATGCCGTAGCTGGCAACGAGCGCTCCGAGGGTGTCGAGACGGGAGCGATAAAGTTCGAAGAAGTCCTTAAAGGCATGTTCGTCTGAGGCCGGCGCAATCGTGGCCACAGCCCGAAACGCCTCGGTCGCCTTGGCAAATTCCAGCCGCGGAGGCAGGGCGGCCAGATCTGCCTTGAAGGTTTCGTCGTCCCCGGCCACCGCCACCGGCAGATGGAATACACCGCAGTTCAGCCGCGCGCTGACCATCAGGCGCCGGGCATGCTCGACGCCGAAGGTTTCCGCCTGTTGCTGGAAATCGACCAGATCGATGTCCATCGCGTCAAAGCCGAAAGAAAGCGCCAGTTCGATCAATTCACTGGGCCGTCCCGACAATGGCAGGCCGATCGTGCTGAGATTGCGAAACATCCGAAATGGTTCTCCTTCGAGTCGATAGCCGGCGGAAAAGCAGACTCCAGGCCACGGCGTTCACCAAAAGTGATCCGCCAAGCCCCTCAGAGTCGCTGAAAACGGGAGGGGCTGTGATTATTACCGAACTGGCCGCTATTTTGAAGCCTCCGGGAAAAAACAGCCTGCGCCCCGCAGTGCAGCGGTGATCCAGCCGGAAAAGACTACCCTATCTGTCCGTGGAAAAAGTCATCCCCGACCTTTTTCCACTTGGTAAACGCCGAGGGTTTCCTGAGTCGCCCACCGCCGCATCCAGCGGCAAACTATGTTTTCCACAGCCTGCCAGCAGCAGGCCTCGCATCTTCGCCTCCATTCCCTCGCCTTCCCCCCGACTGCCCCCAACGGCCGCTCACTCGCATGAAACTCATCGAAGCGATCACGCTGGGTATCGTGCAGGGACTGACTGAGTTCCTGCCGATCTCCAGCACCGCCCACCTGCGGATCGTGCCGGCACTGCTGGGCTGGGATGATCCCGGCGCGGCCTATTCCGCGGTGATCCAGTGTGGAACACTGGGAGCCGTCTGCCTCGCGCTCCAGCGCGATATTCGCAAGCTGATCTTCGGCTTTGTGGAGGGACTGCTCTCTGGCCGCCCGCTGGCCACTCCAGAATCGCGAACCTCGCTGATGATCATCCTCGGCACACTGCCGATTGTTCTGGTGGGCTTTGCTGCCCGAGATTTCATTCGCGGTGAAGCCCGCCGGCTGGAGGCAGTCATCACCGCGCTGGTGATCACCACGGGCCTGATGGTGGCAGCGGAGCTTTTCTATTCCTGGAATGCCCGGCGGGGCGTGACTGGCCGAGGCGGGTTGGAAAATGTGCGGTTGCGCGACGGGCTGATCATGGGGCTGACGCAGGTGCTGGCCTTGGTGCCGGGCACCTCCCGGAGTGCCGTGACGATCGTATCGGGGATGTTCAGCGGTCTCGATCGGGCCACTGCAGCGCGGCTCTCTTTCCTCCTGTCGCTGCCGGCGGTGGGGGCTGCCGGGCTGCTGGAGGCTTGGCAGCAGCGGGCGGAAATTTTTGGATCGAATGAGGCGATCATGACGGCGGCGGCCGGCACCCTATCGGCAGGGGTCGTGGGCTACGTTGCCGTCCGTTGGCTGCTCCGCCTGCTGTCGACTCAAACGCTGTGGCCCTTCATTTTCTATCGGCTGGCACTGGCTGCGCTGCTGGCCTGGTCGCTCGCCTCCGGATGGGTTCAGGCGACAGCCACCGGCTAGCAGGCGGAGGCTTTTCCCTCTCCCCTTGCGTCCCAGCGCACCTACCGCACCGGGGCGAATGCCGTCAGATCCATCCCCAGTCGCTTGAGCTTCTTGTAGAGCGTGGTGCGATTGATGCCCAGCGCCCGTGCCGCTGCGTCGCGCCGCCAGCCGTTGCGTTCGAGGGCGTCGAGGATGAGCTGTCGTTCCGGTTGTTCCAGCGCCGACCTGAGCGACCCTTCGGCCCCGCATGGAGCCAGGCGTCCGGCCGCCCCAGCCACTACCGCCGGCGGCAGATCTCCCAGTTCCACAAGCGTTCCCCGACCGATGAACACCGCTCGCTCCACGGCATGCTGGAGTTCGCGAACATTGCCCGGCCACGAGTGTGCCAGCAGCGCCTCGCTGGCTGCGGAGGAAAATCCGGTGACGTTCCTGCCGGCCTGCGCGGTGGCGGAGGTGAGAAAGTGGTCGACCAGCAGGGGGATATCGGACGCCCGCTGCCGCAGTGCCGGCATCTCGATCGTGACGACATTGATGCGCCAAAACAGATCCGCGCGGAACCTGCCGGCCGCCACCAACTTGGTGAGATCTTCATGGGTGGCGAGGATCAGCCGGGCATCGACAGCCTGAGTAGAGCCGCCACCGACCGGCTCAAATTCAAATTCCTGGAGCACACGCAACAGCTTCACCTGCATCGCCGGCGAGGCGGTGGCGATTTCGTCGAGGAAAATCGTCCCCCCGTCGGCCTGCTGGAATTTTCCGGGCCGGTCGGCCGTGGCGCCGGTGAATGCCCCGGCCACGTGCCCAAACAGTTCGCTTTCCAGCAGCGATTCACTGAGACTGCCGCAGGCGACCTCCACAAAACGCTGGCCGTTCCGGGGACTCACGCGGTGGATCTCACGTGCCAACAGCGACTTGCCCGTGCCGCTTTCCCCGGTCACCAGCACCGTGGCCGATGTGCCGGCGATGCGCTCCACCAGTTCCATGACATGCCGCATGGCGGGGTGTGTTCCGAGCACCGGCGCCTGATCGGTCACCACTCGAGCCCCTGCCGGCGCAGACAATCGCCCCCGGCCGGCCTGGCAGGCCCGTTCGATCGCCGCCAGCAGGGCGTCATCGCGCACCGGTGACTCCACCACCGCATCTGCCAAAGGAATCACGTCGGTTGCCGGCGCCATTGCTGCAGCAGGCAGGATAACCGCCATGCCGGTGGCCGGTGCCAGTAGCGGCATTTCGGCAAGCAAGCGGCCCGCGGCTCCCTTCGGCAACAGTCCGTCGATCACACAGGCATCCCACGCCCCTTTGCGCAGGAGGTGCCGCGCTTCCTCCGCAGAGCCGACCGCGCTGGCCCGCCATCCCAGGCTGCACAGCCATTGGGCCGTCTGAGAGGCAGCCCGCCGGTCATCGTCCACCACGATGATGCGCCCACGGACGAAAGCGCGATCGGGGGGGGAAGTGTCGGTTGCCATGCGAAGAATCCTCGGACGCCAAACGGGATGCGAAACAGGATGCACAAAGTCTCCACAGGTACCTAGGTCGCAGATGGGCGACGGCAAAGTCGCCGGCGGGCGACATTTGGATAAAATCGGGTCCCCGCTGACGCTACAGCCTGCCCGATCGACACGACCTGCTTCACCGGCGGCGGAGCCTGCCGTTTGGGCAGGCTGGCGGGCCGCTCCGCCACAGCCGGGCCCGGGGGTATGCTGTCGCCTCGCCGCAACTTTTTTCCTCCCCGGGCCCCACGGCCCAGCCAATAGAAGGGTCGGTCCAGATGGGAACAAAGCGATGGATCGGGGGTGCGTTGGGCCTCGCGTGGATGGCGTGGATGGTTTGCGGAGGCCTGCCAACGGCCGTCGCGGAGGGCCCCCCAGCGTCACCGGTTGCCCCGCCCACAGGCGATGCCACAAACCACCGGTTGTTGGCCGAGGTGGTGGCTCTTGAGCGGCCACGCATCCTCCGCAAGGCGGCCCTTTACAGCGTCGAACCGCCGGTGACGATCACCGCGCAGGCGTGCCCCCGCAGTGCTGGCGGAGCGCACGATTTCTTCTCCGAAGCCGACTACATGTGGCCCGACCCGGAGAATCCCACCGGCCCCTACAAGGCCCGTGATGGCCAGACCAATCCCGATAACTTTGTCGCGCACCGCCATGCGATGGTGCGGCTGAGCGAGATCATGGGAACGCTCGGTTCGGCCTATCTCCTGACCGGTGACGAGCAGTATGTGCGCCCCGCGGTGGTGCATCTGAAGGCCTGGTTTGTCGATTCAGCCACCCGGATGACCCCCCACCTGCTCTACGGCCAGGCCGTGCGGGGCAAGGAGACCGGCCGCAGCATCGGCATCATCGACACGATCCATCTCATCGAGGTGGCCCGGGCCGCAGAACTGATGCAGGGTTCGTCGGCATTTCCAGCGGCCGACTGCGCCCAGGTAAAGCAGTGGTTCAGGGCCTACCTCGACTGGCTGACGAGCCATCCCTACGGAAAGAAGGAGCGGATCAACGGCAACAACCATGAGGTGTGTTGGGCCATGCAGGCAGCGGCGTTCGCCCGCCTCGTAGGCGATGAGGGAGTGCTGGAATCGATCCGCAGCGATTTTAAGACCCGCATGCTGCCACTGCAGATGGCACCTGACGGCAGCTTCCCACGCGAACTGCGCCGCACGAAGCCCTACGGCTATTCGCTGTTTGTGATGGACGCCATGGCCGGCGTGGCGCAGATCGCCTCAACCCCGACCGACAATCTGTGGACCTACAGCCTGGCAGATGGCAGGAGCATGCGTCGCGGGATGGACTTCCTGGTGCCATTCATCGAGGACAAGACCCGCTGGCCGGGACGGCAGGATATCGCCCACTGGAATGACTGGCCGGTGCGGCAGCCGTGTCTGGTTTTGGCGGGCGTGCAGTTGCAGGAACCGGCGTATATTCGCATCTGGGAGCGGCTCGAAGCTGATCCGCAAGATACGGAGGTGCGCCGC
>CAISJI010000195.1 GCA_903885565.1 uncultured Planctomycetaceae bacterium
GCAGCCTTCTGCGTCCCGGCGGCTGCAGCACCGGCAGCCCCCTTCTTCTTGCGCTACCTGAGCGGCCGGAAGCCCATCATCTTGAGGACGATGCTGACCTGGGCCGCGGCGACCTTGATCCCCTTCGCCCCCAACTCCGCCACGATCACGCTCGGCCGCGGCTTCGTGCCCTTCGCCTTCATGGCCGTGGCGCGCTTCCGGATCTCATCGGACTTGTTGACGTCCCCGGCGGGCTTCTTCGAGGCATTGGCGGGCTTGGCCTTGGGCTTCGTCGCCTTCGCCTTCGGGGCGGCAGCGGTCTCGGCGTTTGGCGTGGCGGCGACGTCGGCGGACATGGCGAGCAGGGCTCCGGTGAAGGTTGGCGGGTAGGGGATATGCGGAAGCAGTCTTCCGCGAGCCTACGGCAGGCCAGTCCCGGAACACACGCTATCACAACCACGACTATCAAAAACTCGACGTTCATGGCCCCCGCGAAGGTCGCCAGAGCCGTGGAATATCTGCTGGGGGGAGTGACTGCGAAGGCGCCGGCCGCCGCTGTTGAGCTTGCCGCCGCCGGTAAGCCCCAAGCACCTCCCGCAGGCGCGGCGAGGTCGTCGGCCTGCTCAACGACACCGAAAAACATTCCGGTCCGAGATATTCCTATCGACTCGCCGTCGCTAACATTTTTCCGGCCGTCATTAACATACTAGTAAACTTCATAACGCTACTGCCACCTTGGCAGCCCCAAGCAACGCGCGGACACTTTCTGGCAGCCCAGTCGCCTCACATACGACACTGTAAAAGTCGCGATATCACAGCTAGTCTCTCCCGACAGAGTCGCCGTTTGTGGCTTTTTATAAACCATTGGCACGCCATCTGCATTGCGTGAGCCGACGCCGACGGTATACAGCCGTGGCTAACCCTGGAGATATCTCTCATGACGAAGCGTGTTAACAACACCGTGCGGCAGACTCCCGAACCACCCAGGTCGTTGTTCGGCTACCAGTTCGGCGGTAGCAATGAGACGTTCGTCTATTCCGACGAGCGTCACCGTCCGACATGGACTCCTAAAAAAGGCTACATGCTAACGCCGGAGCACCGTCACCAGCTCTGCATCCACCTCGCGGCCCACGCGGCCATCAGCCACATGGGTGGCGCCAATGTTTATAAGCTGGCAGTGGCACCGGCGGGCACACGATCCTGGACGACGTCCCACCGGAAGGGTCCGTCTTTGGGGCCCACCTGGGGTGCCTGCTGCACGAGTGACATTTGTTGCGAGTTCCTCAAGTGGGATACGCACCGGCAGGCGTTCGTCGGCGACCGGGCCGGCTGGGAAGCGGATTTAAGGCGGTCCCACGAAAGCTCTCAACGATCCATCCGTGAGTCCTCGGCGAACGCCGCCAATGAAGCCGGGCGGAGCAACACGGAGACCGTGTCGTTTGAGGGCGTCATGGCTCACCGACGACGTGTCCTCCGTGCCCAGACCTGTGGATATCTGGCCGGCCATGTCGCAGATGGAATCGTGGCCGACATGACCGCCGATGAAGCGATGAAGCTCTACGACCGGCGCGACACGCAGTACGTCGGAGTAAGCGATATCGTAATCGCCCAAGGGCTGGCCGATCTGCTAGCCCCCGGAGAATACGAGAACGCTGTCCGCAACACCGAAGAAACCCTTCGGTGTCCGGAGGTCTGGGAGCTCGTCAACCAGCTGGCTGAGCAGTTGAAGAACTTCGGGCTGCTTGAGGGGGATGAGTGCGAGGTCAATATCCGTGACTACATGCCGCCTCGCCTCGCTAATTGGCCCCCCGCTCTCGACTAGGCCATCGTGCCGCCATCCCAGTGAGGTTGGCAGGAAAAGGGGTCAAGTTTCCGCAGGTGTGCCGGGCCAGATAAGCCCTGCCGGCAGCCTGAGGGAAAGGAGGCAGCCGGGGATGTCGCTGCGTGCGACCCCCCGAGCCCCCTTCGATATCAAGGCTTGGCTCCGCAAGGCCAACGGCGCTGACTAGCCTCCACCGCGGTGCCGCCCCGAACTATGTAGTTCGGGCGTGCACCGACCAATCCCTCTCGGCGGCCCCCTACCCCACCGCCTCCGCCAGCAACCCCGCCACCCCCGGAATGCCGCTCGTCGCGGGTTGAGCCGGCCCTAGGGCAGGAAGCCTGTGAAGCAGCGATGGGCCATGAGATCCTGGTGGGCGTGCCACGAGTGCATCCCCTCTCTCCAGGAGCCCAGACCATGCCCGACAGTTCGTTCTTCAGGCAGGAACAGCCCGTCATCGCCCCCCTCGCCCTTCGCCCCCGTGATGCCGCCGCAGCCCTGGGTTTGAGCGTCTCAACTGTCGAGCGGCTCACGAGGGCCGGCAAGCTGCCGTGCGTGAAGCTCGGCCGGTCGGTCCTGTACCCGGTGGCGATGCTTGAAGAGTTCCTTCGAGCCCAAGCTGAGCAAGCCCGAGGAGATGAGTTCGCAGGAGCTGGCAGTCCTGAGGGCTCTGAGGCAAGCGGGCCGGTGTGAACGCGAGGTCGCACGAGTGACCGCCGATGGCTGGCCAGCTTTGCCGAGGAAGAGTATTGGGGATTTTGAGGATGATCTTCGGGAGTTCCCGGGTGAGTCACTCCCGGGCCCGGCGGCAATTCGAGCGGGTCCGCCCTGGGGTTTCCGAGAGAGGGGGAGGAGGCTCCTGGGTGAGGACTTGGCCAGCCTCCAGAGATTGGCCTTGGCCTTCGGGGCGGCAGCGGTCTCGGCATTGGGCGTGGCGGCGACGTCGGCGGACATCAGGATGGGCTGCGGTGGGCAGGTTGGCGGGAAAAGCTCCTCACAGCGACAAGGGTATCCCGGCGACGAAGAGCGCGGAAAAGCACGCGCTAACGTTAACGATGACGCGCGCTAAATACATCTATTAATTAGCACACTTCCGGGCTGCCTTAATTAACGCATGAGGCGCCGTTCCCTCGCGAGTCGACACGCCGAAGCCTGCCACAATGACAGGACTCCGCCCGGAAACGCCTGCCACTCTTGTCCCGGCTTTCTAGGCACGCATGCGGCAGATAGTAAACATGAGTTTCGTCCGAGAAAGCGAAGGCCCTGCTGTTTTCAGACCCGAGTGGC
>CAISJI010000196.1 GCA_903885565.1 uncultured Planctomycetaceae bacterium
ACAAATGCCTCCGCTTCGTCAAACGTCGGAATCCGTCCACCGAGGTCGAGATAGACGCGGCGCACAAACTGCTCGTCGGTCAGCTTCGCCCCCGGCTGCACGCCCCTCTCCGCATGCCGTTTCGCCAGCAGATTATCGAGCGCGGCAGCCGCCTGCTGCACACCTTCCCGGCGGTCGGGATCGATCGGCACAACCTCAATCGCAGTCTCCTCGGCCGGCTCAAGCACTGCTGCCGGAAGCCGAGGAGCGCTGCGGGCACGGGCTGCCATTGGCCGGTTTTTCCCCGCCCCGAGGGAGCAGATCAGCACCAAGCCGAGGGCGAAAGCGAGGGTCGCTCGAGGGGCCTTGCCAAGATATAATTTCGCCATGAAAATTCTCATCCTTTGGCGGTGCTAGCGGCCTTGAATTCCTCGAGCGTCACCTTGCCGTCGCCATTGGCATCGGCCTTTTTGAAGCGCTTGTCGGCATTCTTGGCCCCCTTCTCTTTGTCTTTGCCCCCTGCCTTGAATTCGTCCAGCGACAGCGACCCATCGTTATTGGTGTCCTTCCGCTTGAACATCTTCTCGGGATCGGCCTTCTTGGCCGCGCCATCGGCGGCGGCACAGGCCGGCATCAGCAGAGCCACGCTCGCCAGCACCAGCCAGCCACAGAGGGAACGCCAAGCCGTACCGGATCGCACACAATTCTGCCGCATCATTGGAAGTCCTTCGGGTCGCGTAAAGAGAAAAGAAGCCAAGCCCATCAGAGGGAAATCGGCCAGCTATTCAACGGGTCTGAGGTGAAAAAGTTGCTCGCCGGCAGGGGCGGGAAATAGGTCAATCCGTAGACAGCGCAGAAAAAGCGGTTTTTAACCGGGAAAGCCCCGTTTCCAGTCGGGAAGTCGGACAGGCGAAGTTGAGGCGGATGAACCCCGCAGCGCCAAAATCGAGGCCATCGGAAGGCCCCAGTCCAGCCGCCAGACAGGCGGCAAAGGGATCGGCTACCCCGGTGCCCCGGCAGTCGATCCAGGCCAGATAGGTAGCGCGGGGGGGAAGCCACGCCAGCCCTGGAATCTGGCTGACTGCCGCCTCGACTCTGGCAGCATGCTCCCGCAGCAGGCCCAGCAGGCGCTGCCGCCACGGGTCGCCATGCCGCCAGGCGGCCTCCGCTGCCGCATATCCCAGCGGGTTCACCATCGGCACCAGTCCCCCTCCCGCCCCCCGCCACTGCCTGCGGAGATGAGCCTCGGGCACGATTCCAGCGGCGCACCCGAGGCCGGCGAGGTTCCATGTTTTGGAGGGGGCTACCAGCGTGATCGCCCGCCGGGCTGCCGGGTGATCGATGGCGGCGAGGGGCAGATGGCCGGCGGTCTCATCCAGAACGAGATCGGCCCAGATCTCATCGCTGACTATTCTCAGGCCATGACGCTCGGCAAACTCCGCGAGGCCGAGCAGATCGTTGGGGCTGAAGACCATCCCGGTGGGATTGTGGGGATGGCAGAGCCAGAGGAGTTTTGTGGTGGGGGAGACCGCGGCGGCGAGGGCGTCCCAGTCGATCTCCCAGCGGTCCTGTCGGCGGGCCAATGCCACCTGCTTGCAGCGGCGACCGGCCAGGGCCGGCAGCGTGAGGAAGGGGGGATAGATCGGCGTGAAGGTGAGAATTTCATCTCCGGGCTCAGTCAGCAACCGGGCTGTGATCGCCAATCCATTCACGACCCCAGGCATGCCGACAACGCTGGCAGGATCGATCTGCCAGCCGTGCCGCTTGAGGAGATGCTCGGCGAGTGCCGGGGCGAAGCCGGGCGGTTCGTGCGTGTAGCCGAAAACGCCATGCTTAACCGCCCCGTGGATCGCCTCCAGGATCACTGGATCGGTCTGGAAATCCATGTCGGCCACCCACATCGGCAGGATCTCCTGACCTGCCCAGCGATCCCATTTCTCAGAGCCGGTGCCGCGCCGGTCGGGGCAGCTGGCAAAAAGGGGATCGGTGGCGAGCTTGGTCGAGAGCTTGGTGGAGCGTGGCGGGCGGGAGTCAAGCATGGCTGGAGAATGGCTCGGGGGACGCTATTCGTGGTGGCACTCGATGATCCGCGCCACGTAGGGGAGGGCGGCGAGAGACTCTAGCACTGCACAATAGTCTGGCTGATGCGTCGAACCGATGCAGAGAATTTCCCCGGGGCCAGAGCCGATGCGGCCCCGGGCGCCTGGCATCAGTTCCACGGTGTGATCGATTCGCACGACCTCATCCCGGCACTCAGGCCTGTCGGGGATCGAGAATTCATAAGCCACCGCCACCTTCCCGTCGGCCGGGCCGCGCAGGCCAGCGGCGTCGAGCGCCGTCAGATCGAGTTCGACCTTTGATTGCACAGGATTCACGGCCGCAACCCCAGGCACCGCCGGGGAGAGGAGCCGCGGCCCCTGCCGATCGCAGCCCGCCAGGCTGCCCCCGATAATCCCCCAGCAAACCACCCGCCAGAGGCTCATGCAAAGATCGCCTCAACCGGCTTCCCCTTGCCATCCTCGGTGGCGTAGAAGGGCCGGTTCTCAATATCAAAGACCGTCTTTGGACTCAGGCCCATCGCGGTGAAGAGCGTGGCATGCAGATCGCTGATCGTCACCGGATTCTCCACCGCCAGGCAGGGCCGCTCGTCGGCGGTTTTCCCGTAGACAAACCCCTTCTTCACGCCGCCCCCAAACAGCGCCACGGTCGACCCGCCGGTGAAGTGGCGGTGCTGGCCGTAGTGGTTGGGCAGCTGCAGGAAGTCTTTGGGAGAATTGGCCTGGTCATTTGCCTTCGAGCCGGGCCGCCCCTCGGTGATCATGTCGCGGCTGAATTCGCTGGCAATCACCACCAGCGTGCGGTCGAGCAGCCCGCGCGCTTCCAGATCACGAATGAGCGTGGCGATCGGGCGGTCGATCTCCTTGTGCATCCGGTCGACGGTGGCATGGCCGTTGTCGTGGGTATCCCAGTGGAGAAACGGAACGTATTCAGTCGTCACCTCCACATAGCGGGCCCCATTTTCCACCAGCCGCCGCGCCAGCAGGCAGCCGCGGCCAAACCGGCCGGTGTCATACCGCTCCTGCACCTCCTTCGGCTCAAGGCCAATGTCAAACGCCTCCCGCTCTTTTGCGGAGAGGAGCCGGTGGGCATTTTCCAGGCTGCGGAGCATCGATTCCTGATGGTAGTCGCTGGTGAATTCACTCCCCGGCGACCCCGCCACCATGCGCTTGAAGTGGGCGTAGCGGCTGGCAAACCGGCCGGGATCCATCCCCTTCGGCGGCCGTACGGCCAGCGCCGCCTCCTCGGGATAGGGGAGGTTCATCGGCCCAAACTCGCTGCCGAAGAACCCGGCTGTCGTGAAGGCCTTGAGTTCCTCGTTCTCTCCCACTCCCTCCAGTCGCTGGCCGATGTTGATGAAGGCCGGCATCACCGCCTGCCGGGGGCCGAGCACCCGGCTCATCCAGGCGCCGATGTGCGGGCAGGCAACGGTCTGCGGCGGCACATAGCCGGTGTGCCAGTGGTATTGATGCCGCGAGTGGAGAATGCTCCCCAGATCGGGCTGCACGTGGGAGCGGATCAGCGTGCCCCGATCGAGCACTGAGGCGATCTCTTCGAGCCCCTGACAAATCTGCACGCCATCGACCGCCGTGGGGATCGCCGGGAAGGTGCTGATCACATCTGGCACCGCCAGCCCGGGCTCAAATGGCTTGTATTTTTTCGGATCGAGATTGTCCGGTGCGGCCATGCCGCCAGCCATCCAGAGCACGATGATCGCATCGGCCCGCGCCGACGGATGCACAATTTCGCTGCCGGCGGTGCTGCCTTTGGCCCGCGGCTCAGGGAGACCGAGGGTGGCCGTCGCCGCTGCCGCCAGGCTCTTCACAAAGTCGCGGCGCGTCGCGGCCCGGCGGAGGGAATTGTGGTGGCGTGTGTCGTGGAGCATTGAGTTCTCCTCCTGGAGGGAAAATCAGCGAACGAGTTGGAATTCGGGCAGCATGCAGACCGCCCACAGGCAATCGGCCACAGTTTGCGGCTTGGGTGTGGCAGTGAGAATCTCTTCTGCGGCCGCCGCTTCGGCGGGGGTCGGGCTGCGGGAGAGCGCCGCAGCAAAGATCCATTTTACAAGGCTTTCCCGCTGGGGCCCGTGGGCGGCAAAAACATGCTCCCCGCCGCTGGAAAACCAGTCGGAGAGGGTCTGTTCGTTGGCCAGTTGGATTGCCTCAAGAGTTGTCAGATCACTCGGCCGCGACGTCACCACCTGATCCCGATTCGGCCGGCCGAGCGCCGCCATCAGGGCTGTGCCTTTGACCAGCGCCGCCCGCACCATCGGCAGCGCCCCGCCCGCCGCCTGACGCAGCCCCTCGGCAAACGCTGCATCGGCCCCCTGCCAGACCGTCTGATCGGCGATCACCACGGCCGGCTGCCAGTCGCCGGGGTCTTTGTTGTCGGGAAACTTCCCGTTGTCGATCGGCGTCTGCACCGACCACTGCCAGGTGGAGTCGGTCGAGAGGCCCGCCTCCGCGCCGTCGGCCAACCGGGCTCTGATCTCTGCCCGCAGAGCCCCCGGGCCGCCTGCCGCGCCGTTGGTGACCACCACGAGGATCGTGTTCTCTCCAACCGTGAGCGGCGCGGTGATCTGCTTGGCCAGCGGATGGGCCCAGTCTTCGCAGGCATCGATCCGTTTTCCGTTGACAAACATCACGGCCCGGTTGTCTCCCGAGAAGACTGCGACAGCATGCGCCGCTGCTGCGGCGAGCGTGAGCCGGGCGCGGAACGTGCGCTTCTCCCCAGGCTCGGCTGAGCCAGTCGGATTCGTCCACACCCAGGTGGAGGGAGCGGGGCCCGCCGGAGTGGCGGCAGCATCAATGCGGGTCACTTCAGCATCGGCCTTGGGAGGGGCGGCACCGGTGAGCTGCCAGAGGGCGTCGGTGAACTGTTCGGCCGTCATGCGCCGGGAAAGCGGGCCGGCAAAGCGGTAGCTCTCTCCCACGGGCAGGCTGGCAAGCGCCGGCGTGGCCGCCCCATACGCTTCCGATGTGCAGATCACTTCCAGCAGTTGCTTGATATCCCAACCATGCGCGACCAGATCCCCTGCCAGCCAGTCGAGCAGATCCTCGCTCCAGGGGCGGCTGCGGAGGGCGTCGACCGGAGAAACGAGTCCCCGGCCCAAGAGCCGCTGCCAGAGCCGGTTGACGAGATTGCGCGACAGCCAGCCATTCTCCGGCTTGGTCATCAGCGTGGCCAGTTGCGCCAGTCGCTGCTCAGGAGTCGCCGCCGGATCGACCTGCCCCAGCTCGCCAAACATCCAGGCGGCTGTTGCCTTCGCGCCCGTTGCCTTGTCGCAGCGATAGAGCTCCAGTTCGGCTGGGGCCGCAATCGCCGCGAAATTGTACGTTTCCTGCAGCTTCCAGCGGTCGACGAAGCTGTCGTGGCAGCTGGCGCACTTGAGATTGATGCCGAGGAATGTCTGGCCGACGTTTTGCGCAAATTGAATCGGCACGGTTTGGCTGGCGTTCACCTCGCCCCGCCAGACGATGCCATCGATGAATCCCCGCGAAGCGTCGGTGGGGGCCACCAGCGCCCGCACAAACTGGTCGTAGGGGAGATTGTCGACCAGCGCCCGATGGAGCCAGCCGGTGATCTGCCGGCGACCACCAGTGATGAAGCCGGTGCCGCTGTAGTCGTTGCGCAACAGATCGTTCCAGAACGTCAGCCAGTGTTCGGCGTAGGAGAGCTTGTCGTCGAGCAGCGTGCGAACGAGTTGCTGCCGCTTCGTGGGGCTGGAGTCGGCGACAAACGCCTCGACGGCGTCGGGAGCGGGGAGCAGGCCGATCAGATCGAGGCTCACCCGGCGGATGAACGTGCGATCGTCACAGCGGGGGGCGGTGGGGATATTCTCGGTCGCTTGGTAGGCATCGATGATGCTGTCGATCGGATTGGTGCGCCCAGGGCGGGGTGCCGGCAACGCCACCTGCCGCAACTGGAGCGGGGCTTCGTAGAGAGTTCCCTGAAACGAAAATCCCTCCGTCCAGGGCGCCTGCTCAGCGATCCAGTTTTTCAGCACGGCGATCGCCTCGGCCGGCAGCGGCTCGCCTTCGCTCGGCATCCGGTAATCGGGATCGCTGCTGGTGACGCGGGCGATCAGTTCGCTCTCGGCCGCCTTCCCCGCCACGAAGCCGGGAGTGCCAGTGTCGCCGCCGGCGAGCGTGGTCTCGCGGGTGTTGAGCGAGAAGCCCCCCTGCCGCGCCGCTCCGGTGTGGCACTTGCCACAGTGCACCCGCAGGATCGGCACCACGTCATGCGCGAAGTCGACGGCGCGGGCCGGCCCGGCGGCGAGGATCCCCCAGAGCGTGGCGGCCGTCAGCGCGAGGCCGCCGGAGAAACAGACGCGACGGGCCGGGAGGCAGGTGGTGGCAAGAGCATGCATGGCGAAAGTGATCTTGGTTTGGCGTAGAGTTTTTCTGGTCCTTCTCCAGGCACCTCTCGAACGGAGGCGCCTGAGTGACCGCTCATAGCATGATAGCCCCGGGGATGGCTCTGGCGGCAGCCATCTTTCCACCATCTCCTCCGCGTGTATTTAGGGAAAATGGACAGTTTTTTCCCAGGAAGAGCTGTCGAATATCGGGCCGGGATCAAAAGCGGAGGGGGTGGCCATCACACGGCACTTCATCAACCGGCGGACGAAGCACGCATGGGCGCTCACGAGAGGGGCGGGGTTACACTCATACCCGGTGGGGCATCGGGACCGCGTTGCGAGCGGCGGAGAGTCAGACCGTCCGCCGCATGGTAGCCAGCCGCTGAAGTATCTCGGGTTCCTCCTTGAGTTCGGCGAGTGGTCGCAACTGCGACTCGACATACGCCCAGTCGAGGCGTGCCCCCTGTCGGATCAAGATCCCCTCCAGATCGACCCAGTCCTTCGGTCGGGACGCGAAGGCCTTCATGATGATGAGGTCTTCCGCCGATGCGGTCGGCAACAGGATTCCCGGCGCGAACTCGTAGAGCGTTGACCGAGCTACGGCCGACTCCTCAAAAGGCATCCCGCCCAGAGCGATATCGATGCCCACGCCGGAGGTCGCCTGCACGAGAAGCACCCGGTTTTCGAGCGCAAAATTGGCGGGATTGGCGACTCGAGGCTGGTACCACGTGAGAATTTCGCGGACGAACGCCTCCTCGCCACCGAAGCCGGTGAGCAACGTCACATCGACGTCGATCGTCTCCCGCGGTTCACCCCAGCGTTGCAGGGCCAGCCCGCCAATCAGGCAGAACCGCCAGCCCCGCGTCTGGAACCGTTGACGCAGGTCGTCTCCCGCTCGGTAGACCTCAAGCATTGCTACGGGCTTTCATGAACCACCGCTGCTGCTCGACGAGTCCGGAAGACTCCCGCGGCTTCCGCGGCTCATTTCTGTAATCGGCCGGGCCGGTCAGCAGGGCCAGCGCTTTGTGACCATCGATGGCACGAAGCTCCGCGCGGCGAACCTGTTCGAGCGCCGCGCCGGCTGATCGCCACGCCCGCATCCACTCCTTGGCGTTCTCTGTCATGGTGGCTCCACTCTTCACGGGCAACGACCGCTCCTCAGGCCATGGACGCCATTCGATAGCACTTATTGTATGGTACTGCATGTTCCTAGCGGACGCAGCGGCCGATCCTCTATTGTTCGGCCTGTGGCGCTGCGGCCTGCCCCGGCTTGCCCAACTCCGCGCAAAATCTGATCAGATCGAGCAGGTCGCCCGGCGGAAGCGGGTCGGTCAGCCCCGCGGGCATCATCGAGCCGGCGGAGGTGCGCTGCTCGATCGCTGTCTTCGCCAGCCTGATCTCCTCTCCCTTGGCATCGCGCAGCACAAGTTCTGATTCGGTGTCGCTCACCGGCAGGCCGAGGTGCTGGCGGCCATCGTCAGTCACCACCAACAGCGCGGTGTAGCCCTCCTTCACGGCGGCCCCCGGCGTGAGCAGCGATTCGACGATGTAGTCCAAGGGGGCGCTGGCGCCGATTGTGCCGAGATCGGGGCCGACCTTGCCTCCGACCCCTCTGATCGCATGGCAGCCGACGCAGCCCAGCGTCTCGCGGCGGTAGACCAGCTCCCCGCGAGCGGCGTCTCCCTGCTGCATCGCCCGGGTGGCGAGCTGGTGGTAGTCGCCCCAGCCGTAGGCTGGGGGCGGAATGCCCGACTTCGTCGCCAGCAGCCGGCGGAGTTCCGCGTCGCCGATATTGGCCGACTGCATCTGGCGAAACCCTGCGGCGAGCACCTCTGCCGGCAGTTCAGCGGGGGCGACCAGCTCCCGCAGTCGGGCCACGATTTTCGAATAGCGGAGCAGTTCCTGCCAGAGCTCTGGTGCCTCGGCCGCCGACGTATCGCGCAGCAGTGCCACTACCGCAGGGTCGCCCGCTGCGGGATTACCACTGGCCAGTGTGAAGGCGGCGCGGCGCCGGAGGAAAGCAGGAGTGCCGGGAGCCGCCAGCGCCAGCAGGCCTGGCTCTCCGCTTCCCCCGCCGCAGGCAAGCAGGCTGTCGAAGGCGGCTGCGCGCAGCGGCTCGGAAGAGTCGGCCGCGGCGGCCAACGCCACCAGCGCGTCGCCGAGATCACCCTCCCGCCATGCTCCCGCCAGCCGCACGGCCGCCAACTGCACGGAGTGATTGCTGCCGGAGAGAAGATGGCGCAGCTCGCCGCGACGGTCGCTGGGGCGCACGCCGCGCAGCCGGGCCGCCTCGGCGAGCGCCTCCAGCACAGCTGGAACGGCCTGCACGTCAAACCCGCTGCCAGCTGCGCCGGTGGATTGAGCAGCAGACGGTTCGGGCGAGCCGAGCAGTTGGAAATAGAGCCGGTCCACCGCCTGACTATCACCGGCCCGGCCAATCAGCTCCAGCCACGGCCCACTGCCGTCACGGGCGAGCGATCTTCCTTGGAGAAGATGGGCGAGCGCCTCGGCGGCATAGCGGGGCTCGATCGCACCGAGTCCAAAGGCCAACTGTTTTTCGCGGCCCTCCGGCGACCACGCCCCGCTCGTCACGGCCTGCACCCAAACCGGGGCCAGCTCCCTCATGCTCAACCAAAGCGCGTAGTCGAGATCGGCATCGAGGGGCATCTCGAGCATGGCGAGCACGGCCTCAGCCGACTCAGCCGAGGGCACCAGCGCCAACCCCCGCGCCGCCTCCAGCCGCACCCGCGGATGGGCGTCCTTGGCCAGCGTAAAGAGAAGCTCGACGTTCGTCGGCCGCGTGGCGAGCGAACGGAGAATCGTCCGCGTGGCGGCGGCGCGGATGCGGCCGTCGCTGGCCCGCAGATTTCTCGCGAGTAATTCTTGATCCCACTCGTTGAGCGATTCACAGACCCACAGCGCCTCAAGCCCCGCCATCTCGTCTGGGTTGTGGGCTGCCCAGTCGAGAACCGTCGGCAGCACACCAATTCCCTGTTCCTTGGGCCCCTGTTCCTTGAGCCCCTGTTCCTTGAGCCCCTGTTCCTTGAGCAGCCGGCGGGCCTGGGAGCGGGCCCAGGGATTGGGCGCCGTGAGCTGAGCGCAGAGCTGTTGGGCGGTCAGACCGGTCAGGGGTTGCCAGCGGGCCGGTGGCCGATCGCTCATACTCACCCGCCAGATCCGGCCATGCACCAGATCGCGTCTCGGGTCGCGGAAATCGACCTCGCCATGGTTGATGATCGGGTTGGTCCAGTCGGCCACATAGAGGGCGCCATCGGGCCCGAGCCGCACGTCAACCGGCCGGAATGAGCTGTCCTGGCTCCGCACGAGATCGGGGAGTTGCGTGGCGCCAAATCCTGCCCCGCGGTCAGCGACTGCATAGTGCAGCAGTGCGAGGCCGGTGTGGGAGCCGGCGATCATGTGGCCCTGCCACGAAGCGGGAAAATGTTCTCCTTCGATCACCTCCAGACCGCACAGCTTGGGCGAACCCTCCGGGCCGGCGGCGGGGGCCATGCGCGGAGCCGAACCGAGATCGTGGACCGAATCCCGGAACGTCCACATGATGCCGCGGCCGGCGTTGTCGTCGGTAAAATAGTTGCCGTGGGCATCGACCGCCCGCGACCAGGGATTGATCCAGCCGTGGGCCACTGTGCCGAGGCTGCCGTTGCGGGGATCAAACCGCCACACATGCGCCCGCTCGGCCCGCACGATGCCCTGCGGCGTTTCAATATTCGTGCGGATGAAGAGCGACTGGTTGAAAGAGAGACAGCCGTCGGGCTCCCAGCGGAGCGAGTGGATGAGATGATGCGTGTCGTCGGTGCCGAAGCCGCTGAGCACAACGCGGCGGGAATCTGCCTTGCCATCGCCATCGGTGTCTTTGAGAAACAGCAGCTCTGTGCTGGCGGCCACATAACAGCCTCCATCGGCAGGCTCTGCTCCGCAGGGGATTGTGAGGCCATCGGCAAACAGCGTGGAGGTGTCGGCCACGCCGTCGCGGTCGGTGTCTTCGAGCACATAGATCCGGTCGTCGGGCAGTGCGTTGGGGCTGGCCTGCGGATAGGACGAGGAACAGACAACCCACATCCGCCCGCGCTCGTCAAAGGAAATCTGCACCGGCTTGCCGATCAGCGGATTTTCGGCAAACAGTCCAATCTGCACTCCGTCTGCGAGCTGAAACTCAGGCAGTGGCCGCTGCGGCTCAAGCGCCTCCGGCCGCTGGGGCTCAGCGGCCACCGCCACCTCGCCGCAGCGGGCGAGCGTGGCGATACGGGCTTCGGCTGATGCGATCGATGCATCGAAGAGCGGCAGTTCCGTTGTCATGCGCCCCTGTTCCGCCCGGCGCGATCCGGCCAAATACATCCAGTTCTGAAACCGCCACTGGAAAAAATGGAATTTGTTTTTGGCGACGATCGCCTCCCGCAGCGTCTGCTGTTGAGCGGCGCTGAGCACCGTGGCGGGCAGGGCGAGTTGCTCCGCCATGATCGCGGCGCCCCGGTCGTAGCCCTCGGCATTCCAATGGATGCCGTTGTCGGTGAGCCCGCGTTCTCCGGCTGGCACACCGTCAAAAAAGGAAACAATTGGCACCGCAAGTTCCACAGCGATGCGTTGCAGTTCGGCCGTGGCCGCAGCCGCTGCGGTTGTGCGTGGCGCCATGTCGGGCCAGGGGGAACCGAGCACCTCTGGCCGGATCGGTGAAAAAAGCACGCAGCGGACCGAGGGTTCGATCTCGTGGGCGGCGGCAATGAGCGGACGGATGCCGGCAGTGTCGGAGTAGCCGACGAAGAGCACTGTCGGCCGGGCGGCAGCGAGTTGGCTCTTCAGAACGGCGAATCGGTCGGGGCCGGTTTCGATCGACCCGCGTGACAGGCCGCTCGGTGTGTCACCGCTCCAGCCGAGGTTGCGGAATGTGGCCTGCACATGGGGATTCGCGGCGATGAGTCGGGCCTCCAGGGCACCGAAACTCCCTTCGCGTTCGATGAGCGTGTCGCCAATGAACACCACCCGGTCGCCATCCCGCAGTGCCAATGGTGTTGCGATCGGCTTGGCTGGAGCCGTCTGCTGGCCGAGCGGAGTGTCGCGGCCGGCTGCCCAGGCGAGCCCCCGCGCCAGCAACTCCTGATAGGGAAGCGTGTCGGCTGTCTTGAGATCGTGGCCCAGCGATGTGCCAAACACCCGGCCCTGGCCGTAGCGGTGTGTCCAGGCCACGACATGCTCGGCCTGCCGCTCCACGCTGTAGGCTTGCAGCAGCGGCGCGACTCCCTCGCGGAGGGCATCGTGGGGATAGAGTTCGTCCCCGTCGGTGTGCCAGTTGGCAGAAAGATCGCTGAAAAAAGCGGGGCGATCGGCAGGAGCCGTGAGTTCTAAGCCCCGGTAGCCATCGTGCGTGATCGTGCGCACGCCCACGAGGTTCGTCCATTCCTGGACATGGCGAAACGTGTGCATCGCGCAGTGAACAAGCACGGTGCCGACGCCGCTGTTGGCAGTGGCCAGCGCCCGATTGACCAGCTCCATGTCGCGGCATTCAGGATCGCACGGCGAATAGATCACGGCAGCGAAGCCAGTTGCGAAATCGGGCTCGCGCAGGGCCTGCTGCCAGTCCTGCCTGACGACGATCTCGCAGTCGAGATGGCGTTTGATCCGCTCGACGAGCATTTCAGGCGTGACATCGGCATGCGGCACCCCCAGCCAGAGCGCGCGGATCGGCCGGTCGCCGGCGGCGGGCTCCGGTTCAGCGGCCACGGCCGGCAGGCAGGTCATCATCAGGACGAGTCTGGCGAAGAGAGCCAGGCCACGCCCAACCCACACCAGCCACAGAAGACGAAGAGGGTTCATAGAGCTCTGTTCCACATGCATCACACAACTCATCAGACCAGCTTGAACACGCCCGGAACGGGCAGTGTGTATTGACCATCGGCATTGGGCACGACCGGCGGAAGAGTCTCCCAGGAGAGGTTCTCGGGCATCGTCCGGTGTGGCAGCGCCAGCGCCTCATCCCAGCGCATCTCCTCGCCGGTGAGCGCCGCATACATCCCCAGCACGGCAGTAAAACTGCTGGTGGCGCCGTAGTGGCCGTTATTGAGCGGCTGGCCGTTGCGGATCGCCGCATGGAGCAGGTCGTGCTCAATCTGATAGGGGTTGGGCGTTTTCCCCGGCGCCGGTTCATAGCGCCAGATCAGATTGCCGGAATAGTCTCGCATCTCCCCCATCGGCGCCCGCAGAATGCCCTTGGTGCCGCGGTATTCCTCCCGCACATCGTTCTTGCAGCCGGGCATCTGCCGCGACTGGCTGTTGACCACCACGTCGTTGGGATAGCGATACTCGATCGAGAAGTGATCAAACACCTCGCTGGGGAGATCGCGGGGCTGTCCCTGCTGCCCTCCCATTCCAGAGGCGCTCAAGCAATGGGCGTCGAGCACCCAGTTGACGATGTCGAGTTCGTGGACATGCCCCTCCACCTGCACGCCTGGGCAGAGCCAGTTGAAGTGCGTCCAGTTGTTCACCTGGAATTGCAGCTCACTGGCCCCCGCCTCGCGCGTCTTGTACCACATCGGTCCGGCCATCCGGTAGACCTGGGCGCTGATGATCGCGCCGATCGCCCCGTCGCGCACCCGCTTGATTGTTTCCTGATACCAGGGCTCATACCGCTTCTGCAGCCCGACCACAACCTTGAGGTTTTTGCGATCGGCTTCCGCGGCGGCGGCCAGTGCCATTCTGGCCCCGTGGGCATCGACGCAGATCGGCTTCTCCATGAAGACATGCTTGCCTGCTTCCACGGCGGCCTGAAATTGAAACGGCCGAAACGACGGTGGCGTGCAGAGGAGCACCAGATCGCAGTGTTCGAGCAGTTGCCGATGGGCATCAAACCCAAAAAAGCGCCGCTCGGTTGGCACATCAACCTGCTCGCCATGCATTCCCTGAAGACCCTCGGGTGCCGCCAACGCCCGCTGCTCAAAGGCATCGGCCACCGCAGTGAGCACGACGTTTGACCCTGCGACGCTGAGCGTTTGGCTCGCAGCCCCCATCCCCCGGCCGCCACAGCCGACGAGCCCCACGCGGATGCGGTCGTCCCCGGCCGCGTGAACGGCTGGGAGGCTGAGCAGGTGTGGGGCGGCAAGCGCCGTGCCGATGGCGGCGGTGTGTGTCAGCCATGCTCGACGCGTCGAGCGATTCGGTGTGCTGGGCATTGATACTCCTTGCACAGTGAGATGAAAAAGGTTTCAAAATGCCGCCGCAGGCATTGGCGGCGGGATCAGTCAGATGGCAAGTGTGGTTCGCTCATTCCACATAAACATCGAACTCCCCATAAAAAGTGCCGTCTTCCACCGGTTGCGTGCCGCTGCGGCTGGGGCGGACATCCCACAGCAGATGGCGGTAGCTGCCGATCGGGCCGCGGGCAGCGGTGATCGACGTGGCCTGCTGCTCGGGTCTGGTGCGGGGGAGCGAAACGTCGAAAAATTCGTCAGTGTTCACCCGGCCCAGCAGCACCCAGCCCTGTTCGGCAAGCGGGCCACCAGTGCCGGGGGGCTCGGCTGCCGCCGAGCCATAAAGGTAAAACTTCTGCGTGGCCCGGATCCGGTTGGTGTCGGAGCCCCGGTCCTGATGCCAGCTGTACGTATTGATGCGGGTGATCGGCAGAGGGCTGCCGAGATCGAGCAGTACCAGCCCCTGTTGATCGGTGCTGAAAAATGCGCTCTGGTCGGGGGCATCAGCCTGCGATTGCCCCTGGCCGTCGGTGAGCACCCCAAGAGAGCCGCTGCGCTCGTTGAGCTGGCCCCTCAGGCAATTGATCGTTGCTCGCCCCTGGGCGTTGTCGGCATGGTCGCGATTGGAGGGGGGCTCGATCGAGGGAAACCGAAACGCCGCAGTGCCGTCGCCGCTTTCGATACGCGTGGTCACGACCGACTGTCCCGGTTCGATCCCCATCGATTCCCCCGCTCGCAGCATGTGGCGGGCCGCCGTGCCCCCCAACTGCACCTCCACCATGCCGGAGGTGACATCGACCCGGCTGTGGCCATCGGCAGCGGCGCTGGCAGAGAAGGCAGTGCCAAAGTCGACGAACCGGGCGGTGCGGGTGCGAACGCAGAACCCGTGCGCCGCCTCGGTGCTGGCCTCCGCCTGCAATTGCCCCAGCAGCAGGAACGTTTCGTGTGACGACACGAGATCGAAAATAGCCGGCGCCGAGAGAACCACCACCGCGCCGTGATCAAATTCGATCCGCGCTTCCCCCGCAGCCAGTTCCAGTCGCTGCCCCGCCGCCAGCCGGTCGCCGGCGGAGAATTCTGTCTGCGGGCTGACCCACCGGCAGTTTTTCAATTCGGTCAGCTGGGCGATCGTTGCCGCAAGGGGAAGGCTTTCCGGGGACCGTGGCGGTGGCCCTCCCCGCCACATCACCAGCAGCAGCCCGGCCAGCACCAATCCTGCCAGCGGCACCGCCAGCCTGCCGGCACGCGAGGCCCTGCTGGTGGAGGCAGGGAGCGGGGCGGCGCTTTCAGCAATCGCTCCCGCGACAGCCAGCCCGGCGAGGCTGGCGTGGAGATGGGCCAGCCGCAGGTAGATTTTCCGCGCCTCCCCATCCTCCTCGAGCCTGCGTGAGAGCCGCTCCACATCGGCGGTGTGTGCGCGGCCGTCGAGGTGGCTTTGAATCAGCGTTTCAAGGTCGGTCGGGGTCATGTATCGATTCCACTGCGATCTGTGCGGGCAAGCTTGCGGGCGATGCAATCAAGCAGGTTGCGTCTGACCCGCTGCAGCGCTTTGTAAATGGCGTCGACCGAGCGGGCTTGAGCTGCAGCAATCGCTGCCACATCCATCTCGTCGCTGTAGTAGGCGTGGATCATGCTGCGCTGCCGGGAGGGAAGGTGGGCGAGGCACTCGCGCAGGTGCTCTGTGCGGTCATCCAGTTCTGCCGCCATCTCCTCTTCGGTCGTGGCCAGAAGTTCCAGCGCCTGCTCCGAGAGGGCTGGCCGGCGGCCCCGTTTTCGTCTGAAGCGCAGCACCTCAATCCGCACAAAGCCTTGGGCCCACTGCCCGAATGACCGCCGCGTCGGGTCGTAGCTGGCAAATTTTTTCCAGAGGGCAAGCGACGTCTCCTGCACGATCTCCTGAGCATCGGCGGCATGCGGCACCCTCATGCGCACCGCGCGCAGGATCTCGGGCTGGTGGTGGAACAGCAGCCGGGCGAATCGGGCGTGGGCGTTGGAATCGTCCATGGTTCTCTTGAGAGTATTCCGCTCCCGGGGCGGAAACTTGGACTTTTTCTTTGTGGCCCGGAAAAGAGGCTCCTCAAGAGAGTCTGCAGGTGAATTCCGGCTCTGACAGGCCCGGCAGGCGTTCCTCGCCTGGCGCGAGCATCAGGATGCCGAACGCACGGCCGTCAAGGCTCGCATGCTCAGGGGAAGAAGACGGGGGCCGTGCGATGGCCAGTGAGGGTGTGCTGGCCACGTTGCAGGCGGGCTGGCAGGCAATCAGTTCACTCGGGGCGGCGCAGGGGGTGATTGGCGGGGTTGGCGTCGATCGGCTATCGACTCCACGGTGGTCTCCGCCGCAGTGGGCGAATCACTCCGGCCCGGGGGCGGTCCAGTCGACCACGATCCCGTCGGCCAGAAACCGGCCGGCCTGATTGGAAAGCGTGGCCGACGCCGGAATCTTCACCGCCACCACCGCCGTCTGTCCTGGCAGATGGATCTGGCAGGAGCCTGCTGCGTTGCGGGCCAGAAATTGCCGCGACACCAGATCGTAGATATCGACAGGGACGCGATCGGCAGCCTCACCCTCCGGCGGCAGGTGGACATCCCGACTGTCGGCATAGGGATTCCAGAGCAGGAGCGTGGGGAAGGCGGGCGGGTGGAACCAGTCGCTGGCAACGCAGTCCCAGGCGAGGATGCCGGGCACATCGGTGGCCTGGACGATCCCTCCCAGAAAGCCGACCGAATTTCCCATGTAGAGCGCGATGTTGTAGGGCTTGTCGCCAAACCAGTTGCCCCGCTCGGCGAGATATTCCTCCCGACCCACTCCCGGGTGCCCCGTGCCGGTCCAGCCGCAGCGCACCGGATCACCCGTGGCATAGGGACCACCTGAAGCGCCATCAGCCTGCGGGGCTGACATCAGGCCTTCGTAGAAAAACAGATTGCCGGGATCGTGTTGCTCCTTCCAGACGGCATGGTCCTGCTGGTCGGCCGGCAGATCGACCCCCTGCAGCAGCCGGCAGGAGTTGGCGGCATGCAAGGCGAGCCGGCCGATGGCGGCGGCGTAGCTTGGCTCGTAGCGCACCACCGGCACGAGCCAGGCTGGATTCTGCAGGCTTCCCATCGTGAAGGCATAGAAGCCAGCCCCCTCATGCGCCGCGTCGAGGCCGTCGCAGGTGAGGCCGGAAAGACGGGTGCCCGCTGTGACACACCAGCTGTGCCGCGAGATCGCTCCATCTCCCAGCCACGCCCGCAGCACGGCATCGAGATCGATGCGCTGGTCGTCGGCATCGGCCAGCACATTGAGCCGGGCGGCCGTCAGCGGGCCCATCATGTGGGTCGTTTCATAGCGGCCGGGATGATCGGCATACCAAGCCAGCGTCTCCCGCGACAGGGCGAGCATCTCCTCGTCGCCGGTTTGGGCGTGGCCCGCCAGCAGCGCCCAAGCAACGGTCGGCGCGTGGCCGAGACGGTTCATCGGCTCCTGGCGACCATCGCGGGCATGGAGCTGGAAATTCCAGCCGAGGCTGTCGAAATCGGGGGTGTGCGGCACGCCGGCGCCGCGGGCGATCTCGCGGAAGGCGGCAAACGTGGTGGTGGCGGCTGCGCGAAGGGGGGCGTTGTCGGGATGCTGGTCGGCGAGGATCAGCCCCAGCACCGCCGGCCAATAACCGTAGATGTCGGCACTGACGACGGGGCCCCGCTGGCCGGCACGGTGGCGGAAAAGCCCGATCTCGGGGTCGTACCAGGCGGCAGTGCGGGCGAGATAGTCGGTGCCGTGGAGCGCCTGCGGATCGAGGCCGACCAGCTCGGCTCCGGCCACGGCGGCCAGGCAGCAGAAGGCCTCGGTATCGAACTGGAGCCCCAGATACGACTTCATCCGGAAGTGGTCGGCATCGACCTGCACGGCCGGAAAACCCTCCCCCGCACACGCCGGATCAAACACCGTCTGGTAGTAGTCGCGGGCCACACTCCGCCAGTCGCGCACCGCCAGCGGTTCCGGCAGGCTCGGCATCCGCTCGATGGCCGTCGGCCCCGGGGCGGGCAGGCATTCAGCCAGTTCGATCCGGTCGGCTCGCGCCGGCACCGCCACAAACACCAGCGCAGCCAACCAGCCCAGCCGGTGAGGCCCTCGTCTGCCAGCAATGGCTCGGCCGTCGGCCATGGGCTACTTCTTGAACCGGCTGTCTTTGCGGTTGCCGCGGGAGAGCGTGTAGGCGAGGAGATCGAGCACCTCCGACTCGCTCAGCGTATTGAGCAGCCCCTTGGGCATCAGCGATTCACTCGCCGGCACAATCTCCTCGATGTCAGACCGCTTGATCTCGAGAAACTTCGTCGCATCCTCAGGATCGGTCACCAGCACGATGCGTTCGGCATTCTCGCTGACAATCCGCCCGCCAGAAGCCTTGCCGTCGGTTGTCAGCACGGTGCTCCCCTTGTATTGATCCGAGACCACCTTGCTCGGCAGCACGATCGCCTCGATCAGATCCTTCAATTGGAAGCGGCCCGCCGCCTGCGTCAGATCGGGGCCGGTGGCGCCGCCATCCTCACCGTAGCGGTGGCAGACGATGCAGCGGGCGGCTGCAAACGTCCGCTTGCCCCGGTCGAAGTCGCGTTCTTCCTTCCCCATGTGGGCCTCGGCGGTGGCGAGCACCTCGTCGACCGTCCATTCCTTGCCCGGACCCTCGGGCTTCGGCAGCGGAGGAGGCACGTAGGCCTTGCGGGCCCCGAGCGTTTCCAACGCCAGTTTGTCGTTTTCGGAGAGGCCGGCGAGGCTATCGGTCTCGATATTGGTGAGAAACTTCTGGAAGCTGGCCCCACCGGCCCATCCGCGGGCCCGGCCAAACCATTCATAGAATCCCTTGCGGTCGGCGATGGTCCAAGCGTCCTTCTCATTGACGGTGCGGAGCACATAGGCATAGTGCACATGCAGCAGATCGGCCCGCTTCTCAAGCGCATCCCGCACAGCGCTGCCGTAGCCGGAATTGCGGGCGATCAGCTTCTTGAGTTCTTCCTCATTGGGAGCGATGTTGATTGCCCGACCAGAGCCACTCTCGGCCGAGAGCATCCCGACGAGCTTGGTGACGATTCCTGGCGCCCGCACCGCCACCAGCAGGCTGGAGAGTTCGCGGTCGAGGTCGTAGCTGCCTGAGGGAAACAGCGGCGCAAACCGGGTGGCGATGCGGGAGGCCACGGCCCGCTCAGGGGCCCCCAGCCGGATCAGCGCGAGCTGATAGGCCCGCACGAGATCAATGGTTGCTGCCGTGTCGAGCGCTTTCAGATCAAGAGCGTCCAGTGCCGCCAGCACCGCAGGCTGGGCTGCCGGCTCGGCCTGATGGGCGACTGCAATCGCCGCTGTGGTCCGGCCACGCGGGCTGGCTACAGCCAGTGCCTTCTGCTGCCAGAGGTCGATCGGCTGATGCTCCAGAGCAACGCGGGCGGCATACCGCAGGAAGCGGTCGGGGCTGGAGAGGGCCGGCAGCGCCAGCGCGATCGCCGCCTGTGGATCGGCCGCCGGCCGATGGAACTTTTCCAGGGCCTGACGGGCCTGGCGGGCCTCGGCTCCGGTGCTGTCGTGGGCGTTGGCGGGCGCCGTTGACTCAGGGCCTGAGTAGGTGACGCGGTAGAGTTCGCCCTGGCCGCCCCGGCCCCCCACCGTGAAATAGAGGGCGCCGTCCTTGCCGACCGTGACGTCGGTCAGCGGCAGTGGCGTGCGCGAGACGAATTCTTCTTTCACAGCCTTATAGCTCGAGCCCTCCGGCTCCAGATGGATGGCGCACATCGTGCCGAACGTCCAATCGCAGATGTAGAGAGCGTGCTGATATTTGGCGGGGAACTTCGTGCCATAGCCAAAGGCCACGCCAACAGGCGAGCCGGGCCCGATGTCGGATAGCGCCGGCAGGCTGTCGGGGAAACTGGCGGGCCACTTGCCGGCGCCGCTGCGCCAGCCGAGTTCGCTGCCGCTGGTGGCATGGTTGACACGTGTGGGCCGGTACCAGGGGGTGCCGAAATCCCATTCCATGTCGGCGTCGTAGACAAACATCTCGCCGTCGGCATTGAAGGCGAAGTCGTAGGGATTGCGATAGCCGCCGGTCCACACCTCCCACGCCTTTCCGTCGGGATCGGTGCTGACGACATAGCCGCCCGGCGCGAGGATGCCGACGGCATGGCCGTTGGCGTCCCATAGCCGAGGAATGAGCAGGTCTTCATCCCAGTTGGCGGGCAGCCGGCTGCTCGCCTCGGGGGGCAGTTCCACGCGGCGCTGGTTGGAACGCATGCCACCGAGCGTCTGCGGTTCGGTGATGTTTTTCATCTCAAACGGAACCTGCGTGTGGTTGCCGCAGATGATGAACAGCTTCTTGCCATCGGGGGAGAGCTGGATGTTGTGCGGCCCATGCTCGCCGCCCCCTTTGAATTCGCGCAGCTTTTCCACGCTGTCGAGCGTGTCATCGCCGTTGGTGTCGCGCACGCGATAGAGGCCGCTGCCCGGGCCGCCGTTGCAGACGACATAGAGCGAATCAAAGGCCCACAAGAGTCCTTGGGCGGACGTGAGCGGCACGGGGATTTTTTCCACGATCGTCGGTTGCGAGCCGTCGAGCGGCGCGGGGGTGATCCGCACCAGCCCCTTGTTCTCCTGATCGCTGGCGATGAGCCGGCCCTTGTTGTCGGTCGTGAGGCAAACCCACGAGCCAAGTTCCCCCGTGGGAGTGACAAACAGCCGCTCCACCTGGAATCCCGGCGGAACTGCGAAGGGAGCTGCCTGCCGGGTGGTCGATCGGCCGCCGTCGAGCGCATCGCCCCAGGGGCCCTCGCCCCCCTTGGCCACGACCTTCGTCGCCACCGGCTTGGCGGGATTGTCAGCCTCCACGGCGGTCCAGTTTTTGCCGCTGGCGACCGTGCGCTTGGTGCCATCGGCGCTGAGAATTGTGACGCGGCAGGAAAACCCGGCCGATCCCCCGGCGTTGGCCACCACGGCAGCCAGTTCGTTGTCGCCGTCGCGGAGCAGGTCGGTGATATCGACGGAGACCGGATTCTCCCAGGAATCGCTCTGCGCTACCTGCGTGCCATTGACCATCACGGTCATCGAGTTGTCGGCCGTGGCGACGAGGATGGCCGACTTGGCTCCTCCCTGAAACTCGGTGCTGAGCTTGTAGCTGCGATCTTCGTCAGGTCCCCAGATCCAGGGGGCGAGTCGGGTGTGCGCTGCTGGGTCGGGAGTGGCAACGGCCGCGTCGGCCCCGCCGACGGGCATTTTCTCCACAGTCTGCCGCCAGATTGCTGCCGGCTCGGCAGCGGCATCCATCTGCATTCCCACGCTGCCGACAAGGACCAGAAGCCACGCTCGTACGCAAGCAGAACAACGCATCAAAAAAACCTCAGAGGGAAAGCGGTGGGGATTGGTGCCTCGGGCACACCATCCCCGCCCGAGGCCAACTTCAGGCACTCGAGGGTCAGCAGACTATGATAGTCACCACGGTGGCAGGGTTGAAACGCTGGTTGCCGCAGGCATTTGCGTTGGGGAACAAAAATGGTGGATTGGTTTCACGCAGGAGAGAGTTTTCCTCCATGAACAACTGGCGGCTCGCAACGGCCCTGAGAGCGATTTTTTCCCCGCTGGCGGTGTGTCTGCCGCTGCTGGGCAACCCGGCGGCGGTGGCTGAGACATCGCTCCGGCCGTCCAATGTGGTGCTGATCATCGCCGATGATCTCCACTGGGGAGACGCTGCCTTCATGGGGCATCCTCATCTGCGCACCCCTCACCTCGATCGGCTGGCGCGGGAGAGCCTGCTGTTTGGGCGCGGGTATGTCACCAGCAGCCTCTGCTGCCCCAGTCTCGCGTCCATCATCACCGGCCGCTATCCGCACGAGCACAAGATCGTGGGGAACGATCCTCCCGAACGGCCCGACGTGCCGCGACAGTCTCCAGCTGGCCAGCAGCTCTTTGCCGCGGGCCGCGAGGCGCTGAACCGGCATCTCGATGCCTGGCCGACCATGCCCACGTTGCTCTCCGGTGCGGGCTACAAAAGCCTGCAAACCGGCAAGTGGTGGCAGGGGGATTTTCAGCGCGGGGGCTTCACCAGCGGGATGACGCGTGGGGAGCGGCATGGCGACGAGGGCTTGGTGATCGGGCGGAAGACGATGCAGCCGATAGAAGACTTTGTGCGGGGCTGCCGGGCCGAGCAGACGCCGTTTCTGGTCTGGTATGCGCCGCTGTTGCCGCACGACCCGCACGATCCTGCGGCAGACCTCGTCGAGCACTACAAGACGCTTGCCCCGAGCCTGCCTGTGGCCCGATACTGGGCCAACATCGAGCGTTTCGACGCCACCGTGGGCGAACTGCTCCGGTTCCTCGACACCGAGGGGCTCGCCGCCGACACGCTGGTGGTGTTTGTCACCGACAACGGCTGGATTCAGGATCCCGACCGGCCCCGCTTCGCTCCCCGCTCCAAGCTCTCCCCGTATGATGGCGGCCTGCGCACGGCGATCATGCTCCGGCAGCCGGGCCGGATTGAGCCGGCTGTCAGCAGAGCTCTGGCGAGCAGTCTTGATATTCTGCCGACGGTGCTGGCGGCCTGCAGCGTGGAGCCCCCGGCGGGCCTGCCGGGGATCGATCTCCTCAACGCCCAAGCGGTGGCACAGCGGCGGCAGATTTTCGGGGAGTGTTACACCCACACGATCGTCGATCTGGATGACCCGGCGAAAAGCCTGCTGTGGCGCTTTTCGGTGCGCGACGACTGGAAGCTGATCGTGCCGGTGACTGCGGACACACCAGAGGGGGAGCCACGGCGCGGGTTCGCCCGCTTGCAGCGGCCGCCCGACCGAGCGCTCCCCCCGGAGGGCCTCGGCAGGTTTGAACGGGGCGAACCGGAACTTTACAACCTCGCGGAAGACCCCCATGAACAGGTCAATCTGGCCGACAAACACCCCGCTTTGGTCGGGGAGTTGCATAAGAGCCTTGATGTGTGGTGGACTCCCTGAATCCCTCTGCTGCTTACTTCGGAGAATAGATCGATGCACCGCACACTGCGTCTGGCTGTCTGTGGCTGGCTCCTCTGCACTGCGGCGGCGATGGCCGACAACTGGCCCAACTGGCGCGGACCGAGCTTGGATGGGGCGGCTGTCGGGAGCGGCTATGCCACCTCCTGGAGCCCCACTGAAAATGTGCTGTGGCGGGTAGCGCTGCCGGGATTGGGCGCCAGCACGCCGGCGATCTGGGGCGACCGGGTGGTAGTGACCTGCGCGATCGACGATCGCGACGCCGTGATCTGCTTCGACCGGGCGGGGAAGGAACTCTGGCGACAGTCGCTGGGAGCGGTCAAACCGGGCAAGCATAAAAAAGCGACCGGCTGCAATCCTTCGCCAGTGACCGATGGCACGCATGTGTGGGTCTATTTCAAGAGCGGCGAGTTGGCGGCGCTCCGGCTGGCCGACGGCGGCGTGGTCTGGAAGACGAACCTGCAGGAACAGTTTGGCGAAAACACGCTGTGGTGGGATCTGGGCACGTCGCCGGTGCTCTCCGCCAAGGGGGTGATCGTGGCGGTGATGCAGACCGGGCCGAGCTATCTCGCGGCGTTTGACCAGACGACGGGGCAACTCCTCTGGAAGCAGGATCGGATGCTTGAGGCACCGGAGGAAGCGGCGCAGAGTTATTCCACGCCGCTGGTGATCCCGGGGGAGAAGGGGAAGGGGGAGCCGGAGGAAATGCTCATCGTGCTCGGCTCCGACCATGTAACAGCCCACGACGCCACCACCGGCAAAGAACTGTGGCGGGTCGGCGGCCTCAATCCTTCGGGCAACAAATTTTTTCGCTCGATCTCCTCTCCCGTCGTGGCCGGCGATATCGTGGTCGCCCCCTATGCCCGCGGGGAATCGATCACGGGGATCCGTCGCGGGGGCTCTGGCGACGTGACCAAAACGCACGTTGCCTGGACGCGCACCGGCATCGGCGCCGATGTGCCGACGCCGTCGGTGCAGGGCAACCGTGTCGTGGTCTGCACAGATAAAGGAACGGTGGCCTGCCTCGATGCCGCCAGCGGCGACACGCTCTGGAGCGGAGAACTGCCCAAAAATCGCAATGCGTACAGCAGTTCGCCGGTGCTGGTCGAGGGCCGGATCGTCGTCACCCGCGAGGATGGCCAGTCGAGCATTCTGGCCGGCCCCACCGCCGCCGGCGGTGAGTTCAGCGTCGTTGGCAGCGGGAGCGTGGAGGAGATGACGGTGGCCACGCCGGTGTGCGTCGACGGCCGCATCTATCTCCGCACGCACGACAGCTTGTGGTGCCTCGGCAAACAATAACGGCGTGCTCGCTCACCCATCGGGCGTGTCGATGAGGTGCTGGAGGCGGGTGGCCAGCACGGCGGGCAACTTCTTGGTCCAGATGACGTCGAGGAGACCGATGCCGAGCATGTCGCGCAGGTGCGTGCGATCCTTGTCGCGGTAGGACGTCAGCTTCATTTGCACCAGTGCCTCCAGGCTCAGCACCCGGTAGGGTCCAAACGACACATGCTCCGCCACGTCGGGGACGGCGGTGGCATAGTCGGGCCGGACCTTCTCTCCCGAAAAAAGCACATGCACTGCGTCGCGGGCTTTTGCCTCCGGGCCATCGAGAAACATGTCGATGCTGGCCGAGTGGCGATGGACAAAGCCGGCCTTGGCCAACGCCTCCCCGGCCCGCGGCAGATCTTCTCGCCGCAGCACGAGATTGACGTCCTGCGTGAACCGCACCGCCGCCTCGTCGACCTGCTCCACCCAAGCCATCACGGCGTTGCCACCGATCACCGCATAGGGCACTCCCGCTGCCTCGAGCGCCGCAGTGGAACGCAACAATCGCCCCCGCACTTTTTCCACGGCCTGCTCCAGTCGGTTGAGCGCCAGCAGTCCATCAAATTCAGGCATGTGAATCCTCGGGTGGGTTGCCATGAAAAAGTGTACACCGTGCGCAGGATGGCTGAATGATGGCGGGGAGAGGGGAGCCGGGCTGTTAATTCCCCGGCAGCAACCGGTCGGCGAAGTCGGCAAACCGCAACCAATCGTATTCGAGGAGATCGTGCTTGCCGCTGCGCAGGTGGTAGCCGATCTGGCGGCCGATCGGGGTATCAACCGGCGGCCACTGCGTTGTGCCGAGGCCCTCGAGGCCAAACAGCTTCCAGGCAGGCTCTGCGGCCACGGCGCCTAAAAACTCGCCACGCGGATCGGCCCATCGATCCTCCACGGCACTGGCCACATAGAGCGGCCGCGGAGCGACCATCGCCAGCAGCGTGTGCTGATCGACCGGCAGATCGACCTCGCGGTCGCCATACGTGGCCAGCGTTGGGCAAAACCAATGGGGAAAGCGGGTGGTGATCTTGGCCACCGTTTCGCCGAAGTTGCGCCGCTCAAGCGCCGCTCCGCCGCAGCCGGAATTGTTTGACACGACCATGGCAAAGCGCTCGTCGCCGGCACCGGCCCATAAGGCCGCCTTGCCCAGCCGCGAGTGCCCCACCACGATCACGCGCGACGCATCGATCTCCGGCAGCGTCACAAGCCAGTCGAGAATCCGCGACAGCCCCCAGGCCCAGGCCCCCAAGCTCCCCGGCTCATCGGCGGCGCGCTGGGCAACCGTATCGGCATAGCCGAGGCCGGGCAGCACGCTCTGCGCCTGCCCATCCTTGTTGTCGGGATAAAAGTCAGCCGAGGTGGCGGTGGCGGTGGCGTATCCCCGCTCGAGAATCTTTTGAATCGGCCAGCCGACCGCTTTCGTGCCGCGGGCTGCCTCTGCCGCCGTCACCGCTTCGGGCGTGGCCTGTGGCGCGGAAATATGGAGCGGCAAGCGAATATCGGCGTCAGCACTCTCGGCATGGTTCCCGGCGAAATTCAGATGGAGAAACACCGGGAACTTTTTCGGTGCCGAGGCTGTCGCGGGGGAGGTGGGGATCGCGGGGGATGTAGGGATATAAAGCAATACCTCGGTGGCATGGGCATCGGGCCTGTTCCCCAGCCGCAGCCGCGCCTGCACGCGGGTCGCCCGGCCATCAAAGGCGCTTTCCCGTTCGACCATCTCGGCCACCACCGGCACAGCTGCCGGCCGCCGCCCATACACAAACTGCTCGAGCAATCGCAGCTGGTGGGGCCGCACCTCGGCCCGCCACTGCTGCGGTGTCGTGGCCGGCGTTTGGTTGGGGCCGGCGAGCAGGTCGGGCAGCGTGTAGCTGCGCACCAGAGCCTCGTCGTAGTTGGTGGGCACCGGTTCCGCTGCCGCTGAGCCGGTCGTCAGCGCCAGGCAGACTCCTCCTGCCATGGCCACCACAGATCCCCACCACAAGCCCTCTGCGTTCATCGCTTTTTCTCCCCTCAGGAACAGGCGCACACGGAGGGTGAACGCCACTGCCCAAGCTCTGAGAGTACGCCTTGGGGCTGTGGTAGGCTACTGGGCTGGGGGATGCGATGTGCCCCCGTGTCGTCTTTTTCCTGAGGTGCTGCATGCGAACTGTGCGTGGGATGCTGGCTGTTGCGGTGACCGGTTGGGTGGGGTTCGTGGCGGGCGGGGCCTGCGCCGCCGAACCGCTGAAGCCAGCCCGTCTGCTGGTGGTGACGGTTACCGCCGGCTTCCGGCACGGTTCGATCGGCACCGCCGAGCCGGTGCTCGAGGAGCTGGGGCGCACCAGCGGGCTCTACCACTGCGACTACCTCCGTGTGCCGGAGGGCAAGCCGGCGCAGCCGCGGGCCCCCAAACGCAAGGAAGGCACTACCGACGAGGAGTGGCAGAAGCAGGAGGCGGAGTTCAAGGCCGAGGATGAAAAATTCCGGGCTGCCGATGCCCTCTGGCAGAAGGTGCTGCAGGAGCAGTTTGCTCTCGTCTTTGCTCCGGAGGCTCTCGCTGCCTTCGATGGCGTGATCTTCTGCAACACCACCGGCGATCTGCCGATCCCCGATCTCGCTGCCTTTCTGGCCTGGCTGAAAACAGGCAAGGCCTTCATCGGCATGCACGCCGCCACCGACACGCTCAAGAGCGACGACCGCTACCGCGATCTGGTGGGGGGCATTTTTGCCGGCCATCCCTGGAATGGAAATGGCGAGCATGCGTTTGTCGTCCACGAGCCGGGCCATCCGCTATCCCGCATGCTGCCGGAGCGGTTTCGCTGGCAGGATGAGATCTATCAATACGACACCCGGTTTGATCCGGGCACGGTGCGGGTGCTCGTGAGCCTCGACATGGCCGCCAGCTTTCCCAGGGAGCCGTGGCATGTGCCGGTGTCGTGGATCCGCGACTATGGTCAGGGGCGCGTCTTCTACACCAACTTTGGCCACAACGACGTCACCTGGAAAACGCCGATGTTCCGCCAGCATATGCAGGAGGGGATGACGTGGGCACTCAAGCGTTCAGAGGCGGTTGCCACGCCCAATCCTGAGGTGCAGGCGGCGGAATATCTGCGCAGTGTCGTGGCTGCTGCGGCGAGCGCCAGCGGTGGCAATGCCGACGAGATGCTCGCCAAGGCAACGGCGAAAATTGCCCGCGATCCCGGTTGGGCCGTGGCCCTGCGGCCGATGCTCCTGAAGCTGCGCGAAGCCGATGCCGCCGGCCGCAGCGAACTCTATACCACCCTGCGGGGAGAGTTGGACAAATAATACCTGGCAAGGAAGAGTGACTCATGCGTCTGTGTGCGCTGATTTTCCGGCGGTGGTTCGCGATGAGGGTGCTGGTGCTTCTGGTGCTCTTGGCCGGTTGGCCGGCAGGGGCAGCCGAACCGCCGGCCGGCCGGCCCAACGTTTTATTGGTGATGTGCGATGACCTTCGCCCAGCGCTGCATTGCTATGGGGATACCACCGCCAGTTCGCCCAATATCGACGCGCTGGCCGCCCGGGGCGTGCGATTCTCCAAAGCCTATTGCCAGTTTCCGCTGTGCAATCCGAGTCGCGCAAGCCTCCTCACCGGCCGCCGGCCGGGCCACACGCAGGTGCGCAACAACGGCCGGCATTTCCGCGCCGTTGCTCCCGATGTGGTGACGCTGCCGCAGGCATTCCGGCAGGCTGGCTACCGGGTGGAGCGGGTGGGGAAGCTCTATCACTACGGCGTGCCAGCCCAGATCGGCACCGATGGCCTCGATGATCCCCCCAGCTGGGATGCGGTGTTCAATCCCCGCGGCCGCGATGCGACCGAGGAGCCGCTGATTTTCTCGCTCGAGCCGGGCAAGTTTGGCGGCACAGTGAGCTGGCTGGCGGCGGAGGGGAGCGATGCCGAGCAGACCGATGGCATCGGTGCCGCGCGCGCCGTGGAGTTGCTGGAGGGCTTTGCCGAAACGCACGTGCCGTTCTTTCTGGCAGTCGGCTTCTACCGGCCGCACACGCCGTATGTGTCGCCCCGCAGCTGGTTTGGCCAACACCCGTCAGAGCAGATCGAACTGCCCCAGCTGCCGGCCGACCACGATGCGCAGCTCCCCGCAGCGGCACTCCAGATGCGCGACAAAGAGGAGCAGCGGCTGGTGGGGCCGCTGGGCCGCGAGGCGGTGCAGGCCTATCGGGCGGCCGTGTCGTTTGTCGATGCGCAGGTCGGCAGCGTGCTCGACGCCCTCCGGCGACTCAAGCTCGACGACAACACGATCATCGTCTTCACCAGCGACCATGGCTACCACCTCGGCGAGCATGGCCTGTGGCAGAAGCGAACGCTCTTTGAGGAGAGCGCACGGGTGCCGCTGGTGATCGTGCCGCCGCCAGGAACGGTGCCAGCCGGCGTGGGCGGGGCGGGAGTGGTCGAACATCCGGTGGAACTGATCGACATCCTGCCAACGGTGTGCAGCCTGGCGGGCGTGCCGACCCCCGCCGGCGTGGATGGCCGCAGCCTCGTGGCTGACATCCACGCCGCCTATGACGTAGCTGACGTGAAGCTGGCGACGCGGCCAGCGCTCACGGAAGTTGAATATCCCGGACTGCGGGGCGTCAGCATGCGAACAGAGCGCCACCGCTACACGCTGTGGAATGGAGGGCAGGCGGGGCGGCAGCTCTACGACCACGACACCGATCCCCACGAATTCCATAATCTGGCTGACAAGCCGGAACAGGCCGCCACTGTGGCCCAGCTCGACCGACAGCTGCGCGAACTCTACGGTACAGATCTCGCGGCTCCCCCCCGGGAAAAGCCGGATACTTCCGCCCCATCAGGATCGACTGCGACTCCCGCCAAGGCCGCCGCCCTCCCTGCTCCCACCCGGCCGAATGTGCTGATGATCCTCGCCGATGATCTGGGCTACTCCGATCTGGGCTGTTATGGCGGCGAGATCGACACGCCCCATCTGGATGCCCTCGCCGCTGGCGGACTGCGTTTCACGCAGGGCTACAACACCGCCCGCTGCTGGCCCAGCCGCGCAGCGCTTTTGACGGGATTTTATCCGCAGGCGATCGGGCGCGATGCTCTGCCCGCTGCCGGTTCCCTGCCGGCGCTATCAGGAGGGGGCGGTGGCCGCCGTCCCTCTTGGGCGAAGCTTCTCCCGGAGTTGCTCACAAGCGCCGGCTACCGCAGCTATCACTCGGGCAAGTGGCACATCGACGGCGCGGCACTGGAGCAGGGTTTTTGCCGATCGCTGACCGTGAATGCCACTGGAGAAAACAATTTCTTCGATCCGATGGGCGTGGATGATCCCACCGGCCCACCACCGGCTCAGCAGGATTTCTATCTCACCCGCGCAATTGGCGACCATGCGATCGCCTCTCTGGCGGAGCATGCCCGCAACCATCAGGGCAACCCCTTCTTTCAGTATCTGGCCTTCACCGCCCCGCATTTCCCGATCCAGGCGCCGGCCGATCTGATCGCGAAATACCGCGAGCGTTATCGGGCCGGCTGGGATGCGGTGCGGCAGGCACGCTACCGGCGGCTCACAGAGACTGGGTTGGTCACCGGCACTCTTTCGGCGCTGGAAGAGGAGCGCGGTCCCTCCTATCCACCCCCCGCTGAGACGCTCGCGCTACTTGGCCCCGGCGAGGTGAATAGACCGCTGCCGTGGCAGTCGCTCACGCCCCAGCAGCAGGCCTTTCAGACTGAAAAAATGGCGATCTATGCGGCGATGGTGGAGGCGCTCGATCAGGAGGTGGGACGCGTGATTGAGCAGATCCGCGCGATGGGCGCCTGGAACAACACGGTGATCCTCTTTGCCAGCGACAATGGCTCCTCGTCTGAAATCATGGTGCGTGGCGGGGGGCACGATCCGACCGCCGCCCCCGGCTCGGCGCAGAGCTTTCTCTGCCTGGGGCCCGGTTGGTCGACCGCGGCCAATACCCCCTTTCGCCGCCACAAGGCGTGGGCGCACGAAGGGGGCATTGCCACGCCCTGGATCGTCCACTGGCCGGCCGGGATTCAAGCGCGGGGAGAGCTGCGCCAGCAACCGGTCCATCTCATCGATGTGACCCCCACGGTGTTGGAGTTGGCAGGTGTGGCACCCCCACGCGAACTGGCTGGTCGTGCCGTGCCGCCGATGCAGGGGCGCAGCTTCGCAGCCCTGCTGAACGATCCGGCCGCTGCGCCGCCACAGGAAACGCTCTGGTGGTGCCATGAGGAGCATCGGGCGGTGCGGGAGGGGAACTGGAAGCTGGTCTCCGACCCCGGCCAGCCCTGGGAGCTTTACAACCTCGCCTCCGATCGCAGCGAGACGGTCGATCTGGCGGGGCAGGATTCGGGCCGCGTGGCTGCTCTCGAGGCGCAGTGGCTGAAAACGGCTGCTACCTGCCGGGAACTTGCCGCGGCCGATTCGCCAGTCTCCACCGCATCACCGGTTTCCCGCCCCAGCCGGCCGCCCAATGTGGTGATCCTGTTTGCCGATGATCTCGGCTACGGCGATCCCGGGTGTTACGGCGGCAGGGCGGCTGCCACGCCCAACATCGACCGGCTGGCTCGCCAAGGGGTGCGGTTCACCGATTTTTATGTGGCCCAGCCGGTCTGTTCGGCGTCGCGGGCGGCCCTGCTCACCGGCTGCTATCCCAACCGGCTCTCGATCCAGGGGGCGCTGATGCCGGAGGATCGGTACGGACTCTCAGCGGCGGAAACGACGCTGGCGGAACTGTTGCGCAGCCGGGGTTACCGCACGGCCGCTGTGGGCAAATGGCATCTGGGCCATCGCCCTCCCTTTCTCCCGACCCGCCAGGGCTTTGATTCGTATTTCGGCCTGCCCTATTCCAACGACATGTGGCCCTTTCATCCCGAGACACACCCCGGCCACTTTCCCGACCTGCCGCTGTTGGATGGGGAGAGGGTGATCAACCCCGCTGTGACGCCCGCAGATCAGGCCAAACTCACCGCCGCCTACACGCAACGGGCGGTGTCGTTTGTCGAAGCCTCTGCCCACAATGAGCAGCCCTTCTTCCTCTATCTGGCCCATTCGATGCCCCATGTGCCGCTCTTTGCCGGTGAGGCTTTTCAAGGGAAATCGCCGGGGGGAGTCTATGGGGATGTGCTCAGTGAAATCGACGCCTCGCTGGGCGCCGTGCTGGCGGCGCTGGAGCGCACCGGCCATGCCGACGACACGCTGGTGATTTTTTCCAGCGACAATGGCCCGTGGCTTTCCTATGGCAACCATGCCGGCAGTGCCGGCGATCTCCGCGAGGGGAAGGGAACAGTATTTGAGGGGGGCGTGCGGGTGCCCTGTGTGGCCCGCCTGAGCGGTGTCATTCCCGCTGGGCAGGTCTGCCGCGAGCCGGCGATGACGATCGATCTGCTTCCCACGCTTGCCCGTCTCACTGGCGAGCCCCTGGCAGAGGACTCCACCGGCCACTGCCTGGTGGAGGGACGACCGATCGACGGCCACAACATCACTCCCCTGTTCACCGGGCGGCCGGAGGCCGGGCCGAGCCCCGAGCGGGCCTACGGCTTTTGGTATCTCGATAACCAGTTGCAGGGGGTGCGTCGCGGCCGCTGGAAGCTGCTTCTGCCACACACCGCCCGCACGATGGCCGGACAGGCTCCCGGCGCCGATGGAAGGCCGGGAACCTATGCACCCCTGGAAGTGGAAAAGTCGCTCTACGATCTGGTGGCCGATCCGGGTGAGCTGCAGGAGATCTCCGCTGCCCATCCCGAGGTGGTGGCCCAACTGGAGCAGGTGGCGGAGGAGTTTCGGGCCGAACTCGGCGACACGCTCACTCAAACCCGCGGTTCCGCTGCGCGGCCAGCCGACAGACTGCCGGAGGAATCGCCGCCTGCCAGCGGGAAGAAGCTGAAGGCCCCCCCCAACATCATCTATGTGATGACCGACGATCAGGGCTATGGCGATCTCTCCGCCCACGGCAACCCGGTCCTTCGCACGCCCCACCTCGACCGCCTCCACAGCCAAAGCGTTCGCTTCACCGAGTTTCATGCCAGCCCCACCTGTGCCCCCACCCGATCGGCGCTGTTGACCGGGCGACATGAATTCCGCTCGGGAGTCACCCACACGATCCACGAACGGGAACGGCTGGCACTCTCCGCGACCACACTCCCTCAGCGTCTCTCTTCAGCCGGCTACTCCAGCGGCATCTTCGGCAAGTGGCACTTGGGAGACGAAGACGCCTACCAGCCGCTGCGGCGTGGCTTCGACCGGGCGTTCATCCACGGGGCTGGCGGGATCGGGCAATCGTTCCCCGGCAGCTGTGGCGATGTGCCGGACAACAGCTATTTCGATCCCTGGGTGCGTAGCGACGGCATATTTCAAAAAACGCAGGGCTACTGCACCGACGTTTTCTTCACCGCCGCCCTCGCTTGGATCGACCAGTGCCGGCAGGCTGACCGCCCCTTTTTCTGCATGATCACCCCCAACGCGCCGCACGGGCCCTTGGATTGTCCGCCGGGGAGCGATCGGCAGTATCTTGAGCCGCTTGCCGCCGCGGGCATTGCCGATCCGCAGGAGCGGGGCAATATCGCCAAGTTCTACGGAATGATCCGCAATATCGACGACAACGTCGGCCGGTTGCTTGAGCGTCTCGAGGCCTGGGGGCTGGCGGAGAACACGCTGGTGGTCTTCACGACCGATAATGGCACAGCCACCGGTGAAGCAGTCTTCAACGACCAGATGCGGGGCAAGAAGGGAACGCCTTGGCGGGGGGGCACGCGGGTGCCGAGCTTGTGGCGCTTGCCAGGCGAGTTTCCCGCCGGGGTCGATGTGGCGGCTGTGACGGCGCATATCGATGTGCTTCCCACGCTCTGCGAACTCGCTGGCGTCGGGCTGCCGGCCGAGGCGCTTGTCGAGGGGCGGAGTCTCGTCCCGCTGCTGCGAGACAAGCATGCCCCCTGGCCCACGCGCTCCCTCTATACGCATGTCGGCCGGTGGGGACGCGGCCAGGCGGCTCAGGCCAAGTGGGCCAACTGCCGGGTCCGCCGCGATCAGTGGAGCTTCGTCAACGTGCAGAACCGGGAGACCGGCTGGGAGCTCTACGACATCGCCAGCGATCCGGGAGAAACCCGTAACGTGGCCGCTGACCACCCCCAGATCGTGGCGCAGTTGAGAAGTGAGTACGACACCTGGTGGCAGCAGTTGCAGCCCGATCTGGTGAATGAAAACCTTGATGGACCGGTCGAAAACCCATTCAAGACCGCATTCCAGCGGCAGACAGGCGAGGAGAAGATGGCGCCAGGAGGCAAACGCAAGAAAAAGTTGGAGGCGGCCACTGCCGTTCAGCTCCCGCCGCCGACGCTTGTTGATGTCCCCTACGGACTCCACCCCAAGCAGGTGCTCCATTTCTGGAAGGCGGCAGATGCCACTGCAGAGCATCCGTCACCCCTTCTCTTTTTCATCCATGGCGGCGGCTGGAACGCAGGCGACCGCGCATCGGTTGGGGATCTGCTGCCCACGCTGCTCGCTCAGGGCATCTCCGTGGTCTCGATCGAATACCGATTCATCGCTGAGGCGATGGCCGCCGGCATCGATCCTCCGGTAAAGGCGCCGCTCTCCGATGCTGCCCGAGCCCTGCAGATGGTACGCAGCCGCGCCGCCGAATGGCATTTCGACCCCACGCGGGTCATTGCCAGCGGCGCCTCTGCAGGCGCCTGCTCAAGTTTGTGGCTGGCTTTCCACGACGACATGGCCGACCCCACCAGCACCGACCCAGTGGCCCGCCAATCGACACGGCTGCTGGCGGCGGCGGTGACCATCGCCCAGACAACGCTCGACCCGGCTCAGATGCTCGAGTGGACGCCCAACAGCCGCTACGGCGGCCATGCCTTTGGATTTTTTCGCGATCCCAACGAGCGGGACAGCCAATTTGCGGAGTTTCTCGCTGCCCGCGACAGGCTTCTTCCGGTGATCAACCAGTATTCCCCCTACGCGCTGGTAACGGCCGATGATCCGCCGGTGCAGCTGGTCTACCGCCGCCCCCCAGCCCTCGGACAGCCGGAGAAAGATCCCACCCACACCGCAAACTTCGGGGTCAAATTGCAGGAGCGGCTCGCTGCGGTGGGCGTGCCCTGCGAACTTGTCTATCCCGGCGCACCAGACGTGCGGCATACAAACGTCGCGGAGTATGTGGTCGATACACTGCAGGGAAAGTAGTGTCTTCAACTCCGAACTGAGAGCCCTTCGCTTGTTCCGCTCCCTCACGTTTCTCTTCAAACGCCTGTTCATAGCCTCATTCGCGCCTGCGGAGGCGGACATGGACTTTTTCCACCGCGCCCAGCGGCAGGAAAATGCTTACGCCGAGGTGCTGGCAGCGGTTCCAGGCCCCCGGGAGGCGGCGCGGATCTTCGGCGCATCGGTCACATCGCGGGGGATCCAGCCGCTGTTTGTGCGGATCACCAATCGCTCGGAGGTGCCGCTGCGGCTGAAGGTGGTGGGAATTGATCCCAACTACTTCAGCCCTTTGGAGGCAGCCGCCGCCAATCATTTTTCCATCTTCAGTCGGCTCACCGCCTACGGCCTCGTCGGCTGGGTGTTTTTTCACGTCCTCCTGCTGATGCTCCCCTCGAAAATCATCACCGGACTGTGGGCCAACCAGCGGATGGACGAGTATTTTCTCAAGCGGGCATTCCGGTTGCGGCCGATCCCACCCGGTGCAACGAGCGAGGGCTTCATCTACACGCAGTTCAGTGCCGGCACGAAAGTGTTTCTGGTCAGCCTGTTCACCACGCGCCGCTCGGCGGGGGCAACCACCGAGGCTACGCCGGTGATCGATTTTTCCTTCTCGATTCCTGTTCCCGGCATTGCGGTGGATTATCTCAGACGCGATTTCGCGGCGATTGCCTCGGGCGAAAGCGTTGTGAATTGCGCTGTGGCCGAGATGGCCCGCCGCATCGAGGGGCTGCCAGCGGCCACCACGAATCGCTTGGGAAACCGTGAGGGTGATCCTGTCAATCTGGTTGTGGTGGGCGACTTCGACCAGATTGTGGGCAGTTTCGTGGGCCGCTGGGACGAGACCGAGACGATCACGCTGGCGAGTTGCTGGCGAACTGTGAAGGCCTTCCTGCTCGGCTCGGAATACCGCTATTCCCCGATCAGCCCGCTCTATCTCTTTGGCCGCAGCCAGGATGTCGCTCTGCAGCGCATCCGCCATTCGATCAACGAACGGCTCCACCTGCGCCTGTGGATGGCGCCGCTGCGATTCCAGCAGCAGCCGGTGTGGGTGGGGCAGGTGAGCCGCGACATTGGCGTGCGGTTCACGACGAAGGTCTGGAATCTCACCACCCACCGGATTGATCCCGACGTCGATGAGGCACGCGACTATGTCGTCGAGGATCTGCTCGAGGCGGAGCATGTGACGTCCGTGGCCTATCTGCCAGGCGTGGGAGCCTGCACCCCGGCGACGCCGCGGCACAACCTCACCGGCGATCCGTACAGCACCGATGGGATGCGGGCGGTGATTCTGCTCGACAGCGGCCGCCGGCAGCCGGAGTTCATCGACTGGAGTTGATGAGGCTTTCGGGGGGCTGCCGCGGCCACCCAAGGAAATGATGGTACAACTGCTGCCTGAGGGGCCGGAGGGCAACGTGGCAACTTTTGGCAGTGGATGACAGGGGGATAGCATGACACCGAGCGACGATTCACCACCGCGTTGTGAGCCGGCGGTCAGCCGCAGTGCGCGCATCGGCTTCGGCCTGTTTTGGATCTATGTGGCCTGCTACGGGGGGTTCATCGCGCTTGTTCTCTTCGCCCCCGGCCTGCTCTCGGCCCGCCCCTTCGGCGGCGTCAATCTGGCTATCGCCTGCGGCCTGGGGCTGATCGTGGCGGCGCTTGTGCTGGCAGTGGTCTATATGGTCGCCTGCCGGGTCGTGGAGGGAGCGTCCCACGACTGACGGCTCCGCTGTTTTTCCCCCGCCACCAGAGAAAACCTGCTCCATGCTCTACGAAACCTCCCTGGCCGCCATTGCGATCTTTGCCGCCTTCGTGCTGAGCGTGGTGGGGCTGTCGTTTTATCTCGGCCGCAAGGCCCAGTCGGCCCAGGGCTACTATGCGGCCCACGGCGAGATCCACTGGTTCGTCAACGGCATCGCCTTCGCGGGCGACTATCTCTCGGCCGCCTCGTTTCTGGGCATCTGCGGCATGATCGCCTTCTACGGCTACGACGGCTTCCTCTATTCGATCGGCTTTCTGGCCGGCTGGATCGTGGCGCTGTTTGTGATTGCTGAGCCGATCAAGAAACTGGGTAAGTTCACGTTCGCCGATGCCCTCGACAGCCGGTTTCACAGCCGGGGCATCAAGCTGGCCGTGGCGATCTCGACGTTGGTGGTGAGCATTTTCTATCTCATCCCGCAGATGGTCGGGGCGGGGGATCTGATCGTGCCACTGCTGGGCCTGCCGCATGCGGTGGGGGTGATTCTGGTGGGCGTGGCGGTCACGCTCATCGTGGTTACCGCAGGCATGGTGTCGACGACGTGGGTCCAGTTCATCAAGGGATCTTTGCTGGTCTTCTTCTGCGGCGTGCTCACGGTCATGATCCTCAACCGCGGGTTGGTGGTCGGCACCGGCAGCCTTGCCCCGCAGGTGCGCACGGTTGCGCCCGATGGCACGGTGCTGGTGGATGGCGCGCCCCAGTCGAAATCACACGATCTCCGCCCGGTGGGAACGATTGCCGCCCTGCCCGCCCGCTACGGCGACGCGATTTCCACAGGACCGCTCGGGCCATGGGAATATTTGAGCGCCCTTGAAGACTCTCGCATCGTCACCTGGGCGCCGAAAAAACAGACCGACGCCGCCGGCACCCACACCACCTATTCCCCCACGGAACGCCTCGGCAGCGATCTGCTCAAGCCGGGCGGCTACTTCAAGGGGCTCACCACCGGGAATCTGGCCGACAAGCTCGATTTTGTCAGCCTCATGCTGGCGCTGTTCTGCGGCACCGCCTCCCTGCCACATATCCTGATTCGCTACTACACCGTCAAGGATCAGGCCGCCGCCCGCAAGAGCACGGTGGTGGGGATCGCCGCGATCGGCGCTTTCTATGTGCTGACGCTCTTTCTGGGGCTCGGCGCCATGACCAGTGGCGCCCTCGATCCCACCAGCAGCAACATGGCTGCGCCGCTGTTGGCCAAATCGTTCAACACCACGCTCTTTGCGATCATCTCGGCGATCGCCTTCACCACGGTGCTCGGCACGGTGAGCGGCCTGATCATGGCCGGCAGCGGTGCGGTGGCCCACGATCTGGTGGAGAATGTGCTGCGCATCCCGATGACCGATCATGAGAAGGTGCGCTGCGGGAAAATTGCCGCTGTGGGGCTGGGGATTGTGGCGATGGCGCTGGGCATCCTCTTTCGCAATTTCAATGTCAGTTTTTTGGTCGGCTGGGCATTCAATATCGCGGCCTCGGCCAATCTGCCGGCGCTGGTGATGCTGCTGTTCTGGCCGCGGACGACGAAAGAGGGGATCATCGCGGCGGTGACGGTGGGGATGCTCGCATCACTCGGCTGGATTCTCCTCTCGGCCGACACGTTTGAAAAAGTCTACGGATTGCCCCGCGACGCATCATGGATGCCGTTCAGCCAACCGGGGCTGGTGACGATTCCGCTGGGCTTTCTCGTGCTGGTGGTGGTGTCGCTGCTCACCCCCCGGCCGGCCGGCGCGGAGGCTCGATAAGCATGGCCGGCTGGGGTCCTGTGATGCGTTGTCGCGAGGTGCATCTGGAGCCGATCCGGCAGATCTACAACGACTGCATCCTCACCACCACCGCGCTCTACGAATACCAGCCGCGCAGCAGCGAGGTGATGGAGGCTTGGTGGGCGGCCAAGCAGGCAGCGGGGCTGCCGGTGCTGGGCATTGAGGCTCCCGGCGGAACGCTTGCCGGCTTTGCCACCTGGGGCCCGTTTCGCCACTTTCCAGCCTACAAATACTCTGCCGAGCATTCGGTGTATGTTGCGGCTGATTGCCGGGGGCAGGGGATCGGTCGCCGCTTGCTCGCAGCGATCATCGAGGAGGCGCAGGCCCGCGATCTGCACCTACTGGTGGGCGCCATCGACGCTTCCAACGCCGCCAGCATTGCCCTGCACAGGCAAGCGGGCTTTGTGCTGTCGGGCCGGCTGCCTGAGGCAGGATTTAAATTTGGCCGCTGGCTCGATCTCGAATTCTGGCATCGCCGGCTCGCTGGCCCGGCAGCGCCTGTGGATGGTTGAGCGTTCGCCGATCCCTCCGCCTCCGTCGCTCGGTGGGCTCAATGCTCAAGCTGTCACACTCTTGGCAGCTCAAAGCCCTTGCGATAGGTGCCGGTGAAGAGCGCCGTGGCGGCCGGATCGGAGGCTTTTTCCGTAAGGGGATCGATGGTGAGTTCGCGGCCGAGCGACAGCTTGGTAGCGCCAAAATCGACGTTGTTTTCCCGCAGGTGCGATTCAAAGCTGTCAAAAGTCGTGGTCACCCGCGGATCGTCGGAGGCCAGCGCCGGCCGAGTGCCCAGTGGCACGCTCTCACCGAGGCGCCACGAGACGTTGCCCAGATGAGCCAGCGCACTGGAAAAATGACCGTCCTCGATGTCGAGGTTCAGATCGGTGTAATTGCGACTGCGGATGGCCGTCACGAGGTTGGCAAAGTGGGCCTGCGATTTGCCACCCTTCCACCAGTTGAGCACGTTCCCGTCGTAGTCAAACGCGATGCCGGAACTGTAGCTCGGGGCGACAACATAGCCCTTGGTCCCCCACCAGATATTCCCCACCCGCAGCGGCCCCGTTTTGAGTCCCATCGTGACCGGCGACTTCATCTCCAGCCCCCGCACATCGGAGATCAGCAGGGCATCGTCCCACTGGAAGAGCGTCACCTGACTGTTGGCGACATTGCCGTTATCGATGTATCCGAGGCGACCTCCGAGGCTCACCACCCGCTTGGGCAGTTCCTGCTTGCCGAGGCCCCAGCGACCCTTGTCGAGTTCGTGGGGATTCTGGTTGCCCAGATCGCCGTTGCCGGTTTGGTTGTTCCAGTGCCAGTCGTAGTGGAGTTTCTGGCGGATCGGCACCACATCGGGAGCAGGGCCAGCCCAGAGGTTGAAATCGAGGCCGGGGGGGAGCGGGGCTGGCGTATCGACAAGCCCGATGCTCGGCCGCCGCTTGTAGCAGACAGCATGGGCCACCTTCACGGCGCCAATCTCGCCACTTTGTACGTAGTCGATCGCCTCGCGCATGGCAGTCATGCTGCGGCTCTGCGCTCCCATCTGGCACATCCGGCCGAGTTTGCGGGCCCACTGCGTCATCACCCGCCCCTCGTCCACAGTGAAGCTGCAAGGCTTCTCGATGTAGACATCCTTGCCCGCCTGCATCGCCCAGATCGTCATCAGCGCATGCCAGTGGTTGGGCGTGGCGATCGAGACGACGTCGATATCTTTGCGGTCGAGGAGTTTCCGAAAATCTTTTTCGTAAGCAGGCTTGCGCTTCAGGTCCTGGAACGTCTTCTCATGCTTGCCGAAGGCGGCGGGGTCGCAGTCGCAGATCGCCACCAGCTCTGCATCGGGGTTGGCCATCCACTGTTCGATGTGCTCGGCACCGCGGCTGTTGGTGCCGACGACGGCCACGCGCAGGGTGTCGCTGGAGCCAGCGGAGGAAGGGGCGGCCGGCTCGGCCGCCGCTGCAGGTCCGCTGCCAATTGCCCCAGTCAGGGCGGCGCCGGCGAGGGCAAAGGCAGTTTCAACAAAATCGCGACGCGTGACAGGCATGGCAAGGGGCTCCGGAAGAGGTTGAGCGGACGCGTGGGGAACCATCACCGGCTCCCGCTCCCCTCAACAGCCGTCATGATACCTCGCGGAACGCGCGCGTCACACGCCCCGCGCAAAGCCGCCGGTTTCAGGGAGATTGATCGACTGCCAGCCGTTTCGCGGCCGGCACGCGGCATCAATGGCCCGACTTGCGTTTTGCGATCGGCGTCGCGAGGGGGCTGGCTGAGTGGTTTCCGCTGCCAGCCCGGTTGGGCAATTCGTAGCCAACGCTCAGCACCTTGACCGGCAGGCGGCCGGCAGGCAGAAGGGTGTGAGAAATCGCTGCGTAGATGTAGATGCTGTCGCCCGGTTCCATCAGGATCAGTTCGTCCCCATACTCCAGACGCAGGGTTCCTTCCAGCACCAGGAGAAACCGTTCGCCGTCGTGATTGTCTGGCGTTCCCCGGTTGCCCTGACCTGTCAGGTAGAGGATTTTGGGGTCCATCGCCCGATTGCGCCATTGATCGGCCAGGTGCTCAACCACCATGCCCGATTTCCTGGAGCCCATTTCCTCAATGCGGCCCTCCGACTTCTTCACCAGCACATGCTGGGGGGGCACGGAGAGCCCCTGCACGAGGGTCTCAATTCCGCACTCCAGCACATCGGCCAGGCGCACCAAGCCGTCGAGCGAAGGAGAGAGTTGGCCGTTCTCCAGTTTGGAGAGCCAACTCACGGTGAAGTTTGCCCGCTTGACGACCTCATCGAGCGTCAGGTGACGCGCGTTTCGGGCGGCTCGGACGCGTCTACCGAGGTCGACGAGATTCACCTGGTGGGCTGGCGGCATTGATGACATATCCTAGGAGCAGGGGATCGGGGCACTGACCAACCAGGATCAGTCGTCGCCCGAGCCAGCAGGGTGATGGCTCCGAGATCATCCCAACGTGAGTCGGGAGGTTTCGGGGCAGGCACCCCTCTAAAGGATACATCACCCACTCCAATTTACAATGCTTTTCAGCGACATTCAGGCGCTCGGGCGGCGGAAATGCCGGTAGGCCTGCAGAACGTCGAACAAATCGGTGGAGATCGTCATATCGTCTGCTGCGAAGTCGGTCAGCCAGGTGCGCTGGCTGGCGACGGCATCTGCCAACAGCGGCAGGATGTCGCCCAGCGTGACCTGCACAGTATTGGCAGGAAGCGCTGTCTGCATCAGCGAGCAGGATTTCTGTTCAGCGTCAGGGCCGGTATAGACGCGCAGTTTACGCATTGCCATGGGCAGACTCCCTTGCCTGAGGACTTGGAATGAAGCGGCCGGAGGGCCGCCCGGTCGCCGCCATCATCATGACGCAGCGAACCGTACACACCTTCTATCGGCACTGTTGGCCCGCAAGGTTTGGTCAAATCACCGATGCCGCCATCGGTAGGCCATGGCTTGGCGAACCGGGGTAAACTGGGAGGATTCTGCCCGGCAGAAACGGAGCGGATTGTCAGTCTGGGCGCCCGTTGCTTCCGGCGACACTCGCCATGCGGCCCGCCCGGAAGGCCTCGCCCATGGCCTTGGGCACCAACGCCTCTGCCCTGAGCACCTGCGAGCGATTTTCGGCAGTGGAAGCCTTCATTTCCTGCTCGCGGGCAATGGCGAAACTGCGGCGTTCTTCCGCCTTGGCCCTGGCCACACGGGTGTCGGCCTCGGCCTGATCGGCCTGCAGTCGCGCGCCGATGTTCTCCCCCACCTCAATGTCGGCGATATCGATGGAGACAATCTGAAAGGCGGTTTGGGCGTCGAGTCCGCGTTGCAACACCGCCTTGGAGATCGTATCGGGGTGCTCCATCACCTCAAAGTGGCTCTCGGCAGAGCCTATTGAAGTGATGATCCCTTCGCCGACGCGGGCGATGATTGTTTCCTCGGTGGCGCCGCCGATGAGTTGCTGCAGGTTGGTGCGCACCGTCACGCGGGCCCGGATTTTCAATTCCACGCCGTTTTTGGCGACGGCTGAGAGCGTCGTTTTGCCGCTCACGCCCTCGGGGCAGTCGATCACCTTGGGATTGACGCTCGTCTGCACAGCATCGAGCACATCCCGGCCGGCCAGATCGATCGCGCAGGCCCGATCGAAGTCGAGATCGATGTCGGCGCGCTGGGCGGCGATGAGGGCGCGAATCACGCGGGGCACATCGCCGCCGGCGAGGGAATGGGCTTCCAGACGCCGGGCTGAGATTTCTCTGCCGAGCCCTGCCTGGGTCGCCATGATCTGCGCCTGCACGATCGTGCGGGCGTTGACTTGGCGGAGGCTCATGCCGAGCAATTCCAGAAACGTGACGGGGGCCTTTGACCAGTAGGACTGAAACCAGAGTTGACCGTAGTTGAAAATGAGCAGCAGCATCGACAGCGCGACCAGCGCCAGTACGATGCCGGCCACGACCATCACGGAAAGCGGCAGGGAATCCACGCGGAAGCCTCAAAGCAAGGGGGAGGGCCGGATTGGGCCGGCCAGAAGCGAATCTCTCTACAAGAGTAGTTTGGCGCTTCGTCGGCTGAAAGCGCCGGTGGCGGGCTTTTCAAAACGGCTGAAACAGCCCTTTTTTTGCCGGTCGGGCTGAGAGGCGTCCGGTGCCGGCCGGCTGCGGGGCCCACCTGCGGGGAGCGATCGCCGGTTGCGGGACGGTACAAGTTTCGTCGCCTGCACGCACAAAAAGTTCGCCGATCCCTCCGCCTCTGTCCACCGAGTTGGGCTCAGGGATTGGTCGGCCGCCGCCGCACGCCCCAAGGCCGTCTGGAGGACGGCCCGCGCCGCGTAAAGCTAATACGTCAGCACACACTCCACGCGGACAGGCGCCAGCCGCTGCCGACCTTCAAGCGCGGCCAGTTCCAGCAGGAATGCCGCCCCCACCACCGTGCCGCCGCCCGCTTCCACGAGGCGCACGCAGGCCTCCGCCGTGCCGCCGGTGGCCAGCACATCATCCACCACCAGCACCCGCGCGCCGGGAGTCAGCACGCCGGCATGCATCTGCAGCCGGTCGCTGCCATATTCCAGCGCATACTCATACTCAATCGTCTTGGCGGGCAGCTTGCCCGGCTTGCGCACAGGGATCACCCCGATGCCCAACGCCAGCGCCAGGGGCGTGGCAAAGAGGAAGCCACGGGCCTCCACCGCGGCGATGGCATCCAGTTGCGTCGACCGCCAGGGCGCCGCCAGGAGGTCGATGGCGGTGGCCAGGGCCGCGGGATCGGCCAGCAGGGGAGTGATGTCGCGAAACAGGATGCCCGGCTTGGGGAAGTCGGGAATCGGACGAATGAAGCTGGCCAGATCGACAGGAGGAGTATTCATGTCTGGAGACTCAGGGTGGTGGTGGGGCTGCTGGTCAGAAGCGTATGGCCGTCAGGCCCCCTGCCGCAACTGAATCTTGACGCGGGGAGCCCCGTCCAGCTCAAGGGCCAGGTTGGCCAGCGTTTCGGCCTCGATCTGCCGCACCCGCTCCCGAGTGAGGCCGAGGATCACGCCGATCTCCTTGAGTGTCATCGGCTCCCCTCCGCCGAGGCCAAAGCGCAGCTTCAGGATCGTGCCGGCACGCGGGTCGAGCGATTCAATCCGTTTGAGAACGTGATGCATGGTGTCTGCATCAAGCATCACCTCGGCCGGACAGCGGGTGTTTTCGTCGCGCAGCACATCCCCCAGCGACCATCCTCCCTCCGCCTGATCGGTTTGTGGAGAGGCATGGTGGACATGGATTGCCTTCTTGATGATCGGGAGTTTCTTACGGGCCAGACCCAGCATCCGCGCGATCTCCTCGTGGGTCGGTGCGCGGCCGAGCGAGTCGACCAGCCGGGCCGTGGCCCGCCGCCATTTGGAGAGCAGTTCCACCATATAGGCCGGAATACGGATCGTCTTGCCGGAGTTGATCAGCGCCCGCTTGATCGACTGCTTGATCCAATAGCTGGCGTAGGTGCTGAAGCGGGTGCCCACCTTCGGATCGAAACCCTCAACCGCCCGGAGCAGTCCCAGATTTCCCTCCTCGATCAGGTCGGGGAGGAGCAGGCCGCGGTTGGCATAGCCCCGCGCGATGTTCACCACCAGCCGCAGATTGGCTCGCACCATGTGGTCGCGGGCCTCGGCATCGCCGCCGGCAATCGCCACTGCCAGCCGTTTTTCGTCATCAGCGGTCAGGAGAGACGTGCCGTTGATGTCGCGCAGATAGGTTTCGAGTGGATTCTGCACAGCTGACGACGATGGCTTGCGGCGTGATCCTTGCATGGTGTGGCAACAATCCTGAAAAAGGTGATGGTGGTTGAGGCTTGAGGAAAGATGGAGGGGGCGGAGGGGCGGCCGGCGTCTGCTGCAACGTCGGGCCTGATTGTCCCGCCCGAGAGTTATCGACGGCCCCCCGGGCCAACTGCACAAGCGGGGGAAGAAAGGCGCCTTGTAGCGGCTGTAGCGGCCGTGGCGGCGGTTAGCCGAGGTGCCAGTCGATGCAGGCCAATTCGGGGGTCGACCCCAGGCGGATCGGAACGCCCGAGGTTCCCAGCCCACGTGAGATATAGAGTGGCGGTCCTCCGTCGCGATACCAGCCCGCGACATACCGTCCGCTGCCTGGCGGCAGGACGATTGCCTGGCCCAAGGGGGCGATCTGTCCGCCGTGGGTGTGGCCGGCCAGCACCAGATCGACAGAGTGGCCGGGGGGAAGTTGCAGTCGGTCGCGAATGACCGGGCAGTGGATCAGCATGAGGTGGTGGGCGGCAGGGGGCAGGTCTGCCAGCGCCAGCAGGGGGTTGGGGTTGCCGCCGCGCAGGGCGTCGAGCCCCGTCACCCGTAGTTGCACACCGTTCTTCTCCACCGTGACGGCCTGATTGATCAGCAGTTCGACGCCATGGCGTTCGTAGCAGCTGCGCAGGGTGGCGCTGCTGATCTTCGCCCGGTATTCCCAGTTGCCGGGAATGGCCAGCACGCGGGGCCCGCGGGGGCATTCCTGCAGGAGTGTTTCCAGCGTCGCAAGTCCTGCCGGCCTGTCGACAGAGTCTCCCGTCAGCACCACCAGATCAGGCCGGGACTCATGCAATTGCTCTAAGATGCACTGCTCAAGTTTTCCCATACCATGCAGATGCAGGTCGCTTACATGCATCACGCGCAACGGTTCCCGACCTGCGGCCGGTTCGCCGCCGAAGGCATGGTGCGTGGTGACAAGCCGGCGCGGCGTGGTCCACATCCCATCCACGGCCAGCGCAGTCAGCGGCACAGAGGCTGCCATAAGGCCGGCCCGCTGGAGCAGGGCGCGGCGGTGGAGAGTCTGCTTCATACCGGTGGTGGGGAGCCTTTTCCGGCGGTGGGGAGGCGGGTGGCCGGAGTGCTGCCGGCCCAGCCCCCGGGTTCTATGACAGAACCGGGGGCCGGGCGCAGCAGGGGAGGGAGAATCATAGAATCAGCGGTCGACGCCAGTTAGCGGCGGCTGGCCACTTGGCCGGTCGGCGTGAGTTCGTCGATGATCTTGGGAATGTAGCGACTGAGCACCTCAGCGAGCTGGTCGCGGTCGATGTTGCGCTTCTTGGCCAGTTCGTCCATCTCGCGGCTGCCAAAGACATCCTCAATCTGGCGGCGATCGACCGGCTTGTTCGGGCCGGTGCGAACCCAGGAATCGACCTCCTCGCGCAGGCCTTTCTCCTCAAATTGCTTCACAACCTCAGGCAGCTTCTGGGCATCGTTGCCCCCGAAAATCTGCTTGAAGATCTCTGACAGATCGTTGGAGGAGGGCATCTCCTGCGGGCCCCGCTGTTGGGGAGCGGGGGCTCGCTGCTGGGGCGCCGGGGCCCGCTGCTGCTGAGGCGGCTGTTGCTGCTGCTGTGCCGCACCTTCCAGAACCTGTTTCAGAATCTCGCCCAGAATGTCCATGCCACGCTCCATGTCTCAAAAAAAAATGGTTCCACGCCAGTCGCCGATTTTAGGCGGTCGTCTGCCCAAAAGAAAGCAATGGGCGGCCACATGTTGGCTCAGCCCGTCTGCAGGGGTGCGGCGTGAGCCTGAGTCTGGGTATGATCAGGCCATGATTGCGTTCACTTTTTGGCATCCAACGGCGCGACGCTGGCTGGGGAAAAAGCCCTCCCTGACCTCTCTGGTGGTGGCGGCCGCGGTCCGGGCCAGCCTGTGGGGGCTGGCCGTTTGCTGGGTAACTGCAACGCTGCAGGCGGACGAGCCAACTCCCCGCCCGCTCCCGTTTCCGAGCGAACTTGTCGAGTTTGGCCCGGCGTCGCGCGTGCCGCTCTTTACCGGCGGCGGCGCAGAGGCATGGGACCGCGATCTCCGCGAGCGTGGCTGGATCATGCGCGAAGGGGGGCGGTGGCACCTCTGGTACACCGGCTACAACCGCGCCGCCAACTCGCCGCGCCTGCTGGGATATGCCAGCAGTGCCGATGGCCTCAACTGGACCCGCAGCCCAGCCAATCCGCTGATCGGGGATGCCTGGGTGGAGGATATGTGCGTGGTGCGCGAAGGGGGCCGCTATGTGATGGTGGCCGAGGGGGAACAGGACATCGCCCACCTCCTCACCTCCGCCGACCGGGTTCACTGGCAGCGCCATGGCCCGCTCGATATTCGCCTCTCGACAGGGGCGCCGATCGCCGACGGCCCACGGGGCACTCCGGTGTTATGGCGGGAGCATGGGCTGTGGCATCTGTTCTATGAGCGGATCGATAAGGGGATCTGGCTGGCCACCTCCAGCGATCTCAAGGTTTGGACCAACGTGCAGGATGATCCGGTGATGGAATGCGGCCCCGCGGAGCATGACTCGCGCGAGATCGCATTCAATCAGATCGTCAAGCACTGCGGCCACTACTACGCCTACTACCACGCCAGCGCCCGGCCGGGGCAGTGGTGCAGCTGCATTGCCGCCAGCGACGATCTGCGGCACTGGCAGAAGTATTCTGGCAACCCGGTGCTCCCGGTCGATCCCGCCGTGCCAGCCGCCAGCAGCCCGCTCTTGGTGCCCGACGGCAACCGCCACCGGCTGTACACCACGCACCCCGATGTGCGAGTGCGGTTTTCGGTGTTGCCGGTGACGGGCGCTGCGGCAACGGTCGGCTCCGCTGCCGGCAGGTGAAGCCCCTGTTTTGCCCCACTTCCCCATCTCCCGTCGGGGCGTCGCTGGGGGATGAAGGAAGCGGAAATTTTGCCCGCGGCGAACTTCGCGGAGTCGGCCTGCGTAGAGTGAATCAACCAAGGAGGGTTGTGATCATGGATGCACATTTTCGCGAATATCTGGGGGCGATCGCCGGCATGCAGGAACTCTACGGCGATCGGCCCGATGACTGTCCCAGCGATTTTCACCTGCCTGAAGCGCCTGTGGCTGCCGCTGGGGACCCAACCGCCGTCGCCACCGCGGCTGCGGCCGCCCCGGAGGTTGTGCCGGCTGTTGGTGTGGGGCCGATGAACGCCACCTCGGCGTGATGTCTCGGCTGCCGATCCTGTGGCTGGCTGATGGCGTGGGCTGCTCAGTCCTCCGCTTTCTCCCCCTCGGGGGCCATCTTCACCAGACGCGGATCGAACCGGCCGAGCGTCTCCACCAGATCGGCCTGCGCGGCCATCACGGCATGGATGTCTTTGTAGGCCAGCGGCACTTCATCAATGCCGGCGCTGAGCAGGTCGACTCCCTGCTGTGATAATTCTGCCCGCACCTGCGGCCAGCGGAAGCTCTGGCGGGCCTGCGTTCGGCTCATTTTCCGGCCTGCTCCGTGGCTGGCCGAATGGAGCGATGCCGCGACGCCGCGACCGCGCACAATAAATCCCGGCGCCGCCATCGACCCCGGGATGATGCCGAGGATGCCGGCCCCGGCAGGCGTGGCCCCCTTGCGATGCACGATCAGGCGCTGCGCCACCCCATCGATCTGGTGCTCCTCCTCCCAGGCGAAGTTGTGGTGGTTTTCGATGTCGAGGATCACTTCCGCGCCGAGGTGACGCACGATCTGGCGGTGGATCACGGCATGGTTGGCGGCGGCATAGCGGCCCATCAGGTTCATAGCCCGCCAGTATTCCTGCCCGGCAGGGGAATCGAGCGGCAGCCAGGCGAGCTGCCGCAGTTCGCGGGGCAGACCGGGGCAGAGGGTCATCGCCAGTCGGGAATAGTGGTCGCAGACCGAGGCGCCGGTGCCGCGCGAACCGGAATGGGAGAGCAAGGCCAGGAAGACACCAGCTCCAGCCAGCCCGAGCGCCCGGGCCTGCGCCGCATCCACGCTGAGCGTGCCAAACTCCACAAAATGGTTGCCGCTGCCGCTGGTGCCCAACTGCAGCCGGGCCTTGTCGCGATGGCGGAGCGTGATCGGGGAAACGGTCCAATCCTCGTCGAGCACCGGATGCTCGCGGGGGGGAGTAGCCTGCGGATCGCCGCGGCGGCCAAACTCCGCGCCGATGCCAAACCGGGTTTCCACTTCCAGCGCCCGGGCCAGCCGATCGCGCTTGGACTGGAGCCAGCCGGTCGGCAGGTCGAGCACTGAGAGCTTCATCCGGCAGGCGATATCGACTCCCACGGCGTAGGGCACGACGGCGTTCGCTGTCGCCAGCACCCCGCCGATCGGCAGTCCGTAGCCGACATGGGCGTCGGGCATCAGCGCCGCCGCCACCGCCACCGGCAATTGCACCGCCTGCCGCATCTGCCCCAGCGCCTGTTCGTCGATATCACTCCCCCATTGCCGCCAAGGGGCAGGGTCTCGGCGGGGGGAGAAGCTCGGCGTGCCGGCGGCCCGCTGCTGCACCAGGTCGCGGGCCAGCCGGCCGAAGTGGGGATCGGCTGTGCACTGCTCGGGAGCCGACACAAGCGCCGCGAGCTGGCCGCGGATCTCCTGCTGCCCAACGCCCGCCCGCCGCGCCTCGGCCACAAGCTGCTTGGCCAGTGGCACAAGCGCCGACGGCAGGCCGATTTTTTCCAGTGCCCGGCTATTCATGATGCGACTGGTTTTACCATGATGGATGCCTCCGCCGTGGCTCCGCCCTCCCCCCACTCATTCCAGGCTCATCCTCCCGATGCCCCCGCGCCGCACTGCCATAGTCACCGGGGGAGCCAGCGGGCTGGGCCGCGCCCTCTGCCGGCGGCTGGCCCGCGATGGCTGGGAGATCGCCATCTGCGATATCGACGAGACAGGCGCCGCCGAGACGCTGCAACTGGTGCGGGAGGCTGGCGGAGAGGGGCGTGTCGAGCGGCTCGATGTGACCGATGCCGCCGCCTGGAGCAGCCTGCGGACGCGGCTGGAGACAGACTGGCCGCAACTCGACTTGCTTGTCAATAATGCCGGCGTGGCGGTGTCGGGGGAGGTGGGGCAGTGTGCCCTTGAAGATTGGCACTGGATCGTGAATGTCAACATCTGGAACGCGATCCATGGCTGCCACACGTTTGTCGAGTGGCTGAAGCGGAATCCGCGTGGCGGTCATCTGATCAACACCGCGTCGCTGGCCGCCTTCGGAAGTTTTCCGGGGATGGCGGCCTACAATCTCACCAAGGCGGCGGTGGTGTCGCTCTCCGAAACGCTCCATGCGGAACTGCGACCGCATGGGGTTGGGGTGACGGTGCTCTGCCCGTCATTCTTCCCCACGGCGCTCCTCGATTCGGCCCGGTTTGCCACCGAGCACGACCGGCGTGTTGCCCGCAGCGAGTTTCTTCAGTCGCGGCTCACCGCCGACGCCGTGGCCGATGCGGCGGTGGCGGCGATGCATGCCAGACGGCTGTATGTGGTGCTGCCGGCGAAGGGGCGGTGGATCTGGTGGCTCAAGCGGCTGTCGCCGCCGCTGTTGTTTTGGGCGGTGGCACGGGAGATGAACCGGCGCACGGCACGGGCTTTACTGCCGAAGTGACTCGCTGTCCGTGGGAAAATCATCCATGCCCTTTTTCCACGGGCGGCTGGAGCGGTGCCATGCAGGTGGTGTGCGGCTCAATATGGATGAACGCATCGTTGATGCGGAGCGGCGAATTCCGCAGCGTGCTGCGCACCCGGCCCCCGATATCGTGCCCTTCCTGCACGGTCGCTTCTCCATCCACCTCAACGTGCAGTTCCACAAAATAGGCGGTGCCGCTTTTGCGGATCCGACATTTTTCAACCGCCCGCACCCCCTCCAGCCCCACGGCAAGGGCCCGCACCTGCTCCTCAAACTGCTTGGGAGGCGCGGCGTCGAGCAGTTCGCGAACGGCCAGCAGCATCACATGCACGCCACTGGTGGCGATGATGAGGCAGGCCACCAATGCCGCCCAGTCGTCGGCCGGTTCGTAGCCCGGTCCGCCAATCAGCGCGATCGAAATTCCGATGAAGGCGGCGATCGAGGTGATGGCGTCGGCCCGGTGGTGCCAGGCATCGGCCTTGAGGGCGGTGCTGTCAGCTGCGGCGCCGATGCCGCCCACCCAGCGGGCCAGCGCCTCTTTCGTCGCAACCACGAGCACGAGCACCAGCAGTGTCGACCAGTGGGGCAGGTGATGCGGTGTGAAAATCTCGCGGATGCTCTGGATGGCGATCACCACCGCCGCCCCGAGCAGGGCCAGCGCCGCCACGATCCCGGCCAACGCCTCGGCCTTGCCGTAGCCATAGGGATGCCGGTCGTCGGCCGGAGCACCCGCCACCCGCAGCCCGCCCCAGACGATCAGCGAGGTCACGATGTCGGAGGTCGACTCAATACCGTCGGCGATGAGCGCGTAGGAGTTGCCGAAGAATCCGGCCAGGATTTTGACCGTGGCCAGTGCCGCATTGACCGCCACGCCCACCAGCGGCACCGCCGAGAGGGAGGGCAGGAACGGGTCATCATCGACTGTCATGAATCGTCCCACCCCAGCATGCCATTGCCCCCGCAACCAGCGGCGGCCGACTGAATCCACAGCCTGTTAACCTACCCTCTCCCTGTGAGC
>CAISJI010000197.1 GCA_903885565.1 uncultured Planctomycetaceae bacterium
CCAATTAACCCTGCTCGACCGCTGTCTGGCCCGGCTGTTGGCCGTGCTGCCGCGGCAGGATTCCGGGCAGGAGTGGGGCGTGATGCTGGCTGGCGTGCGGGGCCTCCCGCTGGGGATTCATGGTGTGGTGGGGTGTGCCGCGGGCGCTGAAGAATTGCCCTGGGGGGAAGTGGTGCATGTACCGGCTATTCTGGTCGATCCCGCGGGGCGGATGGCGGGACAACGCTACGGCGGACTGGTTGTGCCAGCCGATCTGGGAGCGACGCTGGCGGGAATGGTGGCCCGGCTCGCCGCGGCCTCCGCGGAAAGTGTCGGAGGGCCATCGACAGCAGGCGTGGTGCAGCCTGATCGGCCGCCAGAGCAGGGACAGGATCTGGGCGGCCTGTTTGCAGCCTGGGCCTGTCCGCAGCGGGATCGGGTGGTGGTGGCCACTCCTCAGGCATTGGCGCTGGTAACGCCTCACTGGCATTGCCTCGTGCAGCGTCCCCGGCCGCCGGACGAGGTGCCAGCACCCCGCCTGTACGCCAAACCGGACGACTCGTTCGAGCTGTCTGATGTGGCGAATCGGTGTCTGGCCGTGACGGAAGAACTCCAGGCCCTCGCCGAGCGGGTGTGGGCGGAGGGGACTGGAGTTGCCTGGAGCGCGCAGCTCTCCCAGGCTGCCGTCGGCAGTTCGGGCCGATCCGATTGAATCCCGGCGGCTCTGTGCCGCCTTAAGGGCTCGGCCGCAGGCGCTATCTTTCGCGACCAAACAGCCTTTGCCGTGGGTTCGCAGGGTCGCTATGCTCCCGCCCCCTCGCCTTCCATCCCGCGCGTGGAGAACAGTCGCCGCCGGAATGTTTTCCGGACGAGGCGCTTCTCTGCATGGCCAGTTCCATCCCAATGCATCATCCCAGTGAACCCCATCGTGTTCTCAGCCCGCGGCGGCCAGCGGACCCTTCGCTGCGCACGAGCGCATGGTCGCTGGTGGTTGGGCTGGTGGCATTGGTCCTCGGCGGGCTTGCCGGTCGCCATCAATGTGGCATGGCGGCTGACGCCTTGGCCGCGGAGGCGGAAGAGCCACCGGTAACGCTGCGTGTGGTGTGGGGGGGCGGCCGTCCCCGGATCTGGAGCGGGAGCATCCGCGTGGAGGGAGCAGTTCGTCCGCCGGCAGGCCTCTCTGCCGATGAGGTGTCCGGCACCGGCCCAGCGGAGGAACGAACGGGCCTCTCTGGGTGGCGTCTGCTGTCGCCCGATGCCGACGCCCTGCAGCGGATGCATTCCACCCAGCAGGGCATCGCCATCCATCAGCAGCAACCCTGCGTTCTTGACGGTGTGGAGGTGTCGGTCGGCAACTGGCGCAGCGCCCGGATCGTCGTCGATCTTGTGCCCGATGAACGGCTTGAGGAGGCCACCCATGTTGAGGTGGCCATCGGCGAACTGATCAATGCGCCCACCCAGCAGGCGCTCGACGCCGATGCCAACCGGCTTTCGATCAAACGGGCGCCGGGGGACGAACTGCGCCTGGTGCTTGATGGTGGGGCCGTTCGGCGGCCCGGCGAAACCCTGCGCATGGAGATCCATCCGCTCCTCTCCTCGCGGGCCCCCGGGGCCACCACGGTGGAGTTCAAGGTGCACATCAAGAGCGCACCCGACGGGGAGGAGGTGTTTACCAGAACGATGCTGCTGCAGGAGAAAACGGCCCCTGCAGCCTCTCCAAACGATGCTGTGGTGGGGCGTCCAGCGCAGGAATTCGGCGCCGTCACAGTGGAAATGCCGCTGCCCGCCCGGGAGGGTGTGTGGGACATCTTCATGGAGGTCGTGGAGCGGGGCGGGCTGCGCTGGTCGCGGCCGTTGGCCACGCGCACTCTGCAGGTGGTGACGGTTACGGCGGCGGCTGCCAAGCCAGCGCCGCCGGAAGAGTGGCGAGCAGTCTATGAACTCGATCCTGCCAGCCCCCGCCTCATGGAACGTCTGCGGCGTCTGCCGGGGATGGGCCGGCCCGCAACCGTTGCGATGCCCCAGGTGCCAATGCCCACGCTCACGCTCCCCAAGATGTCGCTCTCGACTGCGGCGATGCCGCGGCTACCGAGTGTCAGTGCCGTCGTGCCCCGCCTCACGGGGCTGTTGTCGATGGGGCATTCCGCGCTTGAATCGCATCCCGCTGGACCAATGCTGCGTCTGCCGCCGGCCCGTTCGGTGGAGGAGCCCTCCTGGGAGGGAATCGTGATCGCCGGCGCCCAGCCGGGCCTGCCCTACGCGGTGGAGATTGAATACCCGCTCGACCAGCAGGCGGTGTTGGGAGTGACCGTGCTGGAACAGGTGGGGGCGGAGGTCAAGGCAACGTTCCAGGGCGGCTTCGCGGTTGAAGGAGCGGTGGAGCCTGGAACCGCCGGTGATTCGTCACCCACTGCCGTGGGCCGCCATCGCTGCGTTTTCTGGCCGCACACCCGCACGCCGCTGCTTTTAGTGTCAAACGCATCTCCCCGCACCGCCGCCCTGTTTGGCAGGGTGAGCATCCTCGCCGGTCCCACGCAACTGGCCCCCCTGCCGGATGGCGCGGCGCAGCCGCCGCATGCGCGGCGGATCTATGCCTACATTCCCGATCCTGAGTTCTCCGGTTTTGGGGGAAGTCTGCGGGTCGACCCGGCCACGGGGCGCACCGTGGCCGACTGGCAAACATTTCTGGCTGGCGCCCGCACGCAGGCTGCCTGGCTCGCCGCGCAGGGGGCGGCCGGGGCAATGGTCGGAGTGTATGGCGATGGTGGCGCGATCTGGCCATCCGCACTGACCCACGCCGCTCCCCGCTGGGATAGTGGCGGCTCGTTCGAGGCTGCTCTCGATCCGGCTCCCAAGGATGTGCTCCAGGTGGTGTGCCGAGTGTATGAGCGTCAGGGCCTGCGTCTGGTGCCCGCCATCACCTGCAACGGCCCGCTCGCTCAAGTTGAGAAACAACTCCACGAGGCGCCGGCCGAAACCGATGGGCTGTTCTGTATTGGCCGGGATGGCCGTCCGGGCCGCGGGGAACCGGGAGCCAGCGGGCGGCGCTACAACATTCTCGATCCGCGAGTGCAGGAGGCCGTGGAAAAAATAGTGGCGGAACTGGCCGACCGGGTGAGCGATTCCTCCGCAGTCGATGGCTTGGCGCTGGTGATGCCCCATGATGGCTGGCTCCATCTTCCCGGCGTGGCTTGGGGGCTGGACGACGTCACGTTTGCCCGCTTTCTGGAAGCGGCCGGGCCAGCCACTGCAGACTTGGCCAAAGCGACTCTGGCGCAGTTTGGCCCGGAACAGCGCTTCGCGCTGCGCGCGACTTTGGTGGAGGGGGTCCTGCGGGAACCATGGCTGGCATGGCGAGTGGGGGTCGTGGCGAGCTTTCACGCCCGACTCGCCGACATGCTCGCCCAGCGCAACCCCACCTGGACGCTGTCGGTCGTTCCCACGACGCTGTTTTCAGTCGGCGATTTGGCCACCCGTTTCCGTCCGGTGCTGAACACCGAACCCTCCGATGCCGGACTGTACCGTGAAATTGGCATCGATCCCCAGAAATTTACCGCCCATCCGCAGGTTGTCTTTGTGGCACCGCATGTCCATGGCGCGATGGTTGATATGGTCGAACGAAGCTCCTTGCAGGCGGCGAATAAATCGATCGCCACGGCGGCTGCGGCCGTGCCGGTCGGCCGCCGGGCCGTGGTTGCTGTCGAGATACCGAGCGAACTCGACCTCCGCTCAGTCATGCCGCACGGCCCCTTCGGATCTGCCGCGGCGCCGGCAGCGGTACGGGTGCATACCGCCCGGCTGGGCGTGGCACATCGACGCCTGCTCACCGAGGCCCTTGTGCAGGGAGATGCCGAAACGGCCTACGACATGGGACTTCTTTTTCAGCGCGTCATGCCCGAGAGTCAGCGGGAGGCGCGGGCCTTTCAATCGATGCTCCCCCAACCGATGCCCCGGGTAGAAGCGGCCGACGTTCCCCTGATTGTCAGGGCCGCCATGGGATCGGAGGGGCTGCGGGTGGTGGTGGCCAACGCCTGCACGGCGCCCTGCCGGGTCATGCTCTCCTTCAAAGGCACCCCCACCGGCATTCTCGACGCCGTCGATCGCCGCTCGGTAGCGATCGATCCCAGCGGAACGGCCACGCTGAAGCTGGCGCCGTGGGAGGCGCGCACGCTGGTGGTTGCCGGGGTGCAGCAGGTGGCAACGTCGAAAGTGTCATTTGAACCGGCCGTGGGACAGGCCATTCGGAACCAGCTGGATGGCCTGCGCCGGCGCCGCTCGAGTCTGGAACTGCCAGTGCCTCTCGCGGTGCTCGATAACCCGAGCTTTGAACTGCCAGAAAATGGTGGGGCAATTCCCGGTTGGGATCTCCTCGAGCCGCAGCGGGGACGGTTAACATTGGTGGGCGGCAGTCCGCAGGGCGGGGCCCGCGGGGCGGGGCTCTCCTCCACCAACGGCCTCGCCACGCTGCGCAGCAATCCATTCCCCAGCCCGGCCACCGGCCGGATCAGCATCGCAGTGTGGCTGCGGGTGGCAGATGGGGAAGGGCAGCCGCCTCTGCGGATCGCCCTGGAGGGTGTGCAAAACGACCGTGAGTATTATCGCTTTGCTCCGGTCGGGCGCGGAGAGAACGCCATGCCGCTGGGCCCGCAGTGGTCGCAGTTTGTGTTGCAGGTCGACGATCTGCCGACGCAGGGAGTCGAATCGCTGCGGGTGCGACTCGATCTGTTGAGCGGGGGAAGCGTGCAGATCGATGACGTTCGGGTGTTTGATCTCGCCTTCGACGAATCGCAGAGGGTTCAACTCTCCAAGATGCTCGCGCTGGTCGACCACCATCTGGCCGCCGGTGAATGGGGCGCCTGCCTCGGAGAACTCGACACCCACTGGCCGGAATTTCTGCAGGCCTTTGTGCCCGCCGCCAGCAGCCCTGCCGCCGTGGCCGACACGCCGCCCCAGGCTGGCCAAAACGCAGGCCTGGAAAAAGCCGCTCCGCAGCCAGCCCCGCGCACCAGCGTGCTCGAACGGGTGCGGCGCTGGTGGCAATAGGAGCGGCCAGACCGCGGCGCGCCGCCGCGTTTCAGCCGGGGGGCCAACTCAGTGATCTGCCCCCCAGCAGATGCAGGTGGAGATGGTCGACCGACTGGCCACCATCTCGGCCGCAGTTGAACACCAGTCGGTAGCCGTCGGTGAGGCCGAGTCGGCTGGCCAGTTGAGCCGCCACGAGCACCAGATGGCCAACGGTGCTTGCGTCGCTTGCCTCCAGATGCGCCACTGAGGGAATTGCCTTTTTCGGGATCACCAGAATATGGACGGGAGCCTGGGGCGACACGTCGTGAAACGCCAGGCAGAGGTCATCCTCGTGCTCGATCCGGGCCGGGATCGTGCGGTCGATGATCCGGGAGAAAATCGTTTCGGCCAAGGTGTGCTCCCTGCGGGCTGGCTACTCTGTGGGGGGTGTCTCAGACGCGGGAACTCCGGCCGGCTTCCGGGTGCGACGACGGGGAGTGCGGGGCAGGGCCCACTCCTTGGTGAGCAGTTCAAAGACGTCGGGAGTCTCATACCGGATCACATCCTTCCCCTCCGGCATCGGGCCGACGAGGGACCGGAACACCGGCGCTCCGCGCAACTCCAGATCGGTGCTGCAGTCGTCGGTGCCGACCTGCAGGTGGGTGCGGAGGATCGCCTCTGGTGAATCGAAATCCCGGATGAGCAGTTCGCCGTCGGTGCCCCGGGTCACAATCCGCCACGTGTTCTTCGCCATTGCTGTGGACTCCCCGACGTGAGGGAACGGCCCGCTTGGCGTTCTCTCTCCTCCGTCGCATGCCTGTTTCATCGGCACCCCATTGGGCAGGGATACAGCCGGGAAAGAGGTGCTGGTCGCCATCGGCACGAGCGCCTCAAGCCTTACGGCTGGCATTTCCCGCGCCGCAGGGCTGGCCGCCGCGCAGCCACGGCAGTTGGGGAGCGCATGTTCAGGCGGTCGGGGCGGCGGCGCGAAGGGTTTGGTTGGCCTCCACGCTGCGGCCGGGCCCGGCAGCCTGGGCTTGGCGCGGCGTGGGCAACCGGCCGAAATCGGTCTCTATGGCCACCTTTGCCATCCGCAGCAGGCTGGGCATGTCGAGCGTCGGGCAGGGAAGATGGCCGGCGAAGGTCTGTGTATTGGTCGTGTCGAAGGTGGGGTCGTTGCGGAAGTAGCTCTGATACACATCCAGTTGCGTGCGCAGGTTGTCGGCAAACCAGTTCTCGTCGCAGAGATCGGGATCGTCCACTGCGGCGGCCTGCGAATAGCGTTCGACAGCCTCCTGGATCAGAGTGCCGACCGTCAGCATCGGCAGCGGTTGCGGATGGGAGAGATGGAGCGTGTGGCCCCGCGCAGCGGGGTTGCGGACGGTGGCGCTGATCACCTGTGATACCCAGTCGACAGGGACAAAATTCTTGTGGTCTGCCGGATCGACGCCGAGAAGATGGAGCAGGGCCGGCCCGCTGGTGGAGCCGATCCGCACCCGGGTGAGGAGGGTATGGCCCAGCCGCAGTCCCGCGTAGAGGCCGTGATAGGTCGAGGTGTATCCGGTGGTTGAATCGCCCACGATGATCGAGGGACGATACACAGTGGCCGTCTCCAGATGGCTGGCAGAGCGCACCATCTTTTCAGCCTCGACCTTGCTCCGTTCGTAGTCGTTGCCAAACGTCTGGCCGACATCGAGATCCGTTTCCAAAACGGTGCCGGTGCGCAGCCCGGACACGTAAGCGGTCGAGACGTGGTGCAGATGGCGAAGCCCGGTCGCGCGGGCCAGTTCGAGCACGTGCTCGGTACCGCCGACATTTGTCAACCAGGGTTCGGCGGTTCGGTCTGTGCCACGGAAGCTCAGGCTGGCGGCATTATTGAGGAGGGAGCCACAGTGGCGTTCCACCCACTGGCAGGCATCGCTGTTCAAGCCACACTTCGGCAGCGTGAGGTCACCCTCGAGCACGACCGGCCGCGGCAGAATCTGACCGGTGGTGCTCTCCCAATGGCGCAGCACTCCCTCGACGCGTGCGACGGGATCCTGCTTGCGGCTGCGGCGCACGATCACCGCCAGCGGTTGGCCGTCGAGAAGCAGATCGCGCACCAGATAGGAACCGAGAAGTCCGGTGGCCCCCGTGAGCAGGATATGGTCGCGGGGGGGCGATGCGGAAACGTTCATGAACCACTCCAGGCTGACGGTGGCGCCAGTGGCCACGGTGGCGACTTTTCTCAAGCGCCAGGGAAACAGTCGAATGTAAGGACTGCTTCAGTGAAACAGCAATGGGCAGGCTGCCAATCTGCGGTGTTTTAAGGGAAAGCACCCGCTTCATCTGGCGAGCGCGACAGCGCTTCGGCGGTTTCCAGTAGGGCGGCCTGCACCAAGCCCACCACCCGTTGGGAGGCCAGCGGCCCCAAGGCTGCAGAGTCGCAGAGAAAGGTCAGGTGGAGTTGGCCGCTATAGTGTGTGATTCCCACGGAGAGTCTGGTGCGGGGCCGCAGCGGCGGCACACCTCTCAGCGCAGTAATGCGCAGGTTGCCCGGCAGATCGCAGCCATCCATTTTCGGGACATTGGCCCGCATCCGTGCCCCCACGTTGCCGACACTCGAGACCACAGCCGTCGACAGGCAGATCGGCAGTCGCGTCAGCATCCAGAGCAGGCGTGGAACCCGCGCCATGGCAGCGAGCGTGTGCAGAAAGCCCTCGGCGGCCCGCTGCTCCTGGATCCAGCGACTGGCCGCCCCGATGGAGCGCACCAGACCGGCAGCACTCTGGCACTGCTGTGCTGTGCGGTCGAGGAAGGCATACGACATGTCGTTGACTGCCGGCGCCCGCTGGCCGGGAGGTTTCAGGCTGCAGGGCATGGTGATGCGGACGCCGCGGGCGGGCCGGCCAGCTGCGGCGTTCCAGGCCACGATCCCGCGCATCACTGCCGCCACGACAACGTCGTTGACGGTGCAACCGGCCGCTGCCGCCCGGGCCCTCAAGCTGGCGGTGAGATCACGGCTGAGGGCAACGGAGGCGAAAGGGGGAGAGAGAACGGATGGCTGATGCTGATCCTGGTCGGCGGTGGGGCCGGGGCCAATCGGCTGCGGAAAAAATGTGGCGAACGACAGCGCCTCGCGGGCGAGGCGCTGCGGAGCAGGGGCCTGGGGTGTCGCGGCCGGCTGGCCCCGCTGCCCAACGGACTGCCGAAAGGGGGCCGGGCTCGCGCCGTGGTAACACGACCAGATGTCACCCATGAATTCGATCGCTGCCAAACCATCACAGACGGCATGATGCACCATCAGGGTCACCTGCCATGCCTGTGGCGCCACCTCGCGGGCCACCAGCCTGACCCCAGCTTCGTGTCGCAAGTCGATCGGCCGCCAGGGGAGGGGGGTGGAGGCGCTGGCTGTGTCGCCCGACTGGCAGGGAAACCATTCCACCTGGGGGAGCCTGTCGGGGGGCAACCAGACGAGCCGGCCGTTCCGGGAGGCAATCCGCGAGCGGACCCGGGGGTGGCGGTCGGCGGCCCGCGCGACTGCCGCCACCAACTGCGGTTGGTCCACCGGTCCCTCCACGTCGGCCTCGATGAAAAAGCACATCGGATAGCCCGGACGCTCGTCCAAAACCATCAATTGATCGAAGGGTGTGAGCGGATGTTCAGTCGACATGATGCCTGCCGGAGGCCGGTTGCGAGCCCGAAGAGCCTCTTGAGTATAGATAGAATGGGAGGTGTGGGGTGTTTGCGTCGAGTGCCGTTGCCGGGGGGTGTTTCTTGACACCCAAACCTCCCTGTCCATACTGACATCCCATTCTTCTTGGCTTTCCACGGTCCGGTTCAGCTTTCTGAGCCGGTGCTTGGGGGGCGGGAGGAGCGGTCTGCCTCACCGGCCATGGGCCGAAATGACGGCGGATGCGATGCGTGATTGCGGTGGCGGGCCGAGAGGCCAACTGCCAAGAGCGCCGATGCGGCAGGACCCCGGCAGGGGTCTGCGAGCATTTGTGTTGATCCAAGGATGGGTCGTTTGTTCTCCCCGAACACTCAGAACACCTTGAAAACCGATCAGCACCCACCCTCCTGCGTGTTCAGGGGATTGTATGCCCATGGTCCGCGGGTACGGCGGTGGGATCGGTATGTCGCTTTGAACCTCCAGAACGAGGAATGAACGTTGCACGATTCTCTGGCAATCGTCGGCATGGCATGCAGGCTTCCAGGCGCGGATGGATTGGACGCCTTGTGGCAGCTCGTGCTGAACAAACAGGTGGCTTGGGGCCGATTGCCGGAGTCGCGGTTGCCGCGAGACCTCTATTTCCACCCGGAGAAGGGGACCGTTGGCAAGTCCTATTCCGAACTCGGCGCGGTGGTTTCTGACCGCCCCGTCGACCCCCGCGTCTGCCCCATCACACCGGAACTCCTGGCCCGGTATGACGTGGCCCATCACCTCTTTCTGGAGGTGGCTTCACAGGCCTGCCGCGATGCGGGAATGGATCCCTTTGCCATGCCGGCAGACCGCCGGACAGGCGTCTACGTGGGGCACACCGGCGGCAGCACCAGGATTGGCGATCAGGTCTACTCCACCGGCATCGAGGAAACGTCCGCTCTGCTGGGGGAAGTGGAGGCTGCCCGCGCGGCGCTGGGAGACGATGTGGAGCGGGTAGCGGCGGAGGTTACCGCTGCCGTCCGCCAGCACTATCCCGGCCGAAAGCCGGGGGAAAAGACCGATCTTACGGCGCTGGGAGCTGCCAGGATCGTGCAGGAGGCCCTCCGCCTCGACGGTCCTTATCTGGTGGTGGACGCGGCCTGCGCGTCGTCGCTGCAGGCAATGGCGATTGGCGCCCGCGCCGTTCTGCAGGGGGGAATCGATCAGGCGATCGTCGGCGGCGCTTCCTACTGCAAGTCGGACAGCCTCGTGCTCTTCTCCGCAGCCCAATCCGTGAGCAACAGCGGTTCGTGTCCGTTTGGGCGCGAGGCCGACGGCCTGGTGACGGCCGAGGGCTATGTCGCCCTGGTGATCAAGACGCTGTCGCGGGCGGTGGCCGACGGCGATCGCATCCGCGCCGTGATCCGTGGCATTGGCGTGGCCAGCGACGGGAAGGGGAAAAGCCTGTGGGCACCGCGTCAGGAGGGGCAAATGTTGGCCGTGGAGCGCGCTTATCCCTCCACCGACGACATCGGCCGACTCGACTACATCGAGGCCCACGCCACCAGCACGCAGGTCGGCGATGCCACAGAACTCGGCGCCCTGGCCACGCTGATGGGCCAGCATCTACCGCCCGGGAAAAAGATTCCCATCGGGAGCGTGAAGGCCAACATTGGCCATACGCTGGAAACGGCCGGGATGGCGAGCCTTGTCAAGGTCGTACTGGCCATGGAGCACGGCATCATTCCTCCCGGCTCAACCTGCGCAAAGTTCAGCACCGAATTCGATTGGCAGAGTGGACCGTTCACCGTGCCTCTAGAAGCCATTGCCTGGCCAACCAAACCGGATGGCGGGCCGCGCAGCGCGGCGGTGAATGCCTTTGGCATCGGCGGGCTCAATGTCCATGTGTCGCTGGCGCAGCATGTGCCGGGACCGCGTTCCTCGGTCCGACTGGCGGCCACTCCAGCCCGCGATCCCGAGGCCGAGGCGATTGCCATCGTGGGCATGGGCAGCGTCCTGCCCGGAGCGCTCTCGCTCAAGGCCTTCTACGAACTGCTTGAAGAGGGCGGGTCGGCTCTGGGGCCGGTTCCCGCAGACCGCTGGAATCTGCAGCAGGCGCTCGACACTTCGGGACCGCGGCCGTGGCGCACCACGGCTGGCCTGGGGGGATTCGTCCGCGACTTTCAATACGATTGGCGGCGGCACAAGGTGCCCCCCAAGCAGATCGCGGCAGCCAACCCGCTGCAGTTCATGCTGCTGGAGGCGGCCGATGCAGCCTTGGCGGAGGCCGGGATCTCGGAGCCCGGATTCAACCGCCAGCGGACGGGTGTGGTCGTGGGCACGATGTTCGGCGGCACGTTCAACAATGAACTCCAGATGGGGCTGCGCCTGCCGGAGACGGCCGTTTTCCTGCGCGATTCGCTGCGGCGGCGGGGCATCTCGGCGGGGGATGTCGACCGCATCACAAAGGCCTACGAGGCCAAGGTGCTCCAGCGGCTGCCGGCGCTGGTCGATGAGACGGGCAGCTTCACCAGCAGCACGCTCTCGAGCCGACTCACCAAATCGTTCAATCTCATGGGGGGTGGAATGGCGCTCGATGCGGGGGATTGCTCCAGCCTCTCCGCGATTTCCGCTGCGGTCGACATGCTCCGCGAGCAGTCGTGTGACACAGTGCTGTGCGCTGCCGGACAACGGTCTCTCGATCTGACCGCCTTCGAGGGCCTGGCCGGCAGCAAGATGCTCTCCGATCGGGCCCGCTCCGTTTTTTCCACCTCTGGATCGGGGCGTGTGCCGGCCGAGGGGGCCGTGGTGCTGGTGCTGCAGCGGCTGCAGGATGCTCGGGCCGCCGGCCGCCCAATCCATGGCGTGATTCGCTCGGTGGCGGTCGGGGCGGCGCGCAGTCTGGTGGAGTCGGCCGGCCGCGTGGTGCGCGAGGCCTGCGAGAATTCCGGCCTCGACCCAGCGCTCATTGGGGCTTTGGAAGCCTGTGGATGCGGCATCCCAGAACGCGACCAGCAGCAATTGATTGCCCTCGCCGCGCACTATGGCAAGGGAACACCTGGCAGCTCAGTGGCCGGCTCCTTGGAAGGGGCGATCGGGCACTCGGGCGCGACCGCTGGAGCGGCGGCCATCCTCAAGCTCGCGCGGGTCCTCGGCACCGGCCAGATGCCAGCCACGCTGGGCTGTGATGCCAGCGCATCTGCCGGCAGCCTGCGGGTTTCCAGCCACCCCCTGCCTGTGCCGGCGGCCGATGCGGCCGGCTATCGGGCCGGCTGCGTGACAGTGATGCAGGACGAGTTGGTGGGCCATCTCATCCTCGACAATGGCCTGCCCGTACCGGCCGTTGGGAAGGCTGTTGCCCAGCCGCCGCGGGCGGAACGTTCCCCGGCCGCCGACGCCCGGGGTGGCGTTGGCAACCCGCTCGGAGTGGCTGCTCAAGCTGCGGCGGGAACCGCGCAGCGCCGAGGCCTCGTGGCGGCACTTTTTCCGGGGCAGGGTTCGCAGTACACCGACATGTTTCGGGGCCTGGTGGCCGAGTCTACCGAGGCGCGGACGTGTCTTGAGGCGCTTGATGGCTTGGCCAGAGCAAACGGTTTTCAGACCCTGGCCGAAGTGGCCTGGCAGCCGGGCAATGGCTTGGGAACAGTCGTTTGGGACACGCAGTGGGCGATGTATTTGGGCGATCTGCTGGCGTGGAATGTGCTCCGTGGCATGGGCTTCGCCCCCGATTACGTCGCCAGTCACAGCTTTGGTGAATTCCCCGCGCTGGCGGCGGTCGGCGCGTGGAGCCTCGCGGATGGAGCGCGTGCCACGCAGGCGCGGGCCGCGGCCGTTGAGCAATTCGGCCCCCGCGACGGCGCCATGCTGTCGGTGATCGCCGATCGCCAGACGGTCGCCGCTGCGATTGAGCCCCTCGCCGGACAGGTCTGGGTGTGTGCGGAAAATGCCCCCGAGCAGTGTGTGGTGGGGGGAACGGCCCGGGCTGTCGATGCGGTGGAGATGATCCTGGAGGCCCGCCGGGTGAAGTCGAAGCGGTTGGCAGTTCCCAGCCCCTTCCATACGCCGCTGCTCAAGGCCGCCGCCGATACGCTTGCAAAAACGATTCAAGCGCTGCCGATCACTGCGCCCCACATCGCAGCTTTCAGTAGCACCACCACGCACCTGCTCGCCGGCCCGGCTGAGATTCGCGAGAGCCTCATCCGGCAGATGACCGAAACAGTGCGTTGGGTGACGGTGGTTGAAAAGCTCTACGCCGCCGGCGTGCGGACGTTTGTCGAGGTTGGGCCCTCCGGCGTGCTGAGCGGGCTGACACGCCGTATTTTGGCAGGGTGTGCCGATGTGCAGTGTGTGCAGTTTGACGCCCGCAGCCGAACTCCCCTTGAGCATCTGGAGAAAGTGCGTGAGCAGTTGGCCATGGCCGGTGCCTTGCGGCCAACGGCCTCTCTGCCGGCCGCGCCGACAGGTGGAGTGGCTCACGTCGGCGTGGTGTCGTTTGACGCCACAGCGCGGCGGCGGGCCCGAAACCGCGCGGGCACCGCCGTGAGCCGACCGGCGAGCACGCGACAGACGGTGGGGACTGGCCCGTCGCATGGCAGCGACGAAGCGACAGCAGGACATGGCGGCAACGGCAACGGCAACGGCAACGGCAACGGCAACGGCAACGGAAACGGAAACGGAAACGGAAACGGAAACGGAAACGGAAACGGAAACGGAAACGGAAACGGAAACGGAAACGGCAACGGCTGGCATACCACTGCAGCAGACGTTTCACGAAGAGCAGCGGGCTCTGCGGCTCGGTCGCCGGTGGTGATCG
>CAISJI010000198.1 GCA_903885565.1 uncultured Planctomycetaceae bacterium
CATAATCCTCGCCGGCATAGGCCTGCTGCTGGTCGTCGGTGAACAGAGCCCAGGCATCCTCGGCCGTGTTCTCCTGCTCGAGGTGATCAAACCGATCGCGCACGCTCCGCAGCAACTGCTCCGCCTCCTGCGGCCGGCCGTCAGCGAGGGCCACCACAGCCCGGTCGAGATCGAGCACCTCGGCATCGCCGGGATGCTTCTCCAGGTCTTCGGCCACAAACCGCTCCGCAGCCTCAAGATCCCCCTGGTGAAAGGCGCTGCGCACCCGGTGCAGCCGATCGGCATGCGTGGCGCAGCCGCCGGCCACGACGATCGCTCCCGCCACAATGCCCCACACAACAGCCCAGCCTCGCATCAGACCCCCTTGCCGCTGCCGCGCCAGAAGATCATTGCTGCCCAGCCTGATGGGCAGCCTTCCAGCGGCTCAGGCGGCTGGGGTGGTAGCCCTTGCTCAGCTCGGCCGACTGCTTGTCGTAGACCCCCGACTCGATCTCGACCATCTCCAGCGTGAGTTGGTAGTCGCGCTGGTACTCCCGGTTTTCGCGGGTGGTGCCGGAGGTGACTGTGGCGTAGAGCAGATAATCGAGCGGTTGCCCCTGCTGCTCCATGTGGGCAGCGAAGGCACGCATGTTCTCCGGCACAAAGAGCTGGTCGGGGCGGAGCCGTGTGTCGCGCAGGCCCGCGTCGACAAACCGGCGGTTGAGCGGCTGAAAGACCTGCGAATCGAGGATGCGCTGATCGATCGTCTCGTAGAGCTGGTCCTTGAAGTCGCCGATCTCCTCGGCGCTCTTGTTCTCCACGCCCACAAAACAGATCCGCTTGGTGGAAGAGGGGGACGGCAGCGTTTCCACACCCTCCTGAAACGAGACCTGCTGAATCGGTTGGCCGGCATGGCGGGCCAGCAGCTTGGAGACCGCCTCGTGCACCAGCGGCTCAAACGTCTCCGCGCCGGCCTGATGGCTGCCCATCATCGTCTCTTCACCCGGCTGCATGATCCGGGCAAACTGCCGCTGTCCCCGACACCCAGCCCCGACAGCAATCACTGCCGCCGTCGGCAGCTGAGCGAGGGCACGCAACAGAAATTGGCGACGGTCCATGGCACACCCTTTTCAGGCGACACCGTTCCAGGCGGGAAGGAGGGGAGGATAGGGCCCGGCTGAAACTGCTAACAGGCCAATTTCGCCGCCGGAAAGTCTGCCAAAGTGGACTTGCGTCGCGGCGGAAACTTGGAGAACTTCCGGCAGCCTCTGCTGCTGAAGGCTCCTCAGGAACAGCCCGATGAACCGTCCCCCTGCCATCTTCGATAATATCATCGCCCTGCCGATGCCGCTGCTGGGCCTCTTCCTGCTGGCCTATTGGTTTGCCATAGCGGGGATCGTGCACTGGTATATGGTGCCCTGGATCACCGGGCGTGACGGCCTGAAGCTGGGCCGCCTGGAGGCAGAGGTGCCGGCCCAGATCGGACTGGCGTTTGGGTTGCTGGTGTCGTTCGTCGCGGTGCCGGTGTGGGACCAGCACAATCAGGCAATTGAATCGGCCCGCGCCGAGGCGGCCGCCTATCGGGAGATGGCCGAGGCGATCGACGATGGCAAAGCCCCGCAGAATATCAGGGCTCATCTGCAGGAATGCGTCGCCTTTCTGCTGGAAAATGAATGGCCCAAGATGGCCCATCTCAATTCGCCCCGCTTTGCGGCGCCGCCGCTGCGTGATCTGCGGGGGGCAATCCACGCCCTGCCGGAGAGCCAACTGCAGGACGAACTCAAAGACCTGCTCAAGCAGGCTGCCGCTGCCCGCGACACCCGCCTGCGGATTGCGGCCAGTCGGCCGCCCCCCGCCCGCTGGATGATCATCGGCCTGCTGGCAGTGCTGACACTGCTGGGAGTTGGCCTGATCCATTCCGAATCGCGCCGTGGCCGCCGTGTCGCTCTGAGCATGGTGGCGATCGGCATCTCCTGCTGCTTCATCGTCCTCTTCGCTTACACTCGACCCTATCTGGGGCAGTTTGCTGTCATCCCGGAAGACCTGCAGTCCCTCGCGAGCGATCTCCGCGTTGAAGCGGGTCCCTGGGCGCAGAATCACCCGCCCGTGGTACGCTGAACCGCTGTGAAAAAAGCTGCTGCACATCCCGAGATCGTGGTCCTCGACGGCTATACGCTCAATCCGGGCGACCTTTCCTGGGAGCCGCTGGAGCAGTTGGGCCGTTGCACTTTTTTTCACCGCACCCAGCCGGCCGACATTCTGCCGCGGGCTCAGCCTGCCGAAATTCTCTTCACCAACAAAACACATCTCTCCGCGGAAACGATCGCGCGACTGCCCCACCTGCAATGTATCGGCGTGCTCGCCACCGGCTACAACGTGGTCGATGTCGCGGCGGCCAAGGCCCGGGGTATTCCCGTCTGCAATGTGCCCGACTACGGCACGCCAAACGTAGCTCAGGCCGTGTTTGCGCTGCTCTTGGAACTGACCAATCGCACGGCCCACCACGCGGTTACGGTGCGGGAAGGCCGCTGGACCTCCTGCCCCGACTTCTGTTACTGGGATGGCGAACTGGTGGAGCTCTCCGGGCTTACGCTCGGCATTGTGGGCTATGGAAAAATCGGCCGCGCGGTGGCGAAGATCGGCCGTGCCTTCGGGATGCGGATTCTCCACCACGGCCGCTCAAGCCTGGCCGATCCGGAGCGGGTGGATCTGTCGCAGCTCTTCCGCGAGAGCGATGTCGTCAGCCTCCACTGCCCGCTCACGGCCGAGAACGCGGGGATGGTCAATGCGGCGGTGCTGGCCCTGATGAAGCCGACCGCCTATTTCCTCAACACGGCCCGGGGCCTGCTCGTTCACGAGGCCGATCTGGCGGAGGCTCTCAATGCGGGCCGCATTGCAGGTGCCGGTCTGGACGTGCTCTCGGTAGAGCCACCCTCCGCCTCCAATCCGCTCCTGCAGGCCAAAAACTGCCTGATCACTCCGCACATTGCCTGGGCCACGCGGGCCGCCCGCCGCCGACTGCTCGACGTGGCGGCGGCCAACGCGGCGGCCTTTCTGGCCGGCCGCCCGCAGCACGTGGTGTCTTGAACTGACGGGGGACATTCCGATGCGCGATGTCTGCTCGGGGTACAGATGGCGTGGCGCACGTCACTGGCTGGTGCTGGCTGCCTGCTTGGTTGCGGCACCGGTCGCCGCCGAGCCTCCAGCCGATCGAACCTGGGATGTGGTGATTTACGGTGGGTCGAGTGCCGCGGTGATCGCCGCGATCGAGGCGCAGTCGGCCGGGGCTACCACGATCCTCGTCTCACCCGATCGGCATCTCGGTGGCCTTACCAGCGGTGGCCTCGGCTGGACCGATAGCGGCAACACCGTGGCGATCGGTGGCCTGGCACGCGAGTTTTACCGCCGGGTGCGCCGCCACTACAACCAGCCGGAAGCCTGGCGCTGGCAGGAACCGGGCAACTTTCGCACGGTGAAGCAGGGGGGAGGTGGCGACGCTGAATCAGAACAGACGATGTGGGTGTTTGAGCCGCATGTGGCCGAAACCATCTTCAATGATTGGCTTCACGAAGCGGGAGTCGAGGTGGTGGTCGAGGCTCTCCTCGACCGGGAGGGGGGCGTGGAGATGCGCGTGGACGACGCGGGAGTGCGACGCATCGCATCGATCAGCACGCTGCCCACTGCCGCATTTCCGGCCCGCACATTCCGGGGCAGGATGTTTCTCGACGCCACCTACGAAGGAGATCTGCTCGCCGCAGCTGGCGTGGCGTATGCGGTAGGGCGGGAGCGCGCTACCGAGCATGGCGAGACCTACAACGGCAACCAGATCGGAGTGCTGCACCATGCCCACTTCTGGCCGATGCCGGTCGATCCCTACCGGGTGCCTGGAGATCCGGCGAGCGGTTTGCTGCCGCTGATCTCCGCCGAGCCTCCCGGCCAGCGGGGAGCGGGTGACCGCTGCGTGCAGGCCTACTGCTTCCGGATGTGCCTGACCGATGTGGAAGCCAATCGGGTGCCGTTTTCAAAGCCGGAGGGCTATGATCCCGCCCGCTATGAATTGCTCGTCCGCACGTTTGCCGCCGGATGGCGCGATCTGTTCAAGAAGTTCGACCGCATCCCCAACGGCAAGACAGACACCAACAACCATGGCCCCTTCAGCACCGACTTCATCGGCATGAACTGGGATTATCCCGAGGCAAGCCATGCCCGCCGGCGGGAGATCGTTGCGGAGCATCTGGCCTACCAACAGGGGCTGATGTGGTTTTTGAGCCACGACGAGAGGGTGCCGGAGGAGATCCGGGCGGAGATGGGGCGGTGGGGACTCGCCGCCGACGAATTCGCCGACACTGGCCACTGGCCGCATCAACTCTACATTCGCGAGGCCCGCCGGATGGTCGGAGAGCGGGTGATGACGGAGCATGAGGTGCTCTCCAAGAGGGAGGTGGAGCAACCGGTGGGGATGGGCTCCTATGCGCTCGATTCCCACAACGTGCGCCGGTTGGTGCTGCCGGCCGAGGAGGGCCGCCCCGCCATGGTGCAAAATGAGGGGGACATCGGCCTGCGGGCCCCGCGTCCCTATGGAATCGACTACCGCTGCCTCGTGCCGCGGCGGGCGGAATGCGGCAACCTGCTCGTGCCGGTCTGCCTGTCGGCCACGCACATCGCCTTCGGCAGCATCCGCATGGAACCGGTATTCATGCTGCTCGGCCAGAGTGCCGCTGCCGCGGCCGTGCTCTCGATCGAGGGATCCTTGCCTGTGCAGGATGTGGAGTATGCAAAGCTGCGGGAACGCCTTCTGACCCGCGGCCAGATTCTCTCTCTGCCCCAGGCCACCCGAACCGAAAAGCGTTCCGGTTCTCGTTCGAAGCCACAACCAGCCGCCGCGCCGGCCCCCTGAAGCCGGGGTTGGCCGCCACGCGTGAGGCGTGGGCGGCGGCCCGGCAGCGGCGACAATCCCCGCCGCAAGGGCCGGCGGAGCGACGACGGTTACTTCTTGACGATCGTCTTGGTTTTGTCCTGCTTCGGCTTCTTGTTTTTCTTATCGTTCTTCTGGCTGTTGTTGCCCTTGCCCATGGTGCACGTTCCTTCCTTGTGTGGATGCCAAACTGGCCGGCGGTCACCGTGGCGGCGACCGACCAACCACCTTCCCGGAGCGTAGCAGTGCCGCTCTCGTTTTGAAAAGGCGGATTGCGGGAAAAACGCCACGCCCTGAGCGCCTAGCGACCTTCACGGGAGCCGTGATCAGGAGCCTCCGGCCTCGCGCGGGGGGGCAGGCTGGAGAGAAACGCCTCCACCGCGGTGGCATACCGCGGCAGGGAGTGCGCCGCCAGAAGGTATCGGGCAAGTCGGCCGGCAAACTGGCGATCGTCTGCGTCTGTATCGGCTTCCCCCCTGCCGTCGGCCTCTTCCTGCTGAAGTTCCTCGATCAACGCGTCAAGGGTTTCCGGCAGCATGGCCTCGGCATCAGGGGGCATAGCGGCAATCATGCCGGGTGCCGTCACAAGCCCCGCGGAGGCATTGATCCGCGTGATCGATTGCCCGTCGTAGCTGATCCTCCAGCCGAAGTGAACATACGGAAACACCGCCGTGGGGACCGGATCGCCGTTGTTGGCAAAGGCCAGATAGCGGTCTTGCAGACGCAAGGCGAGCGATTTGGCGAGATCGGCGAGACAGACGCGAGGCTGGCCAAACGTGACGATCCCTCCGATCGTGAATCCGGCAGCAGCCAGTTTCCACGCCGCCACGACCGCCAGTGCCCCGCCGAGGCTGTGGCCGGTGAGCCACACACGCGTTGGCTGGTTGCGGCGCAATTGGGTGACGAGACTGTCATGAAGGTCCTCGTAGCCGGAAGCAAATCCGCCATGGAGGCCCCCCTCGTCGGTCTGCCGGCGGATCACTTTCAGGTCTTGGAGAAGGGCCGGAAATCCGTCGGTGCCGCGAAAGGCGACGACGACATCTCCCTCAACCGGCACGATCCAGGCAACCATGGGGAAGGCTCGCCGGCCGTCGCCACGAAAGAGCGTGCCGGTGAGAGCGAATTCGCTGCGCAGGCGCTGGCTGCCCTCGGTTTGGTCGCAGTAGGCGATGTCGGAGAGCGTCCGGAAAAGACGCACACACTCGCAGCTTCCTGCAGGGTCGGCGGCGTTCCATACATGAGGGAGGAGCATGGAACAGCCCTGCCTACTCAAGCTCGGTGTATTTCTGCGCCGTGCCCTTCGCTTTGGCGACCGGATACTTGCGGGCATTGTGAGCCGTTTTCTCCGCCACGATCCGCCCCACGTCGACCCCCAATCGATCGGCCAACAGCAGACTGCAAATCAGCACGTCAGCCAATTCATCCACCACCCCCTGCTTCCCGGCCGGCGTCGCCAGGAGAGCCTCAATCTCCTCCTCCCGCTTCCAGAGAAACCGCTCCTGCAATTCCCCCGCCTCGATCGCAATCGCCGCCGCCAGATCCTTCGGCGTGTGAAACTGCTTCCAGTCACGCGCGTCGCGAAACTCCCGCAGCAGATGGAGCAGTTGCTCCCAAGACGCCCCAGCCCCCTCAAGACCACAGGGCAACGGGGCCGGGGAACGCGCTGGAGTCGCTGGGTGATGCGGCATCATCGGGGAGAACTCCGCTGAAAACGTCTGCCTTGGGCCTGCCAAGTGCCCTCTGCTCAAAATACCCCAAGTCAAGATACCCCAAGGGAAGGGGGCCTGCCTACAGCAGCCCGACTGGTTTGACGCGTTACCAGTTCACGGCGGGCCTCGGTCATTTCCGCGCTGCCCACCTGAGCGTCTCCCACAGCCATCGCCTTGAGCGGCACAGCGGCGGGTGGTCAACTGATGCTATCTCACTTTTCCCCGCCACCGGCAGTCCCAGTTTGCCCGCGATGAACATCGTCTCTTTCTTCCACCCGCAGCGCACATTTCTCCCCTGCAGTGGCGTGGGCCGGCACATCAACACCCTCCTTCCCGATCTCGCCACGCGGCCGGCGGTCGATCTGCAACTGCTCATTTCCCGGCAGTGGATCGGCGCCGATGGAAAACTGCCGGCCAACTGCCCGCTGCGCGATCTGCCCCACGCGACGTTCCCCTGGCC
>CAISJI010000199.1 GCA_903885565.1 uncultured Planctomycetaceae bacterium
GGCTGCCATCCGGCCGCTCACCAGCGCCCCATTGATCGAGGCACTGCTGCAATGGTCGCCGCAGAGCCAGATCCCCGGGGCCACTTGGGGGCCTCCCCGCCGCAGCCGCCGACCGGCAGGAGTTTCATCCGGCAGGGCCGCATGCACCCGCAGCGTGGCCAGCGGTCGCCACGCCCGCACAGCCGGCCCAAACCACGCCGCCGCCTGCTCCCTGACTGCCGCTGCGGCTTGGGCGTCGGCGCCGCTCCACTCCGAGCGGACCGAGGCATAGATCAAACTCGCCCCCGCGGGGGCATAGCCGGCTGCCACATCGGAAGGAACGGTGATGTTGTCGATCGGCCCGGCAGGCTCGGCACTGACGACCAGCGTCGGGCTCTGCAGCGGAGAGCGGTCCGCAGCGAAGGCCACCATCCGCGCGGGCTTCATCCGCCGCGGCGAAGGGGGAGGAACAGCTGCCACTCGAGCCAGGAGCGGCTCGGCAGCCGGGGCGGCGGTGGCGATCACCACGTCGCGGGCCGTGAGCCGCCGGTCATCGGCCAGCACAACCGCTCCCGGTTCCACCCGCTCCACCTTCGCACCCAGCAGCAGGCATTCCGCCGGCAGGCCAGCTGAGAGCTGCCGGGGGATCGCCGCCATCCCGCCGGCCGGCAGGCAGGCCCGGCCGAGGGCAAACATGGCAAACGTAAAACTAAAAATCGGCTCGGCAGTGGCCAACTCGCGTTCGAGAAACACGCCGCCAAAAAATGGTTTGAAGAAGCGCTCGATGAAGGCGGGGGAAAATCCCCGGGACTTCAGCATTTCGAGCGTCGAACGCTCGTCCACTCCGGCCGCGGCGTCGGGATCGAGCCGGCCGCCCCGCAGCCTCGCAAGCACGTCCCGCCGCAACAGCGCCGTGCGCAGCCCGTCGGCAATCCCCACGCTGCCGGAGACCACCGACGAGATCGCCGCCAGCGGCCGGCGCCAGGGATCGCTCACCCCCCGCAACCGGCCCTGCTCGGCCACAAGGGCACCCGGCTCGAAATATCCCAGCCGCAGAGCCGCCAGATCGAGCTGCCGCTTTCCTTCCGGATAGGCATCGAGGTAGACCTGAAATCCCCGGTCGATCTGAAACCCCTCGACAGTGTCGGTCGCCACGCGGCCGCCGACACGATCGCTCGCCTCCAGCAGCAGCACGCTCCGGCCGGCCCGCACCAGCTCCCGCGCGCAGGCCAGCCCTGCCAAGCCCGCGCCCACGATGATGCAGTCGGTGGTGTGCATGAAGCGATTACGGCAACCCCGGGCTTACAGTGGCCGCACGACCGACTGCGTGCGGTAGTAGTCGAGGAGCGTTTCGATCGAGAGCACGCCGCCCCCCATGCCGCTCTTCTTCACGCCGCCATAGGGCACGCCACGGGGGAAGAGATTGTGGGCATTGATCCAGCTGTTGCCAGCCACCAGCGACTCGGCCACCCGCGCCGCGCGGGCAAGATCCTGTGTCCAGACACTGTTCGCCAGGCCATATTCGGTGTCGTTGGCCATCGCCACCGCCTCGTCTTCATCACCAAACGATGTGAGAAAAGCGACCGGGCCAAAAATTTCCTCGCGGGCCGCCACGTTGTCGAGCGAACCGGCCAACAGCGCCGGCTTCACATAAAAACCCTTCTGTCCGGGCACGTCGGCCGGGCCGCCGGCGAGCACAGCCTCAGCCCCCTGCTCCTGCCCCTTTTTGAGATAGGAAAGCACGCGGTCGCGCTGCTTGGCATTCACCACCGGACCCATCCCGGAGGCCTGATCGAGTTGGTGCCCAACATGCACCGCCCGCATCCGCGCCTTGCACTCATCGACAAAATCGCGATAAATCGATTTGTGCACCAGCCAGCGGGTAGCATCGCAGCACACCTGGCCGGTGTGGAACGTGATCGCATTGACGAGCTTCTGCGCGGTGCCGGGGATATCGACATCCTCAAACACCACCGCCGCCCCCTTGCCGCCGAGTTCGAGCTTGGCTGGCACGAGGTTGTGGCCGCAGGCCTGCCCCACCAACCGGCCCACTTCGGGGGAACCGGTGAACGACATCCGCCGCAGACCGGGGTGCTTCGAGAGGGCCGCTCCCGCGCCGCTGCCAGTGCCGGTGACGACGTTGATCACGCCGTCGGGAATCCCGATCTCACGGGCCAGTCGCGCCAGATAGAGCGCCGACAGGGGCGTATCCTCGGCCGGCTTGATAACGACGGTGTTGCCAGCGGCAAGCGCCGGCGAGATGCCCCAGCCGAGGAGCAGGAAGGGAAAATTCCAGGGAAAGATAAAGCCGCACGGGCCCCAGGCATGCCGCACTGTCCAGGCGTCGTGGCCCGAGACAGCCAGCGTGGTGCGGTGCTGCACATGCTGCGCCATGTCGGTGAAATAGCGGAGCGTGTCGACGAAGTTCTGCACATCCCCCTGCGCCTGAGCGAGAATCTTGCCGGCGTCGAGCGCTTCGATCTGGCCGATGATCGGCTTGTGCTTCTCAACGGCGTCGGCGAGGCGATGCAGCAGCGCGCCCCGTTCATTCGTCGGCATCTTCGCCCAGGCCGACTTCGTGAAGGCATGCGTCGCGGCCCCCACGGCCCGGTCGATATCCTCGGACGTGAGCACGGCAAATTCAGCCAGCACCCGGCCGCTCCCCGGATCGATCGACTCCATCGTTTCGCCGGCCGATCCAGCCACATCCTTCCCCCCCACCACACTTTTCAGTGGCGACGAGGCGAGAAACTTTTCGACTTCCGGCAGCAGGGCAACGGGGGAGGACATGGGTCTCGGCTCCACAGGGTGCGGGAGGCAGAGCCCCCCGAAAAAGTTTGCGGTTCCCTGTCCCGCCATTTGGCAGGGCACAGGTTCCCGGCAGCCATCTTGGATGGCGGAGGCCCCTTGACGCAAGCCGGAAAGCGGGCGGGGAATTCAGCCGGCTCACCCGGCCAGCAGATCGGCCAGCCAGCTTCCGGCAGCCAAGCCACTCAGCGCTGCCCCCTCCACCCGCGGGCCGGCAAAGGCATCGCCGCAACACACCAGTGGAGGCTCCCGGCAGACCGCCACCAGCGGCTCGGGGAGAATGCTGGTGGGCGTGGCAAATTTCCAGCGGTGGAGCGACTGTTCCACAATCGCCCCGGCCCCGTCGCCCAAGTCGATCCACGGCCGCACCGCCTCGAGCATCATCCGCGACACTTCCTCCGGCGGCGTGTCGAAATGCTCGCGGCTGAAGGCGCCTGAGGCATGAACCGTGAGTGCCGGCAGCGACGAGATCCCCTTTTGAAAGTTGTCCCCCAGCCAGGCGAGCGGACCCGAGGCGAACTGAATCCCGCCCGGCGCCGGCACGAGGCTCGGCTGCTTGAGCACCAGCATCAGGGCAAAGCAGGGATCGTAGCCCACCTCTGCCAGCGCGAGAATCGCCTCTGGATCGAGAGCCCCTGCCGGGGGCGCGGCATACCGGCCTTCTGCCGTCACCAGCAGCCCACCAGCGGCGAGGAGATCGAGCGTCTGCGGCACGGGCGCCGTCAGCACTCCCGCGCGTGCCGAGAGCATGCTGCCGTCGTCGAGGCAGGCCCGCACGTTCCCCCCATCGATGCCGAGACTCGCCAGCTTCGTTCCCAGCCGGATCGTGCACGTCTCCGCCGGGAGTGTGCCGGCGAGGAACTTGGGCAGATCGGTCATCCCCTGTGAGCCACACCAGCGGGCATGGCCATCGCCGGCATTCTCGGGTGCCCTATCGAGCGAACCCGCTTTGAAAAATCCCTCGCACCAGGGGCGCACTTTTTCCGCGCCACGAGCGGCCGTGACGATGCCCTCGAAGGGAGGGGTGCGCACCGTGAAAAACTGGGCGCCATGGTCGCACACGGCACCGGCGAACCGCCGTGTGGCCATCCGGCCACCAAGCCCCCGCGATTTTTCCAGCACCATTACGGTGCGTCCGGCCCGCGCGAGTTCCCCCGCCGCAGCGAGCCCCGCGATGCCGGCCCCCACCACGATCACATCCACCGGTTCTCCAGCGGAGCCTGCCTGATTCTCTTGCATCGATGTCCACCTCTTGAAGAATCGTCTCGTCTGCCGCACCCGTGCATGCCATCCCCATGCGCTGGCCCGCTCCACCTCGGCCTGCTGCCTCGGGGCCCGTCAGCCCGGAAAGAGCAGCCGCATCGGCTCGGTGGTGCAGGGAATCCGCGTGCTGGCCAGCACCTCACCGGCGGCACAGCCGGCCATCATGCCGGCCGTTTCGGCCAGAGCCTGCACGCGGGGAAAAATGTGGGCCTTTTCCGGCGGAAACTGCGAGGCGTAGCAGCGGATCGCTGCCAGCTTCGTCTCCAACTGCCCGGAGATGTCGACCACCAGCGGCCAGTGGCCAGTCGGCACATGCGGCAGGCCGGCGAATAGAAAATAGGTGAAGAACGTGGGCACTGTGTGCACTGGCAGGTGGTCAAACGCGTCGTCCCATTTGGTCAGCCGCGAATAGAAGACCGCTGCCTCGGTGATGGCCACAGCCTGGGCGTGGTCGGGGGAGGCCAGGGGAGTTTTGTCGCCCAGGCCGAGCACCAGCCGCGGCCGGTGCCGGCGAAACACTTTTGCCAGCGCCACCCGCACCTCGAAGCTGTCGAACAGCCGGCGGTTTTGGAAGCCGAGTTGCTCGCGGTGGGCCACGCCGAGCGTGCGGGCCGCCGAGCTTGCCTCTGCCAGTCGCTCCTGCGGGCCGCTGGAGCGGGGCGTCGGTTCGCCATCGGTGAGATCGACGATCCCGACAGAAAATCCCTGGGAGGCCAAGAGCGCCAGCGTGCCGCCGCAGCCGATCTCCACATCGTCGGGATGGGCCCCGACTGCGATCACATCGAGTCTGGCGTCGGCGGCGACCCGAGGGGTGGAAGGATCGATGATCACGTGGAGTTATCGGTGGCTTCGCGACAGGAGCGCACCGCCTCAAGGCTTTGTGGCCGCGATCAGGAATATGGGGTTGAGCGATTCAAAGCGGATCCGGTCCAACTGCTCAATGCCACGGGCAATCGTCACCAGCCAATAGGCGGCATCGGGGGAACGGGCCCGCAGCATGGTATGCACGGCGGCCAGATTCTCGATGCTGTTGCAGGCGGTCACCATCCGGCCTCCAGCCTTCAGCCGCTTCCAAGCCTCCTCCACCAGCATCGAAACATCCCGCCCGCTGCCGCCGACATAGATCGCATCGGGATCGGGGAGTTCGGCCCAGGCCTCCGGGGCCCGCCCGAGCACGGCGTGGAGATTTTTCACCGCGAAGCGCTCCGCATTGGCGATGATCAGCCGGTGGTCGTCCGGATCCATCTCAATGGCATACACCGTTCCCTCGCGGGCGATCCGGGCCGCTTCCAGCCCCACCGATCCGCTGCCGGCCCCCACGTCCCACACCACGCTGCCAATCTGCAGGCCCATCTCCGCCAGCGCCATCGACCGCACTTCAGCCGGCGTGAGCAACCCGCGTTTGGGACGCGACTGCAGGAACGACTCATCAGGATTGCCGAACAGGCGCCGCCCCACCTGCCCCGGCTTGTCGGCCGCCCGGGCCTTGCGCACGAGGATCATCACGTTGAGCGGGCCGAAGGAATCCTTGGCGATATCGGCGAGGCTGCCCTGAGTGACGCGTTCGTCGGGAGATCCCAGATTCTCACAGACGTAGGCCTGGAAGGAGTCGATCCCCTCTTCCAGGAGCGTGCGGGCCACCGCCGCCGGCGGCCACTGCTCGCTGGTGAACAGCCCGACGGTTTCGCTCGTCCGCACCCGGTCGATCACCCGTTCGATCGATTGGCCGGAGAGATTGGCCAGAAAGGCCTCCTCCCAGCTCTCTTTCACGCGGGCAAATGCCAATTGCATGCTGCTGACATGCGGCACCACTTCGAAGCGGTCTTTGCCCAGCCGGCCGCAAACATACCGGGCCGTGCCGTAAAAGAGCGGATCGCCCGAGGCGAGCACGACCAGATCGCGATCGGAATCGCGTTCGATGCGGTCAACGAGTTCATCCAGACTGGCGGTTGTTTCCAGCCTCGCAGCCAGGGCCGGCGGCAGGAGCGATGCGCAGGTCTCCGGTCCGAGCAGCACCTCAGCCCCCTCGAGGAGGCGACGTGCCTGCGCGGTCATGCCTTCGACACCGTCATCACCGATGCCAACAATATAGACTTTGCCCTTAGCCACCGACCCTCCTGCACCGCTGGTGTTGGAGGAGGATCAAGCCTGGAACGAACTGCCACAGCCACAGCTCTTCTTGGCATTGGGGTTCACGAACGTGAAGCCCCGCTTGTCGATCCCCTCGTGGAAATCGAGCGTTGTGCCATCGAGGAAGAGGTCGCTCTTCTTGTCGACGACCACATCTACGCCGTGCTGCTGGGTCTTCGAATCGGCCTTGGGATCCCAAGCGGTGTCGAAGCCGAGCGAATA
>CAISJI010000200.1 GCA_903885565.1 uncultured Planctomycetaceae bacterium
CGCCGCGGCAACGATCGGGTGATGACGCGGGGCACGTTCGCCAACATCCGCATCCGCAACCTGCTCGTACCGGGAACCGAAGGGGGCGTAACGCGGTTGCTGCCCGGCGCGGAGGTGCTGTCGGTGTATGACGCGAGCCTGAAATACAAGGCTTCCGGAACTCCTCTGGTGGTGCTCGCCGGCACCGAATATGGCACCGGAAGTTCGCGCGACTGGGCTGCCAAGGGCACGATGCTGCTGGGAGTACGGGCAGTGCTGGCCGCCAGTTTCGAGCGCATCCACCGCTCCAATCTGGTCGGCATGGGAGTGCTGCCGCTGGTGCTTCCCGAGCCATGGCAGCAGTTGGGGCTGACCGGAGAGGAGACGTTCGACATTCCTTTCGAAAGCCTCAGCCCGCGGAGCACGGTCGTAGTGAAAGCCACGCGGCCCGATCGATCGGTGTGCGAGATTTCCTGTCTGGTGCGGATCGACACGCCAGTGGAGATGGATCAGTTCCTCTCGGGGGGCATCCTGCCGTTTGTGCTGCGGAAGTTGCTGGCCACGTGACCGACAGCCGCGCTCGTGGCACGTTGAGCCACAACGCGGCGGCCCTGCAGACTGTCCCGCATCGCTGCAACCGGCTTGGGCATCAGAGTCATCCCGACAGGCATGCCTTGGCAAAGTGCTCTCTTTCCCGGCAGTTGCGCACGTTGCGACGGTGAAGCGGTGCAGAATCGGCGGCGCACCCGGTGTTTGAATGCTTCCCGATTCTCTATATTCAGCAAATCGTCGGGCGGAGCCGGCGACGCGCAGGCCCGCGCGACACCTGTGAGGAGATGGGCTCAATACTCCGCGGCGTGAATCGTGTGCCGCGCGAAGGGAACGTCAACGTGCAGGAAATGATGAAGCCGGAGTTGAGTCAACAGACGTGGGCCGGCAGGAGCGATCGATCGATCGGCTCCGGCCGTTCGGCGATCACCAGGATGGTGCTGGCCGAACTCGGCCGTGTGCAGGTTGGCGGGGTGCCCGGTGGCCTCACGCCCCGTTCTTCGCTCGCCGAGGCTGGCATCGACAAAAACCGCCTGTTCGACGCCGTCAATCGCATCGAAGCCCGGTATGAGATGCGCTTTCGGGAAGAGTGGCTGGACGCTGTCGCCACCTGCGCCGACCTCATCGAATGCATTTCCGTCCATATGTTTGATGCCGCCGATCGGGCAGTGGCTGCTTTGGCGCCTCGGCCGGCAACTCCGGTCGCCTCCCGCACCGAGGTCAGGCCCGCAGCCCCCGGCACTTTTCCGGAGTGTGACGCCCTTGAGGAGCGTCTGCAGGGCTTAAAAAGTGCGGGGCTCGTCAATCCTTTCCTGCGGGTCACGCAGCGGGTTCGCGGGCGGACAGTCCGCATCGGCGGCAAAGATACGGTGAGCTTCACCAGCTTCGACTATCTGGGGCTGGCGGGGCATCCGGATGTTACCCGGGCGGCCAAGGATGCGATCGACCAGTTTGGCTGCAGTGCCTCGGCGAGCCGGATGGTGGGGGGCAACAACACGATCCTGGACGAACTCGACACGGAGCTGGCGGCGTTTTTGGGGACTGAGCGGGCGGTCGTGTTTCCCTGCGGCTATGGCACCAACGCATCGGTCTTCAACCACCTCTTTGGGGCCGAGGATCTGATCCTCTACGACGAACTGGCCCACAACAGCATCATGCAGGGGGCAGGCGCCTCCAAGGCGGGCAAGCGGTCCTTCCGCCATAACGATCACGAGCAACTCGGCAAATTGCTGCGCGATCTCCGGTCGCAGTACCGCCGCGTCGCGGTGGCGATCGAGGGCGTCTACAGCATGGACGGCGATTACCCCGATCTGCCCCGGTTCATCGAGATCAAGCAGCGGTACGACGCTCTGCTCTATGTGGATGAGGCCCACTCTGTCGGCACGATGGGGCCGGGCGGGCGGGGGATCTGCGATTTCTACGGCGTCGATCCGGCAGCGGGCGATCTGTGGATGGGCACGATCAGCAAGGCGCTCGGGGCCGGTGGCGGCTATCTGGCCGGGAGCGAACGGTTGATTCGCTACCTCGGCTACACGACCCCCGCGTTCGTATTTTCAACCGCCTGCTCTCCCCCCAATGCCGCGGCGGCTCTGGAGAGCCTGCGGGTGATTGGCCGCGAGCCATGGCGCGTGACCCGCCTGCGAGAACGCTCGGAGCTGTTTTTGAAGCTGGCTGCCGACTGCGATCTCGACACTGGCTCAAGCGCCGACACGCCGGTGATTCCGATCATCGTCGGCAGTTCCAGCCGGGCGATTGCCGTTTCGCAGAAACTTCTGGAGCGGGGGATCAACGCCCAGCCGATCCTCTATCCAGCAGTGCGCGAAAGTGCCGCCCGGGTGCGATTTTTCATTACATCCGAACACTCCGAGGAGCAGATTGCCGACTCCGTCGAGATCTTGGCGGACGTCGTGGCCGAGACGGCCTAGATTGTCGCAGCCGGTTTCCGTGGTGCGTGGCTTGTCTGCTGCGCATCGGCTGCGGGACGGCGCAGGTTTCGTCACTTGGCCGCAGCGGCCCTGCGCGCACAAAAAGTTCGCCGATCCCTCCGCCTCCGTCGCTCTTCCTGATCGATGTTCGGGGAGGGGGTGCCCGTGCCCCAGGAGCCGGCGTAGGCGGCCAGCGGAGCCATGGAAGGCGAAGCGCAGCCGACTTTCGAGAGAGCGAAAGGCCCTGGA
>CAISJI010000201.1 GCA_903885565.1 uncultured Planctomycetaceae bacterium
CTCTTCGCTTCAGCTTGCCAGGCAGCATAGCAGACTGCAGTGGCAATGCTTAGCGTACAGACGGTGCCGATAACCCAAGGACGTATTCGTCGCCTGCGTTGCCGAGAGGAGTAGTTGCTAATCCAGCGAAAAAGTGGCTCGTATCCAAACGGATTGAGTGGCTCCGGAGGCGGCGAGTTGGCGATCGTTACCAAGGTGCCGTCGCCATCAGCAGGCCTGCCCAAGACTGAAATGCCAAAGAAGTTCGCGCTATCGGCAAGATCGGTGAGTTTGCCAAGGAGATTGGGAGCGCGCGATTTGAAGAACTCTCTGGCTGTTCGCGGACTCGTGAGACCGGGCACGCGGTCGCACTGCGTCACGACGAGCCCAAGTTCGACCGGGTGTGAGCGTTTGTCTCCCCCGGGTGTGCCGAGTTCTCGCTCCTTCCAGACCTGAGCGATCGCTTGAAGATGCGCTCGCTGCCGAGCGAGTAGCATGGTGCTGACTGCACTGGCGTTACTCGCAGCCAGATCACGGTGTGGCGAAAAGAGCAGCAGAAAAATCTGCGCTTGCTTGGAGAATCGATAAAGCTCATCGATCTCGGCTGTGTCCAGCGTGCGCAAAGCGCCGGTAAAGTCCTCCCCGGGATAATCGACGATGCGCAAGTCAATTGCACGCCCTTCGACCATAACGGTCATGTCAAGAATAAATGTTGCATTGTTTGGTGGTGGCCACTGTCCGCTCCGCAGCGTGGCCTGAAGGCTGTCCAGATAGTCCGCGGTACCTTTGTTGTCGTGGAGTACGGTGATGATGGAAGCCCTGTTGGGCTCCGACAAAACGGCCAGCCCCGCAATAAAGCAGGTTTTCCCAGCACCTGTCGCTCCAAGCAGGCAGACCTTGATTGGCTCTTCCAAACCATTGGGACCGGAACGGCGTGCGGAGTCGGCTGGGGACACATCAGGCATACCGAATTCTCCTTCCGATAACCGGGCGGGTATTCCATGCGATAGCGCCAAAGAACATCACGGCAGAAAAGTACGCGACCCAGCCAGAGAATCTCCCAAAACGGCTCAAGACGTCGCCAAACGCCGCGTCGACGAAGGCGGCAAAGGCGGTTGCCGCAGTTTTTCCGGCCTGACCCACAATATTGCCTGTGAATCGCCCAAGTTCCTCGCCAAGCAAATGGAGGTCTGGGAGCGTCTTGTATCGCACTCGTGTGTACAGCGTGGCAGCGAGGAGTCCTCCGTAGACAGCGCGCCGAACAGCCTGCGGTACGGTAGCCCACGCCTTGCGCAGATCGTTGGCTTTGGTGATGACGGTCGTGATTGCCGTGTTTGAGAGGCTGAGTACGTACTTGAGCACCTTCCACGCGTTCGTGAGGACGCGTCCGGTGAAAACGGCCACCGAACCCACAGCCCGAGCTGCCCGCAGCAGCGACTTGCCGAGCTGCGACCTTGCTGCCCTTGCGGAAGTTCGCGTAGCCGTCACTGCACCCTTGATCGCCGCTTGTTTGGCGGCTTGTCGTGCTGCAGCCTTGGCGGCTTGTTTTGCTGTCTGTTGAGCTGGTTGCTTGGCGGCGCTTGCGCCAAATGTGCAAACCAGCAACCCGACATCAGCAATATCGAGCGCTGCCCATCCGAGTTCACTCCATTCGTTCGGATGGCCGCTCACCATGTTCTTGACAACGTTGGCTGGGGCGCCCACGAAAGGAAGTGCCTCCATCCAGAACTTCTCCCGAGGAGTTCCGTCTTCCTTAAAGTATTTGTCTAGCCAGCCGATGTTGTCTTCGACCTGAGCGAGACCCTGATCGCCCTTTGATGCGACAAACGGAACAATACGAGTTCCGATCCTAGGGTTCGTCAACGCTCGGTGAAACAGGCCGCTGCTGCCTCCTTGCTCGTCTGAGTACATCTGCAGCACGGTTATCGCGAGATCGCCGAACTGCGCGACGCTCTTCGTCGCCTTAGGCAAAGAGTCTTCGTACCCGGTGAAAAGGAGCGTGGCTACGTCGTCGGGACCATATTTCTCGAGAACGACGTTTGCGTCATCCGGCGCCTCCTTCTCCAGCCTGAGTGCCAAGGGTGAGTAGCGTGCCTCACGCCACACGCCAGGCTTGCTCTTTTGGAGGTAAGCAAAGTGAGCAGCTAATTTCACCGGTGCTTCACGACCCTCGCGGTCGGAGGCATTCTCGATGAAGTCCTCGTTTGCGAAAATCACGTCGAGGATTTCGGAACGCGGCACATTGCCCGCGGGCCCCACCGCCATACGGATAATTGGCCCGTATTCCTGAAAAAGAGACACCACGACCGCTGGCGGTCGTCTTTGGGCTTCCGGCAAGGCGAGGTCATCGAAGATCGTCTGCTGGAATACGGGATGGTTCTCGTAGGCGATACGAACGACATCGCCTACAGAAAGTGATGGCGGCTCGTCGCTTGGCTCGTCAGTCGAGCGGGCGTACGAGGTAAGGCGCATGGGTGAGGCCGCCTTTGGAGCCCCCTGAACGCTCGCGGCGATGATCTCCTTCAACCAATCGGGATGGGTGCGGTCATCATTCGAACGTATATAGAAATCCCGCACGGCTTCATCAGTGACTTCGTCAAAGAGCAACATGGCAATTGGATCGGAGGCTGTACGGCGAAACAGAGCGGGGTGGGCAGTGGCTGTCCGTAGTCGTGCCAGGTAGTCCGTGACGGATTGGTCGGCGATTTCATTGCCGTGCTCGGGTACCGCTCGCAGAGACGATAAAGCGTCCAGCGCGGTGCCGTGGGCAACAAGAAACGCATCTCGCTCGGCCTGGGTACGGAGGAGGGCCGTGTCGCCGGCGATCTTCGCGAGTTCATATCGCTGTGTTGCGGGCGACCCTTCGGTGTCGTTGAGGTGTTGAGCGATGAGTTCAGCACTGCGCACCGGGTCGCCGCTCGGCAGGCTCTGCTGCTCGCGGAGCGTGGCTTCAATCGCGCGACGATCGCGATTGTCCTGAAGGGAACGCAGCAATTTGGCTGCGTTCGGGTCTCGCGTTGAAAGTGTCGCTATCGCGTTCTCAAGAGCAGCTTGCTGGGGCGGAGCAAATCGCTTGGCAAGGGAGTGCGGAAGAGTGGCGTACTGGCTCAGGAGACCGAAAAAGACAAGAAGCGAGGCGACAAAAAAACTCGTTCGGATGATTTTCATGATCTCCCTCAACGGTTGCGAGGCAGGCAGGACAGATGGGTTGACTCAGGCTTTCCGCATACCAAGGAAGGCAAATGCATCCAACGCCTTCCCCCCCGATCTTACCCCCTCGCCCGCAGGGCTGGCAACGTCCTGGGACGGGCCCCCTGATTTTCTAGTTTCTGTTCTGACAAGCGTTTTCTAGGCGCCATTGCCGGCCTCATCGTTTGCAAGGATGTTGATCGCTTGC